>CALGQU010000097.1 GCA_937959125.1 uncultured Croceitalea sp.
GACAAGGGCCTTTTGGTCAAAGGGAATCAATAACCAATTAAGCCAACCCGTTTATGAAAACTTCATATTCACCCAAGCCCTTGCTACTGGCTATCATTATGTTGTCCGCCTTTATGGCGTGTTCCGATAAAAGCAAGGAAGATTCTTCCGATGATGATACGGAATTACTTTCTAAAAATGCAAGGGACGAACAGCAAAAAAAGAGATATGAAGATGCTGCCAGATCGGCTAGGGAAAAGGAACTCCGTAAAGAGAAACAACGATTGGCGAGGGCTGCGGATAGTGTTCAAAGTGCGTTGGAACTGCACCTAGCACAAGCAAATGCGGACAGTAGTGCAGCAGCTGAACGCGAACGCATGGCTGCCTTGGAAAGGGAACGTGAAGAGCGCTTAAGGGAAGAAGCCTACCAAAGGGAGCTGGAAAGACTTGAGGGGCAAGTACCACAACCCATAACGGGATTACTCTTGCTGTATGGCGAGGGTCCACCACCCAAGGGATATACCAAAATAGCGCGGGATTTAAATAAAGATGCAGGAGGGGATTTTATTTACCTCTGTTACACCAAGGACCCCTCCATGGGGAAACCCATTACCGGTATCAAGGTGATTCTGGATGATGAAAAACAAGTCCGTATGCCTAGGAATTACAGCCCTCTAGCCTGCAGCCGACAGGATAAAAACGGACTATGCGATGTAAATCGTGAAGCGGGTGGAAAGTACATCTATATGTTCATGAGCAGAAAGAGGCTAGAAGGGGACCCCATTACAGAAGTAGATATTGCCTTTGGTGATAAAGTACAACGCCAAGATTGGACGCTGATGGACAAGGATCTTAATGCCGGGGCAGGAGGGGCTTTTATATGGCTAAGCTATTCCAGAAAGTAACTGAAGTTTAACAAATAAATCAAAAAGACATGAGAACAAATTTTAAAAGAATGGGAATTGTAGTAGCCCTTGGGGTAGTCTTATTTTCTGTAGGATGTAAAAAGAAACAAGCGGAACCAACCGCAGATACGGGTACCACGGTAGAAAGGGAACTTGAAACCGTAGAAAGCCTATCGAATAAGGCCAGGGAAGAACAAGAACGAAAGTTTAAGGAAGAAGAAACCCGTATTGCTGCAGAAAAAGCACAACGGGAAGAACAGGCCAGATTGGCCAGGGAGGCCGATAGCTTATTGCGGGTATCCCAGTTGCAACGGCAACAAGCAATAGCGGACAGCCTAGCCGCAGTGGAACGGGAGCGGCTTGCAGCAATAGAACGGGAACGATTGGCCCAAATAGAAGCGGAAAGACGCCAACGCTTAGAGGAAGAAAAACGAAAGGCAGAAGAAGCCCTTAGGCAAGAGCAAGCCTGTAATTGTAAGGCTAAGACCTTTAAAGTGCAAAGCGCACATTCTTGGGCAGAATTTAGAATGCCAGCCGCAAAAAAAGGACAGATCATAAAAATAAAAGGCGGGGCTTATAACAAGTATGTCTTTCCAAAATGCAATAGGGTCTGGTGGAACGATTTGATCTTTAGCTGTGACCCTAAAGCTTGCGCTTGGGTTAAGGTACAGGGTAATTGGGATGCAGACGCGCTTTGCCATGGATCTGCGGGGAGCAGCCCTTATCTTAAAGTAGGAACCAGATAAAAACAATTTAAAATTACTTCAGATGAAAAATACTATTAAGAAATTATTGAAAAGACAACCATTGGTTGTAGTACTGATAGGGATGACCTTCTTATTACAGGGGTATGGATTGCAAGCACAAGAGACAAGCTTTGACCGGATCTCCAATAGATGGACCAAGGCATTTCTGCACAATGAATATCGTCAGATAGATTTGGGGGAGGTACAACCCGGTTGGTGGAGTGCCATGTGGGAATTGGAAACGGTTGAAGGGACCACTTTTAAACGGATCAAGAACCGTTGGACAGATGAGTATCTGCACAATGAATATCGTAAGATAGAAATGGGAGAGGTCCAACCCGGCTGGTGGAGTGCCATGTGGGAATTGGAAACGGTTGAAGGGACCACTTTTAAACGGATCAAGAACCGCTGGACAGGTGCGTATCTGCACAATCAAAATGGAAAATTGGAATTGGGAGAGGTCCAACCCGGTTGGTGGAGTGCCATGTGGACCTTTGCAAGTGTATCAGAAGCGGAAAATGATCCAGAAGAAGAGCCCTGTAGCTGTTTGGGAAAAACTTTTAGAACGCAGAGCGATCATTCTTGGGCAGAATTTAGGATGCCCCCGGCAATCGTAGGTCAGGTTATTAAGATTAAAGGCGGTGCGTATAATAAATACGTGTTTCCCAAATGCAATAGGGTAACATGGACCGATCTGACTTTCAGATGCGATCCAAGAACCTGCACCTGGGTAAAGGACCGCGGCAATTGGGATGCAGACGCACTCTGCCATGGGTCCCCAGGAAATAGCCTCTATGTTAAGGTAGGTGTAAGGTAAAACCCTTGGACAACGGATTTAGGCTTCAAACACCGTCCAAGGATATTGACTTTTATTAGTATGAGAACAACACATTAAAAATCAGAATCATGAAAAATTCAATGAAACGTTTAGTAAGAAAGAACCTATGGATGGGTATATTCCTAGGTGTTGCATTCTTATTACAGTCCAACAGTCTGTATGCACAAGAAGCAACGGTAAATTATGATCGCATATCCAATAGGTGGACTAGCGCATTTCTACACAGTCAATATGACGGGGTCGAGTTAGGGGAGATCCAAACCGGTTGGTGGAGTGCTATGTGGGTCATAGAACCAGTGGAAGGGACCACTTTTGTCCGAATTAAAAATCGCTGGAAAGGCACCTATGTCCACAGTCAGTATGAAGGGGTTGAACTAGGGGAGATCCAACCCGGTTGGTGGAGTGCCATGTGGGTGCTGGAGCCCGTAGCGGGAACCACTTTTGTGCGGATCAAAAACCGTTGGAAGGGTACTTTTCTGCACAATCAAAACGGGTCCTTGGACCTAGGGGAAATTGAACCCGGTTGGTGGAGCGCTATGTGGACCGTTGCCAGTATCCAGGGAGAAGCCTGTAATTGTGCGGAGAAAACTTTTAGGACACAAAGTGATCATTCTTGGGCGGAATTCCGATTGCCCGTGGCTAAAGCTGGTGAAATCATAAAAATAAAGGAAGGAGCCTACAATAAATATGTGTATCCAAAATGCAATAGGGTATGGTGGAGCAATCTCATTTTTAGCTGTAACCCAGATTCTTGTGAATGGGAACGCATTGAAGGCAAATGGGACGCAGATGCATTTTGCCATGGATTTCCGGGCGATAGTCCTTACGTTAAAGTTGGCACCAGAGAATAAGGAAACATGAAAGCAGGAAGTTGTTTTATCGTAGTACTTGTATTCCTCTTAACTGCTTGTGGAGACCTCATCTCTATAAATTCTCGACTGCCTGCCCGTCCGGCAGGCGGGTGCTCGAAGTAACGTTCTAAGTATTCACTACCATGTATGCCAAAAAAAGATTTTGATAGAAACATACCTTAAGTAAGGAACAGCCCTTTATAAATATTCATTTGTAAAGGGCTCTTACAATTGCGCCATTTTAGCCTTAATATCCTCCAAACAAAGATTTCCCAAACTACCCTCATGGGTATGTTTGATGTCTTTTTTGGGTTTAAAATTGCCATTTTCAATGGCTTTGCCCATAGTCTTATAAGCGTCCCTAAAAGGCATGCCGTTTTTGACCATCTCGTTCAAGGTATCCACACTAAAGAGGTAGTCGTATTTGGGGTCATCCAAAACAGTAGTATTGACCTTTACTTCCTTTAAACTAAACGTCATTAAAGCAATGCTGGCTTTCATGTCCTGTATGGCAGGGACAATATTTTCTTTGACCAATTGCAGATCACGGTGATAGCCACTGGGCAGATTATTGGTAATCAGGGTAAGTTGGTTGGGAATCCCCTGGATCTTATTGCATTTGGCACGTATCAGCTCAAAAACGTCCGGGTTTTTCTTGTGGGGCATAATGCTACTTCCCGTCGTCAACTCATCCGGAAAAGAAATAAAATCAAAATTCTGGCTCATGTAGAGCGTAATGTCCATGGCCAGTTTGGAAAGGGTAGATGCAATGCTTGCCATACCAAAGGCAGCCGCTTTTTCTACCTTTCCGCGCCCCATTTGGGCAGCCACCACATTATACTTTAGGGCCTCAAACCCCATTTCTTTAGTGGTAAAACTTCGGTCAATGGGGAAGGAACTCCCATAACCCGCTGCACTCCCTAACGGATTCTGGTCGGCAACTTTATAGGCGGCATTAATAAAATAGAGGTCGTCAATCAAACTTTCCGCATAGGCGGAAAACCACAATCCAAAGGAAGAAGGCATAGCAATCTGTAGGTGGGTATAGCCCGGCAATAGTACTTTTTGGTGCTTTTTGGCCAGTTTTAAAAGCAAGTCAAAAAGAGTTTTTACCTCTTCTGTTATTTCCGTGAGTTCCTGTTTTAAATACAGGTGCATGGCTACCAACACCTGATCGTTCCTGGAACGTGCCGTATGGATTTTTTTTCCTGTATCCCCCAGTTTTTCAATAAGGAGGAACTCTATCTTGGAGTGCATGTCCTCAAAACTATCCTCAATGGTGAATTCATCCTTTTTGATGGACTTGGCAATACCGTCCAATTCTTTCACCAGCAATTGGGCTTCCTCTTGGGTAATCAACCCGGTCTGCCCTAACATTTTGGCATGGGCTTGGGAGGCGATGACATCGTATTTTGCCAAAACCAAATCCAGTTCGCGGTCATTGCCCACGGTAAAGTGGTCTATTTTTTTATTGGTACTAAAGCCTTTGTCCCAGAGTTTCATAGTTAGCTTATTATGTGTCACATCGAGCGGAGTCGAGATGTGGTTCTTGTTCTCGACTCCGCTCGAACGGACAATCCGTTTTTATCCTAAGAATCCTTCCAAAATATCGATATACAACCCTACGCCTTCTTCAATTTCCTTTACATAGATAAACTCGTTGGCAGAGTGGGAGCGGGTGCTGTCCCCAGGACCTAGTTTTAAGGACTGGCAACTTAACTCCGCTTGGTCGGAAAGCGTTGGGGAACCATAGGTTTCACGGCCAATGGCAATCCCAGATTGTACCAAGGGATGGTTGATGTCAATGGCCGAGCTGCTGAGGTTCAAGGAGCGCGGTGTCAGTTTACATGGCGCTTCCGCTTGTAAAATGGCATTCACCTCTTCATTGGTGTAGCAATCGTTTACACGGGTGTCGATGACCAAATCCACATGCCCGGGTACTACATTATGCTGGGAACCTGCACTAATTTGGGTGACCGTCATTTTTACGGGACCCAGAACATCGGAAACCTTATCAAACGTGTAATTTTTAAACCATTCCAGTACTTCAATGGTATTATAAATGGAATTGTTATCGTTGGGATGCGCTGCATGTGACGGCGTACCTTCCACCTTGCCTTCAAAAACGACCAAGCCTTTTTCCGCAATGGCCAACTGCATAAGGGTGGGCTCACCCACTATGGCCACTTCAATTTCTGGAAGAATGGGTAACAGCGCGGAAATACTCTTGTCGCCCGCATCTTCTTCCTCCGCAGTTGCAGACATTATAATGTTGTATGGCAAGTCCTTACGCTCATAGAAATGAACAAAAGTTGCCAATAGGGAGCAGAGACACCCTCCGGCATCATTACTCCCCAAACCGTACAATTTGCCATTCTCTACATGTGGATGAAAGGGGTCCTTGGTATAGGCGGAATTTGGTTTTACAGTATCGTGGTGGGAGTTCAACAACAGATTGGGTTTGCTTTCATCATAGTATTTGTTGAAGGCATAAATGTTGTTGTATTGCCGTTTGGTGGCCACCCCATGTTTTTTAAGCCAAGCATCAATAGCTTCCGCCGTTTCATCTTCCTCTTCGGAAAATGAGGGTATGGCTATCAATTGCTTTAGCAGGGCAATGGCCTCTTGTGCTAGGGTTTCCTTATCAATCGTCATAAGACTAAAGTTGTATAGTTTGTATTTTTTTCATCGAACAAGCCTAAATGGCCTATTCTAACTTCTTTTACACCATGCTTTAAGGCATGAAAACAATTGTGCATTTTTGGCAACATGCCATCTGCGATTACACCTTCCGAAATTAAGTTGGAGTACGATTCGCTATCAATTCTAGGAATGACCGAATTCTTATCCTCAAAATTATGAAGTACCCCATTCAACTCAAAGCAGTAAAACAAGGTAGTTTCAAAGTTAGTGCTCATTCCAATCGCTATTTCAGAGGCAATGGTATCTGCATTGGTATTCAACAGCTGCCCTTTTTGGTCATGCGTCAAAGCGCAGAATATGGGGGTCAGCCCTATAGATAGAATGGCACCGATGTTCTGGGCGGAAATTCCCGTAATGTCCCCCGCAAAACCATAATCGATCTCTTTAACCGGCCTTTTATGGGCCTGTATACTATTGGCGTCCGCACCGCTCATGCCTAAGGCATTGCATCTTAAAGATTGTAATTGCGCCACTATTTTTTTATTGGTCAATCCACCATAGACCATTATGGCAATATCCAAACTGTCGGCATCGGTAATTCTACGGCCATCGATCATTTTTGGGGTAAGCCCCATTTTTTTTAAGACCTGATTTGCTTTTTTACCGCCACCATGCACCAAAATCTTGGGACCCTTCATTTGTGAAAACAGCGTTAGAAAATTGGTAAGTTCCGCCTCATTTTCAATGATGTTGCCGCCAATTTTTACGATGGAAAGGTGCTTTTTAGTTGTACTATGCTGTGCCATATTGCGCTACTACCATGTTTTCCATTGTGCCTAACACTCCCTTTGGAGCTAGGAGGTTAATATTCGTTTTAAAACCAATTGTGCGGCAAAAGTCCTGTTATTGGCCTGTTCAATGACCAAACTCTGGTTGCCGTCAAGAACCGCATCTTCAACCACTACATTCCTACGTACCGGAAGGCAATGCATAAACTTGGCGTTTCCTAGTTTTTCTTGGGTCATCATCCAATTTTCATCGGACGTTAGTACTTGCCCATAATGGGAATAACTACTCCAATTCTTTACATAGACAAAGTTCGCATTTTCCAGCGCCTTTTCTTGGTCGTGCACAATTTTACAGTCCTTTGTTATTTTAGGATCCAACTCGTACCCTTTTGGATGGGTAATTACGAAGTCCGCATCTTGCAGTTGCATCATTTGCACAAAGGAATTGGCCACGGCATGGGGCAAAGCCTTTGGGTGGGGTGCCCAAGAGAGGACGACCTTTGGTTTGGCACTTTTCTTTTCCTCTGCAATGGTAATGGCATCTGCCAACGCCTGTAGCGGATGACCTACCGAACTTTCCATATTTACTACGGGGATACTGGCGTAAGTCGCAAAACCGTTCAAAACGACTTCCGCTTCATCCTTTTCCTTATCCTGTAAACCGGCAAATGCCCTAATGGCAACAACATCCGCAAATTGTGAAACCACTTGGGCGGCTTCTTTGATATGTTCGGACTTACCTTGATCCATAATGGTCCCGTCCTCAAATTCCAATTGCCAACCTTCACTACCAAAGTTCATGACCATGACTTCCATACCCAAATGCATGGCCGCTTTCTGGGTGCTTAAGCGGGTGCGCAGACTATTGTTAAAAAACAAAAGACAAAGGGTCTTTTGAGCCCCTAAACTTTTAAAGTGATAGGGTGCTTTTTTTAGCTGGATGGCCTCATCGACCGCTTGAGACAGATGGCCCAAATCGTTTATGGAAAGGTAATTTTTCATACTAGTTCGGCTTTTAAGGCTTCAAAAAATACATTGATATTGTCTTTGGTGATGTTTAATGCGGGTAAAAACCGAAGCAAATTTTTATTGGCGGACCCACCAGTGAACATGTATTGGTTATGAATCAATCTTTTTCGTAAGTCGGAAACCGCAAAATCAAACTCCAGTCCTAACATCAATCCCCGTCCTTTTACCTTTTTTACTTGCTGAACTTCCTTTGCTTTTTCCAAAAAATAGGCACCTAAAAGGACAGCGTTTTCCATAAGGTTTTCTTTTTCCAATACTTCCAATACCGCCATGGTCGCAGCACAAGCCAAATGGTTGCCCCCAAACGTGGTGCCCAAAAGCCCGTAGGACGCTTCAATGGACTCATGGATCAACACCCCACCTACCGGAAAGCCGTTGCCCATGCCTTTGGCAATGGAAATAATGTCTGGTCGGATACCGGGTGAAGTCGAAGTGTGGTGTTGAAAAGCAAAAAAGTATCCACTACGTCCAAAACCGGATTGAACCTCGTCCGCTATCAGCATGGCACCATAAGTTTTACAGGTCTTTGCAATATGTTGGTAGAATGCGCTGCTAGGTTCATCCAATCCGCCCACACCTTGGATGGCTTCTAAGATTACGGCACAATACTCCCCACTTTGCAGGGCCTTTTCCAACCCATCAAAATCTTCAAAGGCAAGAAAGGTGACCTCCTGTTGTTTGTTGATCGGGGCATTTATTTTTGGGTTGTCCGTAGTGGCCACAGCGGCAGAAGTACGCCCGTGAAATGCATTGTTAAACGCAATGACCTTAGATTTTCCTGTATGGAAGGAGGCCATTTTTAATGCATTTTCGTTGGCTTCCGCACCGGAATTGCACATAAAAAGATTATAGTCCCCACAATTGGAAAGCTCTCCAATTTTTGTGGCAAGTTCATTTTGAAGCGGATTTTTGATGGAATTGCTATAGAAGCCAATATGATCCAATTGCGCTTTTAGGCGCTCCACATAATGCGGATGGGAATGGCCAATGGAAATTACGGCGTGACCGCCATAGAAATCCAAGTATTTCTGCCCTTTATCATCAAGAACCTCAATCCCCTTGGCGGAAACCGGGGTTACATCATAAAGCGGATACACGTCAAATAATTTCATAATCAAAATTCAAATGCGGTCCCAAAAGCAAAACGTATTGTCCTTGGGTCGCGATTAGGGTTGCACTTAGCTTTTTTTAATCTCGGTTATCTTATTAAAGGAAGTTACTATCCCGCGAATTAGGGAAGAACTCAAACCTTGGTGTTCCATTTCGTTCAGTCCGGAAATCGTACAACCTTGCGGTGTGGTCACCCTATCGATCTCCTCTTCCGGATGACTACCGGATTCTATCAATAAACTGGCGGCACCATTACAGGTATGCATGGCCAGTTCTTGCGCTTCTTTGGCATCAAACCCTAGTTGTATGGCCCCTTGCGTAGTGGCGCGGATCAAACGCATCCAAAATGCGATACCACTGGCGCAAATAACGGTGGCCGCTTGCATCTGTTCCTCCGGTATCACCAAAGAGTGCCCCATTCTATTGAAAACCGCCTTGGCCAGGTCGATGCGCTTTTTTCCCAGACCGTTACTACAGATACAGGTCATGGATTTACCTACGGAAATGGCCGTATTGGGCATCGTCCGAACAATGTATTTGTCCGCACCCACAATGGCCTCCATTTGTTGGATGCCAAAACCGGTAATGGTACTCATAAGGACGTGGTTTTCCCCCAATAGATCTTTGATGTCGTATAAAATGGCTTCAAAATGGCCTGGCTGCACGGCAAAAATCAAAATATCCGAATTTTTGACGGCTTCCACATTATCGGTGGTTACGGTAACATTGCCGTACTTTTCAAAATCCTTGATTTCTGTAATGTTCCTTTTGGTCAAGTACATGGTGGTGGCCCCGTTGCTGTGCAAAACTCCCTTTGCAATGGCCAATCCTAAATTTCCTGCCCCTATAATCGCTATTTTCATGTGTAGCTTTTTGTTGTTTTTTGATGTGTTATTGAACTCATTTAAAATGCCGATCCCTTAAGATTCAATCCTAAGGTCTCTTCAAACCCGAAAATGAGGTTCATATTTTGAACCGCTTGTCCTGAGGCTCCTTTTAATAGGTTATCAATGGCGGAGGTTACCAAAAGCACATCTTTATGTTTATGCAAGTGGATATGGCAATTGTTGGTATTGACCACTTGCTTAAGATGGATGGGTTGTGCCGTGATATGGGTAAATACCGCATTGCTATAAAAATTGGTATACAATTCTTGGGCCTCTTCAAGACTTCCTGTAAAATGGGTGTAGGCCGTGGCCAATATTCCCCGAGCAAAATTCCCCCTGTTGGGAAGGAAGTGCAGCTGTCCTACGGTATGATCAAAAGAAGCCAGGCTTTCCCCAATTTCCCCTAAATGCTGGTGGGTAAAAGGTTTGTACCAACTGGCGTTGTTGTTGCGCCAACTAAAATGGGTGGTATCCGATGGTTTTACCCCGGCCCCGGTACTCCCGGTCACTGCATTAACGTGCACGTCTTTCCCCAACAGATTGGCACTTGCCAAGGGCAATAACCCCAATTGTATGGCGGTGGCAAAACATCCGGGATTGGCAATGGCACTAGCTCCTTCAATCTCGGATTTGTAGAGTTCTGGAAGGCCATACACAAAATCTTGCCCTTTAAACTGCGCATCGTCTTTCAGCCTAAAATCATTGCTCAGATCAATGATTTTGGTATGGGATGCAAATTGATGTTCTTCTAAAAATTGGGAAGAATTTCCATGGCCCAAACAAAGAAAAACAACATCGACTTCGGGATTGATTTCTGCCGAAAAGTCGAGGTCGGTACTGCCAATTAAATCAGCATGCGCCGTGGTAATGGATTTTCCCGCCCGGGTGGTGCTGTAGACAAAATCAATTTCTGCCCCGGGATGGTGGATCAATATTCGGATCAGTTCCCCGCCTGTATAACCCGAGCCTCCTATAATTCCTGTTTTAATCATTTCTAAGCGTTTATTTTTTCTATTTGTTGTCTTGAATGCGGACTTCTCGATACGCCGCAGTTTACCTTACCCTAACTTGGGTTGACATGGTTTGCAATTTTACCAGGATTGGACAGGATTTTAATAAAACCCTTGGCGTCATCGGCGGTCCAACCTTTGTTCATTTCGCCATAACTGCCAAAAGAGGCATTCATTAAATCGTGGGGTGAATCAATACCATCCAATCTAAATTGGAAGGGATATAGACTGACAAAAACATCACCGGAAACGTTTTTCTGGGTATCCGTAAGGAAAGCCTCAATATTGCGCATGACCTCATCCAAATAATTCCCCTCATGCAAAAGCATCCCATAAAAATTACCCTGCTGTTCTTTTTGGTACTGCTGCCACTTGCTCAAGGTATGTTTCTCCAATAAGTGGTGGGCTTTAATGATAATTAGGGCGGCGGCGGCCTCAAATCCAACCCTGCCCTTAATGCCAATAATGGTGTCCCCCACGTGGATGTCCCTTCCTATGGCGTATTTGGAAGCCATATGTTCCAACAGTTCAATATTGGCCACGGGCGTATTTTTCTGACCGTCTAGGGCTACCAATTCCCCTTTTTCAAAAGTCAATTTTACTTGCTTTGGTTCTTTTTCTTGTAGTTGGCTGGGATACGCGCTATCGGGCAAGGGCAGATGGGAGGTAAGGGTTTCATCACCCCCAACGGAAGTCCCCCATAGTCCTTTATTAATGGAGTATTTGGCCTTTTCCCAAGAATAATCGACCCCATTTTTTTGCAGGTAGGCTATTTCTTCTTCCCGCGCCAATTTATTGTCCCTTATGGGCGTGATAATTTTAATTTTTGGGGCCAGGGTCTGGAAAATCATATCAAACCGTACCTGATCGTTACCCGCACCGGTACTGCCATGGGCAATATAGTCCGCGCCAATTTTTTTGGCGTGCTCCACAATTTCAACGGCTTGTACAATGCGCTCTGCGCTAACGGAAAGCGGATAGGTATTGTTACGAAGCACATTGCCAAAAATGAGGTATTTGACCACCTTGTCATAAAAGGTTTCCACGGCATCCAAAGAGGTGTAACTGCTTGCGCCAAGGGCCAAGGCTTTTTCTTGGATGGTATTGATTTCTTCCGATGAGAATCCGCCCGTATTCACACTTACGGCGTGGACTTCATAACCTTCTTCTTGCGAGAGGTATTTTGCACAGTACGATGTATCTAGACCGCCGCTATAGGCGAGCACTAATTTTTTCATAATTAAATGATAACGATGTCTTTACAAGCTGGAATACGTCACTTATACATTGACTAAATGGCCTGCCTGATAGGACGGGTTTATTTTGTTTTTTTCTTTAGAAATAGATTTTCCTTGATTCGTTTCAACCTGGAAAACGCTTTGCTGTTCAACTGTTCCTTTTCTTTTTCTTTTTGGACGGGATCATAAAGCATTCCCGTACAGAGACACATTTTACGATCGGTCCTGGTAAGGATGTCAAAATTTTTGCAGGTTTGGCAGCCTTTCCAAAAATCTGGATCATCGGTCAGTTCAGAAAAAGTGACCGGTTTGTAACCTAGGGCATAGTTCATCTTCATTACGGGAAGCCCGGTGGTAATGCCAAAAATCTTGGCTTCCGGGAATTTCTTTCGCGATAGTTCAAAGATGGCTTCCTTGATTTTCTTGGCTAGGCCTTGGCCTCGATAGTCCGGATGTACGATAAGCCCAGAATTGGCAACAAACCCTTTATTGCCCCAAACTTCAATATAGCAGAATCCGGCAAAGGTTTCGCCGTCCAAAGCAATTACGGCGTTTCCGTTTTCTAGACGTTTAATAATGTACTCCGGCGTGCGCTGAGCTATTCCGGTACCCCGTACTTTGGCGGAGTCGGTAATGGTATCGCTTATGACCTGGGCGTACTTAAAATGTGATTCGTTAGCAATAACAATTTCCATTGCTAATGGTTTTTGATAAAAAATGAATGAAAAGGTTTTGGAGAATTTGCGGAATTGGACTCACCTAATTCCAAAATAGATATGCACCCTTACGGGCGACGGCGGCGGGGCGCGAACGGACGGCGTGGAGTAATAGTACTCACAGGAATTGTAATGTAGTTTTGTTCGTTCATTATGGGATAAATGTATAAATGAATTTTGAACAAGCCTAGTTTGCGTTCAATTTTTTACGAAAGATGGGCGTTATGTTATGTTTTTTTGCAATTTCATAGTATAAATAGCCAAAAACTACAAAATATTCAAGGGCCAGTAGCCCCAAGTGCTCCCTAAATTCTGGATTGGAATAGGCAAAATAGCTTAGTACGACCATGACTGACCACACCAAAGGGTATTTAAAACCTGAAAAAATACCAAGGATCAGTAAAAAGATAATATACCAAGGGTGGACCGTTGCGGATAAGAAATAGTAGCTGGTCAATAAAACCAACATGGAAGTGAGTAAGGTCTTGGGCTTTTCGTTCTTCCTAAAAAAGGTCAATACCAAAGCAATTGCAAGAACCACTTTTGGCACCAAACTACCGTACGATTTGACCAATAGCCAAGGTTTGGCATCAAAATATGTTACGCCTACATACTTTGCCAAGTTGTAGATACTGGCATTGAACTCAAAATTGGAAAACCACAGCCCCACGGTTTTAGAATAATTCGAAATAAAAACCGGGGAATAAAACGGAAGTAAAAAGGCAAGACAGGTAATGGCGATCAACCCGTAGAACCAAACGCTTTTTTTAAAGCCAAAATGTTTAAGGAACATGGGCAGAAAAAGCAATGGAACCAGTTTTAAGAGGATGGACAGGGCATATACGGGTGCCGCCAGTTTCCATCGTTGGGTAAACACAAGATACATGGACCAAATAAAGAAAAACAGCATGACCCCTTCAAAATGAAGGTTTCCCGTGAGTTCTATGATGACCAGCGGATTTAGGAAGTACCAAAAAACAGCGTGGTTGGAGCTCCCCAAGTTTTGGAGTAATTTTCTTCCAAAATAGAGGATACCTATATCGGCGCCTATGATACAGATTCGCATGACCATAACAGAACCCATGATACTACCACCTCCAAAAAACGCGGCCAGGGTAAAAAGAATTTGATTCAATGGCGGGTAATTGCTGTAATGCCTGGCACTAAGGGATCCCATACCATCATATAAGGCTTGTGCATTGGCAATGGGCAAATCGAGTTGTCCAATAAGGTCGTTAGGGACATGGATATAGGGGTTGATACCGTTCTTGATCAATTCCCCATCCCAAATAAAGCGGTAAAAATCTTGGGAAAGGTTAGGTTCTGCCATCAAAAAAACCAAACGGAAAAAGATTCCCGCTATGAGCAAAAACTTAAAGTTGAATTTTTCAAATTGGATAAGTTTTGCCTGGAAGGCAAAAAGACCCAGGACCAACCCCAACAACTTTGGGAAATCCTCACGGATAAGG
>CALGQU010000098.1 GCA_937959125.1 uncultured Croceitalea sp.
GTTAAGGGTTAAAAGTTATTAGTTGGGGCAGGCAGTCAATTGTAAGGAGTAGTTTTGAAGTTTAAAATAAGGGTTACGCGTTAAAAGTTAATAAGTTATAGCGCGGTCATTTGAGGATATAAAGAACAACTTGAAACCCCAATTCCAAAACTAGAAACCAAAAACCATAATGAACACCCAGCACCCAAAACTCCTAGTCATAGGTTATGTGTGGCCAGAGCCAGCGACGACGGCAGCAGGCGGACGGATGATGCAATTACTACAGGTTTTTTTAGGGGAAGGATATAAAGTTACTTTTGTTTCAACGGCTTCAAAAACATCCTATTCGCAAGATTTGGAAAGCTTTGGAATTACAATGGGGACCATTCTATTGAACGATTCCAGTTTTGATGTTTTTGTCCAAGAGCTACAACCGCAAATAGTGGTTTTTGATCGCTTTATGGTCGAAGAACAATTTGGGTGGCGGGTTGCCAATGCCGCACCAAATGCCATTCGTATACTGAATACGGAAGACCTTCACTCACTACGAAAGAGCCGTGAAGTTTGCCATAAAAGGAAACAAGGTTTTACAGAAGATCATTGGCTACAAGAAGATATCACCAAACGGGAAGTGGCCAGCATCTACCGCTGCGATCTTAGTATATTGGTATCCACCTTTGAAATGGAATGGCTGCAAAAGACTGTCTCGGTACCGTCGGAATTGCTATATCACTTGCCCTTTCTGTTAGATGAAATTACGGGGACCCATCAAGGGCAATGGCCCAGTTTTTCGGAGCGAAAGGATTTTATCTGTTTTGGCAACGGAAAACATGCTCCAAACGTGGATGCCGTTCGCTATCTAAAAAACGACATATGGCCGTTGATCCGCGAACAGCTTGGTCATGCCAACCTCCATATTTACGGAGCCTATTTGCCACAACAACTTGTGGAAATGCACAACCCAAAAGAAGGGTTTTTGATCAAAGGTTGGGTGTCCAATTTGGATAGGGAATTACAGCAAAATAGGATTAGTTTGGCGCCTTTGCGTTTCGGTGCAGGGATTAAAGGAAAACTTACCCAAAGCATGCAAAATGGAACCCCTAGTGTTACCACACCCATAGGAATAGAAGGAATGCATAAAAGTATGCCTTGGGCAGGAGAGGTGGCAGCTGACCCAGAAGATTTTGCCCAAAAGGCGGTGACATTGTATCAAAATGAGGTAAAATGGAGTAAAAAACAGGGTAGGGGTGTACAAATCTGCAATCAATTGTATGCCAAAGTAGAATTGGGCAAGGCCTTTTTCAATCATTTGAAAAATCTTTGCGGCAACATAAATGGGCATCGCAAAAAGAATTTTACCGGACAGCTGCTACAACATCAAAGTATGGCCAGCACCAAATATATGGGCAAATGGATAGAGGAGAAGAACAAGGAAAAATAAGACATGCCCAAGTATGGGCTTAGGATATTGCATTAAAAAAGAAACAAGCTATTGTTAATTACGCACTTTATATATCTTAGTACCATATAAACATTTATGGATTCGAATACCGAAAAATCTTGGTTTCAAAGGCTTTGGGATAGGAAAATGCCCCAGTACCTAGGCACTTATTTTGCCGTAGGTTTTGGTTTGTTGCAGTTTGTTGAATTTTTGACTACACGTTATAACCTAAGTGAGTACTTGGTAGATAAGTACCTGCTGGTGTGGTTTACCTTAATCCCTGCCATAGTAACGCTGATTTATTTTAACGACCAATTAAACCCCAAAACGTCACAAGGCACTGTAAAATGGCCTAAATTTCTAATTGCTGGAAACGTACTCTTGGCTTTTGTATTGGGAGGCTTATTGTTCAATGGAAGTGGCGAAAGCGAATCGGAAATCGTAATGGTGACCAATGAAGAGGGTAAAGAAGTGGAAGCTATAGTCCCTTCTCTAAAAAAGATAAAAACGATTGCCGGTTTTCAATTTGAAAACTTGACTGGGGATGAGGAACAAGACTGGTGGGGGGTAGCCTTCTCCCATCTTTTGGCCTTGAACTTAGATCAGCGTCCGGAATTTTATAGCTTTTCGCAATACGGGCTGCATCGATTTTACGACCAACTGGGCCTTACGGGCTTTACCGTTCCCAATGTGGGTATGCAACGTGAAATCGCCCAAAAATCGCGAAATGACTATTTTACCAGGATATCATATGAGTTGACGGAAGGACAATATGTATTTAAAGGAAATTTGTACAGTGCTAAAACCGGAAAACGTGTTTTTCCCATTAGTGTCCAAAATGCGGATCCATACATGGCCATTGATGCCATAAAAAAACAAATTTATGAGGGCATCCCCAACCCTTTGGTTTCCAAGAATAATGAAATTGAGCTCCCGGCATCGGCATTGGTTACCGCAAATGTGGAGGCCTTTAGAAACCTCACCCAATCACGTATCACCTATGCCAAAGACCCACAGGCCTTACAGGACGTATTGGTTCTGGCAGAGAAATCCGTAGCATTGGACGCTACTTGTGCACTCTGCCACTACTATACCGCAACCCCGCTCTATGGCATGGGTAAAGGGGACGAAGCCTTGGCATCAGCAAAAAATGCCTTGAAATTTGGGACTTCCTTACCAGAGCGTATGCAGTTCGATTTTAAAGAAACCCTGTACGGATATACGAACAATATGGACGCTTTTATTAAGCTCCAAGAAATGCGTAGAAAGTTGTTTCCCTATGAGTTTAGCCCCTATCAACGTTTGCTACCGCTCTATAAGGCAAATTATGGGTTGGACAGTACCATAGTTCTGATCAAGGAAGCTATTTCAAAAGGCAATGTGGAAAAAGGACTGCTAACCCTCTATGATCTGCAGGTTGAAAACGAAGATTATATTGAGGCCGAAAAAACCTTGAATCAATTCAGCACGGAATTCCCAGATCGGGAACAGGATCGTATGAAATATGCCAATATCTATGAAAAACAGGGAAAAATAACAGAGGCCAAAGAAATTTTGATAGAAGAGGAGACCATGGATCCATTGAATACCGTGGTTCAGACCAGATTGGCCTATTTGGATTTTAAAAACCAAGACATTAAAAGTGCCACGGAACGTGTGGATAGGGGCATTAGGGAAGCGACCACCTTGTCCGACAGCCTTAACTTTTTATGGATCAAAGGCTATTTTTTACGAATGCAAGGGCAGATTTCCAAATCTTTGGAAGTGTACAAGGATTACGAGGAACAGGGAATACAAAGCGTCCCATTGAACGCCATGCTCAACAGAACGCTCATGGTAAAGAGTGATATGTACCTCTCTACCAACCAACCGGAAAAAGCGGACGAATTACTCACGCAATTGGAACGTTACGTACCCCAAGCCGTATTGGCCTATACCTGTAATATCCAGGCCGCCAATTTATTTAGGGACTATAAGGTCTTGTTCAAGGAAGAAGAGTTTCTTAAGTGTGGGGACTTTTATAAGACCTATGGCGATGGGTTTACGGAATACTATACCTTGATCAGTGCCTACAAAAGTGGGGACTATAATAGGTGTTTAAACATTCTGGAAGCTGATTCTGGCAAGCTGGAAAAATTATTGGAAGGGGTCAATTATTTCTTGGCGGACATCTACTTTAAAAACGGGGATGTCACCACGGCAAAAGGGATTTTAAAAAAGGCCATTGGCCAAAAGACCGATGAACCCTTTTATTATTATCGAATGGCCCAAATTTTAGAAGATGAAAATAAACGGGAGGCCCGTGAGTATCTAAACATAGCCATGAAATATTGGGCACAGGCAGACCAAAATTTTATTCCGTATAAACGGGCGAATGAACTATCTAAGCGTTTGTTGATTTACGATCCAGCCAAAAGCTGATATAATTGCACAGTGTTTTGTGCGAGTTCCAAGAACATAGGATAATCCAAAAACAGCCTATTTTACAGTATCTAAGATTTGATTCCTAAAATCTATATCCCTTGTCACTTGAAAAGCGGTAATTGAATTTAAAGATATCACCTGCAAAAAAGCAAGGGGCGGTCCAATGAGGTGAAAAATGGTGTATTGCCAAGAAAAAATGAATAAGTAGTGTACTCTTTTTGTCAATTTTCAAATGAAGACTGAACCACTCAAATTCAACATCATTAGGGGTTAAAATTTATCGCGGTAGCATAATTTTTAACATCACATGGTATGGTCGCATCTATACGATTTAAAACTTCCCATATTTTAAATAGGCTTCTTGTGGGTCCACTCCATCCATAATAGCTTTTCTTACCAGACTTTCGGTCTTTAGCACTTCTTCTACCTTTTCTATGGCTTCTTTTGAAATATGTTCTGGTATTACTACCACCCCATCCCTGTCGGCCATGACATAATCCCCTGTTTTTATTTTTACATTACCAATGATAATGGGTTCCCCAAAACTATCGGCTACCCACCTTCCTACAATGTCAACAGGAGTGTAGTATTTGCAAAATACTTTAAATCCAATTTTATTGATAAAATTGGAATCCCTGCAACCTCCGTCAACAATATAACCCCTAATACCCCTTAACTGGAGTGTCTCCGAAGACAATTCCCCCATATGTGAAAGCGTATCATCATTGGGTTGGCAAATGACTACACTTCCTTTAGGCGCTTTTGACAACAATGCCGTCCATTGCAGTAATGTCTCATGGGGGTCCAAGGTGTCGTCATAACGCCCACTTACCGTAAAAACCTGTCCTGCCAATTTTTTATCAATATCCAAAGGACGAATGGTATTGGGTAAGGTTTGATTAGGATAGCCCATGGCTCTAAGGACATCATATACCGCACCGGAATAACACTTTTCCAACCTATTTGATAACGCTACAATTTTATTCATAATATTTTTCTTCTTGAATCCATTTTTACTTTTGTTGTATCACTTGGGATACTCTTTTTTTTCCACTAACAAAATATGATCACAGACCAAAACCAGTTCGTTTTTTTGATTTAGGATTTCTACATGTTCGTTCACTTGCCCTAAATGGGCATGTTTTGATTCTTTTTTATCGCTTATGGTTACCATTACCTTAATCGTATCCCCAATATGTACTGGTTTAACAAAGCGTAATCTATCATAACCTTTGGAGAATGCTACGGGATTTATTTCGGTCGCTGTCATTCCAATACCAACGGAAAAGGTCAATGTACCATGGGCAATACGTTGTTTAAAGGGTTGGGAGGCGCACCATTCCGCATCCATATGATGCGGAAAAAAATCACCTGTATGCCCTGCGTGTACAACAAAATCCGTTTCCGTGATCGTACGGCCCAAGGTTTCCCTCTTTTGGCCCACTTCATAATCCTCGTAATATTGGGGTTTAATATGCATAGTTCATATTTTAATTGGTTTTACCTACCCATCCACCCACCGTCTACCAGGACTATAGATCCGTTCATATATGCCGCAGCTTCAGATGCCAGAAATACGGTTGGACCGGCAAAATCATCAGGATTTCCCCACCTACCGGATGGAATACGTGAGAGTATGGATGCTGCCCTAGCGGGATCGTTCCGTAAGGCCTCGGTATTGTCAGTGGCAATATATCCTGGGGCAATCGCATTTACATTAACACCCTTTCCTGCCCATTCATTGGCAAAAGCCATGGTCATCTGTCCAATGGCCCCCTTACTTGCTGCATAGCCAGGAACGGTGATTCCTCCTTGGAACGTTAATAATGAAGCGGTGAAAATAATTTTGCCCTCACCTCTTTCCACCATTTCTTTTCCTAGCTCCCTCGTTAAGATAAACTGCGCGTTCTGGTTTACTTCGATCACCTTGTCCCATAGATCATCTGTATGTTCAACTGCCGGAGCACGCAATATGGTACCAGCATTGTTGACCAAAATATCTATTTTGGCACAATCGGTTTTTACCTGTTCAATAAACGCATACAAGGCTTTCCGATCTGAAAAATCACATTGGTAGGCACTAAAAGTTTTACCTCTGGCCTCCACTTCTTTTGACACATCACTAGCCGTTAACTCCAAAGACGCGGAAACGCCTATGATATTGGCTCCCGCTTCTGCCAAACCTATGGCCATAGCTTTTCCAATACCACGCTTGCAACCCGTTACCAAAGCGGTTTTCCCTTCTAAATTGAATTTGTTTAAAATACCCATTGTTTTTTTAGATTTTTATCACAATTGACAATCCATAAGGATTTTCATTCCGTCCGGGTTATTGTCAATATTTTTAAATACTTGCTGAATGTTTGATAAGGGTTGTACATCCGTAATCAAAAGTTTAAAGGGCAACTCATTGGCGGTAATCAAGGCAATGGCCTTTTCATAATCCTCTTTTTCGTAAACGCGGGCCCCGATTAATTTTAGTTCTTTCCAGAAAAACTTGAATAAATCCACGGGTTTGGGTTGACCGTGAATGGCCACCATTACAATTCTTCCCCGTATTCCGGCCACATCTGTCATGATGTCCAACGTGGGTTGAACGCCAGCTACTTCAAACACCACATCGGCCAGTCTAGCTTCTGTTTGTTCCTTTACATAATTGGTCAAGTCCAACTTAAGTGGATTCACCACATGCAATCCAAGCTCCTTGGCTTTGGCAATTCTATTTTCATTGACTTCTGAAACAATGACATTGGCCCCTGTTTCTTTTGCGACCAATGCTACAAGAAGACCAATGGGACCTCCTCCTAAAATAACAGCGGTTTCCCCGGACCGTAATGCACTTAATCTGACATCATGGGTGGCAACGGCTAACGGTTCTATTAGGGAAGCCAATTTTAGATCGGTATTTTCTTTAAGCTTGTGAAGCGTAAAGGCGGGCACGTTCCAATATTGTTGCATGGCCCCGGGACTGTCTATCCCAATAAATTTAAGTTCTTCGCAAATGTGGTTGAAACCTTTGTCCGATGCCTTCGCTTTACGGTCATCCAAGGGCCTTACCACCACTTTGTCCCCTTTTGCAAATCCTTCTACATCGTTTCCTATGGCATCTATAATTCCAGACATTTCATGGCCAATAGTTTGGGGTATGGAAACTCTTTTGTCCATCATCCCGTGGTAGATATGTACATCGGTACCGCAGACCCCTGCATAGGCTACTTTTATTCTCACCTCTCCTTGTTCCGGACTTTCAATTTTCTTTTCTACAACGGAAAATGTTTTGTTCCCATCGTACTGCGTTGCGATCATATTCATATAAATTTTTAAATGTTGTAGTTTGGTGGTATCCCCCCAATATTGTTGGATTCATAAGCGGCTTCAACAATGGCCATGGAGTGTGCCACGTCTTCAACACTTGTGGGAAGTTCTTCTGAAGAACCTTCTGCATATCGCATTAAAGAAGCCATAGTACCTACAAAAGCATCTGGGAACCAAGAACCTTCTAAAGCTACTTCTTCCCAC
>CALGQU010000099.1 GCA_937959125.1 uncultured Croceitalea sp.
TAAGTACATTCCCATATCCAACAATTGATAATTATAGGATTGTATATTATAGGTAGTTTGATAGCGGCATAAATTGCGGTTGCTTAAAAAGACCATATTAAATTCAAGCTCTTGATCGGCAAGTTTTTCCGGTAGTTGCCCCAATTTAACCTGGTAAAATCCTGTTTGAATTGTCTCTATATTTTTTTTAAAGATATTTCCATAAATAGGTTTTAAAAGTTGTCCCCTTATCTGCGTTTCAATAGGTCCGGCATTACATGCAAATTTTTTCTTATTTACAATGTCTACTGTAATACCATCGTATGGATTTACAAATAAATTTTTAAGCCATTCTTTGTTGTTAAACCTCAAGAATAAGGTGTTTTTGTGGTCTCTATGGACGCTAAAACCAATCTCTTTTGGCTTGTTTTGAAAGATCGTACGCATTCTAGTACATTCCTTCTCCTGTTGATAATAGTCTTTTGGGATTTTAATGCCAAAATCATTTTGGGCATTTAGGGCAAAACAAAATAAGAGGAATGAGACGGTCAGAAATCGCACGGACATATTGCTTGGTTTTGGTTACCCAAAACTATGAACAAATAGCGTACCATTTTCTCAATAAAATCAATTCCTAGCCTCCAACCATTTATCCACCCGTAGCCTTGCATTTTCCCTGATATTCATATAGTAGAAATTGATATCCGCAATATGGTAGTTTTTACGTCGTAACAAAAAACTCCATGGGAAACGGGGTTTGGAGGCCCAAAGGATACCGTTATGCACTTGGGCATCCACCCGTTTACGAAGCACTCTCCCAAAATCCCGGATAACGGCCCCTTTATTAAAATTTTTATGGACATAGGTGGTGTCCAGTTTCCAGTTTAAGGGATTGGTCACCAGGATATCATCTCCCAAGGGGCTATCCTCTGGAGCAAAATCCCGCTTAAAGGTGCGCCAAGAAATGGTACAATTCAATCCACTTTCATCCTCACAAGGGTAGATAGAATTAAAATAATCCTTTGGAACCGGTAGCCCTATCAGATAGGCTACGACCAATTGTTGTTGTAGCTGTGTACCATCAAAAAATTCCTTGATCAAAGGTCCCGCATGGGTGGTGCCTTGGCTATGGCTGGCAATGATAACGGGACGCCCATTGTTGTAATAGGTCAAATAGTGTTCAAAAGCTTTTTTTACATCGGCATAAGCAAAGGCAAACGCTTTTTTGGAGCCCAGACTATCCGCAGTGGTGTACGCAGAAAGATGCGCTTGCCGGTATCGGGGTGCAAAAACGCGGCCAGCGGCATTAAAAGCACTAGCTTGGAATAGGATGGTGGAATTATCCACTTGTTCGTTCAATACGGAATCCTGGATACTGGGGTTCCATGGCAAACGCCTCCCTTTTTTGGTATAAATGGTGGGGTGTATAAAAAACACGTCCGCCTTTAAATTTTTTGGGGCCAGACCATCGGTAGCTGGTATACGGTCCGCATTGTCCCTTTTATTGGGATGGGCGGCCCAGTTGTCCAAATTCCCATAATCTACCGTAGTAGCTTCTGGATGATAAAAAGCATCGGTCTGAGCGGTGGTTGTAAGGGTCATCAAGTAGGCCAACAGAAAAAAGGGAATAGCGAGGTATATTTTCATGCTTCCAAGTTAGAAAATCTTGGCACATTCCCAATCCCATAGCAGGTTAATTCTATCTTAACCACCAGCGGATTAAAAAATGATGGTTTTTTGGGATTACCTCATGCTGAACAAGTTGCGGCATCCTGTCGGATATTTTAATTAAGAACGATTATATATGACCCTAAAATACATTGCGGATAACGGAACCAAGTTAGCTAAAGAGCTAGTTAAATAGGCCGGTATTCAAAAGTAGCCTTAACTACGCCATGGTCCGTAGTTCCGGTAGTCTTATGGTCTTTTTGATTAAGGTGGTCGTTAATGATTTCCATGCCTTTATAGGTCCATAGCCGCTTTTTAGAAGCGTCATAAAACTCTTGCGATACCAAAATATGATCCAAGGACTCCTTGATGTTCTTAAAAATATGGGTATAATAGACATCCCGTAAACTTCGGTATTCTTGCAAGGTGGCCACGGAATACAGTCCATCATCGGTTCCTCCTTTTATGCCGGACACCAAATAGGTGGGTTGTCCGGTCAAAATATTCAGGGTATTGCT
Organism: uncultured Croceitalea sp.; assembly: GCA_937959125.1. Taxonomy (GTDB): domain Bacteria; phylum Bacteroidota; class Bacteroidia; order Flavobacteriales; family Flavobacteriaceae; genus Croceitalea. Next base: position 2,166 of record CALGQU010000099.1, read on the forward strand.
CAATTGGCTATCGTTTAAATCACCGAGCACCACCACGGGCACATCCGTATTTTTTAACTCATCCACTATAAACATCCGTAAAGCAGCAGCCTCCGCGGAACGTCTTATGGTAGAAATGGTATACCCTAAACTAGATTGGTGTTTTTTGTAGTAGTCCGGTTCGTCCCGGTACCAGCCTTCCCTAAAAAGCCGCGTTGGTGCCTTGGATTTTAAATGGGCCACGTATACGGAAATGGCTTTTCCGTTGGAGCGGGGCTTGATCTTGAATTTTAGCGTAGGTCTTGAAAATTTCGAAATCGTTACATTGATATCCGGGGTTTGTGGATCATCACCGGAACTTTGTAGTATCATTTTTTCCGGAAAATCCGTCAACCAAACAGGATCGCTGTCCAGCAGCCCTTTTTCTACCGCGGCAGCGCAGACGATGGAATCCCCGTTATGCCCCGGTGGCAATAGTAAATCATAGTCATTGGTAAGCCCGGCACGGTCAAAGAGTTCCGTTAAAGCATCTGCATGCCATAATTCTTGAAAACCCCAAACCTTGGCCTTGGTTCGCTTTAATACGTTGGCAGACCATTCTAGTTTTCTTTCATAGGTAGGTTGGTCCCAACCGTCGGTATCATTATAGATGGCCCTTAAGGGTAAATTAAGGTTCAATAAATTAAAGGTCGCAAAACTGAGTTGGGTTCTTCTTGCCATGTGTAACGTATCAAAGTATACCAATAGATTGTTCCTTTAAATTCCGATGTTATGCTGTAAGTTCCATACGAGAATGTATGGTTGTATCTAGATTTTGTATGAATTGCATTACAAGTGGAAAGGAAATATAAGAAGTCTTAAAATACATTGTTATAAATAAAACATATTGTTGCATTTTTAAAAGTATGATAGTAATTATCTTTGAATTGAATGTGAAGGGATATTAAGTACATTTGTGAAAATGGAAAGATTTTATGGTGTTTAGAGTAATCCAAGACAAGTTTAAGGCAAAGTCTGGTCTTAAGTATCTAGAGGATGAGCTTAACAAACCTAAACCGGATTCAAAACGAAAAGGTGTTCACAGTATTGCCTGCATAGTAGATATGGATAACTATGCCAATGCTGAAATTTTTAATGAGTTGAGAAAGGATTTTTCCCTACAGCCCAATGCTATCCAAATTATTGGGTACAAAAGAGGCGTTGACAAGCACACCCTTTTCTCCATTCCTTTCTTTACGGATAAGGACCTAGGCTGGAACGGAGGTATTGAGAATGGTGACGTTAGCGAATTTTTGGCAAGGGAATATGATGTACTCATTAATTACTTTAAAGAAGATCGTTTGTTATTAAAGCTAATGAGCGCGAAGACCAATGCTAGGCTTCGTGTTGGTTTTCCAGAAGTGGATGCCAAAATAAACGATTTGATCCTTAACACGGAGTTGAACGATTTCTCCACATTCAAAGAAGAATTGAAAAAGTATTTGAAAGTTTTAAACGAAATTGAATGATGGAAAATTGGTTGGGTACAGGAGTTGCATTGGTCACTCCCTTTGATAAGAACGGGGAAGTTGACGTACACGGGCTAACCCAAGTTATTGAGCATACTATTGCCGGTGGGGTAGACTATTTGGTCGTTTTAGGTACTACCGGAGAATCCGTTACGCTGACCAAAGATGAAAAAAAGTTGGTCATGCAAACGGTGTCCTTGGTCAATGCCGGTCGCCTTCCATTGGTTCTTGGTGTTGGCGGCAACAACACCGCTGCGTTGGTCAATGAACTGCAGTCAATGGATTTTATGGATTATAGTGCCGTGTTATCCGTTTCGCCAGCTTACAACAAACCCACGCAAGAAGGTATTTACCAACACTTTGCCACTCTTTCAAAAGCATCGCCCTTACCTATTATACTATACAATGTACCGTCGAGAACCGGTAGTAATATGCTACCGGAGACGACATTGCGCTTGGCAACGGATTTTGACAATATCGTTGGGATTAAGGAAGCCTGTGGGGATATGGGACAAATAGACCAGATCCTACAACAGAAGCCAGCGAATTTCCATTTGATTTCCGGCGACGATTTTACCGCATTGGCGACGGTTTTAGCAGGTGGTTCCGGTGTAATTTCAGTATTGGGTCAAGGCTTGCCCAAGGCGTTTTCTACCATGATCAACCTTGGACTTCAAGGGGATTCTGAAAAAGCGTACGAAATACACCAATCCTTGCTCAATGGCATGCAACTTATTTTTGAAGAAGGTAACCCTGCGGGCATCAAAACGGTTTTTGAACATCTAGGTCTTATACAAGGATATGTGAGGTTACCATTGATCAGGGCCACCGACGGATTACGTCAAAAAATAAAGGATTTTTTAAATGCTTTTGATTACGTATCTGCGTAAGCAACGTTAAATTTTGCCCAAATACATAGGTCTTAACTCCTGACTGCCATAATTTTATTTTTGGTATTAATTTTGAATTCGGCTTAGAATCATTAATTTTGCAGGATGTTTTTTAGAAAGCGAACGTTTCCCATTGTTGTTTTGTGTGTACTTTTTTTAGTTACCTCATGTAACGAGTACCAAAAAGTGCTGAAGAATGAGGATATTAAGGCTAAATATGATTTGGCCGAAAAATATTATAAAGAAGGTGATTACAAACGGGCTACGCGCCTGTTTGAACAAATTGTCCCCAAATATGTAGGAAAACCCCAAGGGGAACGGGTCATGTTCTTTTTTGCAGATTCCTATTTTAAGGCAGGTAGTTTCTACCTTTCGGGCTATCAGTTTGAGCGTTTTGTAAAATCCTACCCGCAGAGTGACAAATTGCAGGAAGCCATTTTTCTAGAAGCAAAAAGCTACTATAAATTATCCCCTAACTATTCCTTGGACCAGACGGATACGGATAAGGCCTTGGCCAAGCTCCAAAACTTTATCAATACCTACCCAGATTCCGAATACTTTGCGGAAGCCAATGAAATGGCACAGGAATTGACTAGAAAAAAACAAAAAAAGGAAATAGAGATTGCCAAGCAGTTTGATAAGATAGGCGAATTTAACTTCCCTATCCTAGTTTCTGCCTTAGCGGCCTTAAATAATTTTATTGCAGATAACCCCGGATCTATCTATCGCGAGGATGCCTATTTCTATAGGATCAAAGCTGCGGTCAACCTTGCGGACAACAGTACGTTCCAAAAAAGGATAGGACGTTATGAAGAAGCAAAGACGTATTATGATGCTATGATGAAATCCTATCCGGACAGTAAGTTTTCCAAGAAAGTAGAGAACTTAGGAAAGAAAATAAAAAAAGAGATGAACCAAGCCAAGGCTTTGTCCAAATAAATTAAGCAGTACCTTATGAATGATTTAAAGAATACCAATGCTCCCGTAACTACCGTAACCCATGATAAAAATGAGTTTGACGTAAAAACGGAAAACATTTATGAAGCAATTTCCATAGCTGCTAAAAGAGCGATCCAAATCAATTCTGAAATCAAAAAAGAATTGTTGGAAAAGCTAGAGGAATTTGCAACCTATAGTGATAGCTTGGAAGAAGTTTTTGAAAACAAGGAACAGATTGAAGTTTCCAAGTTTTATGAAAAACTTCCTAAGCCGCATGCTTTAGCGGTGCATGAGTGGTTAGAAGATAAAATTTATTACAGAAACACAGAGAAAGACGCGTAATATGCTAAGCGGAAAAAATATCCTTTTAGGTGTAACCGGGGGGATTGCTGCTTACAAGACTACCTTTTTAACGCGTTTATTGATAAAAGCTGGCGCAAATGTCAAAATAGTAATGACATCTAGCGCCAGTTCTTTTGTTGCCCCCCTTACGCTTTCTACCTTATCAAAGAATCCGGTTTCCCAAGATTTCATCAATGAGGAAGATGGTAGCTTGTCTTGGAACAATCATGTAGAACTCGGGTTGTGGGCAGATATCATGCTTGTGGCCCCGGCTACGGCGAATACCTTGTCCAAAATGGCCAACGGTACTTGCGATAATTTACTGATTGCCACCTACCTATCCGCCAAGTGCCCGGTGTATTTTGCACCAGCTATGGATTTGGATATGTATAAGCACGCTTCCACAAAAAAATCTTTGGATGCGCTAGAGTCCTATGGCAATGTTATGATTCCCGCAGAGTCCGGTGAGTTGGCGAGTGGCCTCCATGGAGAAGGACGTATGGCAGAGCCGGAAAATATCATAACTTTTTTACAAGACCATTTATCGACCGGGATGCCGTTGCAAGGGGAAACGGTATTGATTACTGCCGGACCTACCTATGAACCCTTGGATCCCGTACGTTTTTTAGGCAACCGTTCTTCGGGTACTATGGGATTTGCCTTGGCCACAGTGGCGGCAGAACTAGGGGCAAAAGTCATTTTGGTTTCCGGACCCACCGCATTGGACAGCGACCACACCTCCATTGAACTGATCCGGGTAGGAACGGCCCAGGAAATGTATGAGGCCGTTCATGAACATTTCTCCAAAGTTTCCGTAGCCATAAGTGCTGCCGCTGTAGCGGATTATAGGCCTAAAGTGATATCGGAACAAAAAATAAAGAAAACCTCAGATGGGGATATCCATCTGGAATTGGAACGTACCCAAGATATTTTGGCTTCTCTTGGAAAAGGTAAGGAACAGCAATTTTTGGTTGGTTTTGCCATGGAAACGGAGAACGAGTTGGAGAATGCCAAAGGCAAGCTGAAACGCAAAAATTTGGATGCCATTGTATTGAACTCCCTTAACGATAAAGGGGCGGGCTTTGGCAGTGGCACCAATAAAGTAAGCTTTATAGACAAGAATTTACAGGTTACAGCGTTTGATGTAAAGATGAAAGCTGAAGTCGCCCAAGATATTTGGACAGAAATCATTAAAAGAAAGTATGCGTAATCTTCTTGTTATTTTTGTTTTTTCCATTTTTTCCTTTGCATTGCAGGCGCAGGAATTGACTTGCGAGATTACGGTGAATTCCGATCAGGTGAACCAAACCAATCAGCAGATCTTCAAGACATTGGAAAGGTCCCTCAATGATTTTGTGAACAAAAGCAAATGGACGAATCGGATTTTTAAAGAGAATGAACGGATCAATGCCAGAATGTTCATTACCATAACGGACTTCGATGGTTCCAATAGGTTTGGGGCCAACATCCAAGTCCAATCCTCAAGGCCGGTGTACAATACTGCTTACGACACCCCTGTTTTTAACTATAAAGACAATTCCTTTGATTTTGAATATCAAGAGTTTGAACCCTTGGTCTATAACCCAAATTCCTTTGATTCCAATCTCGTTGGGGTCTTGGCCTATTACGTGTATGTCATCATAGGTTTAGATGCTGATACCTTTTCCCAACAGGGAGGCGATGAATATTACCGATTGGCCCAGAATATAGTAACCCAGGCCCAGGGAACCAGTTTTTCTGGTTGGACACAGACGGCCCAACAAAACCGTACACGTTTTGATTTGATAGATGACCTCTTGTCCAATACCTTCCGGGAGTATCGTATCGCCATGTATAATTATCACAGAAAAGGTATGGATGTTATGGCGGATAATAACAGCAATGGAAAACAAGTTATTGCAGGGAGTTTACGTTTGTTCGAAACACTGATCAAACGTCGACCCAATGCCTTTTTGATACAAACTTTTTTTGATGCCAAGGCAGAGGAGATACAAAGTATTTTTTCTGATGGTCCCAAGGTGGATATCGTTAAACTAAAGGAAACCTTAAACAATATAGCACCCTTCTATTCCAATATTTGGAGTGAAATTACCTATTGATTTCCTATCCTTTTTACCTATATCTTTGCTTTTCCAAAACCTTAGGAATTGCTCACCAAATTAAGTATTACGAATTACGCGCTTATCGATGCCCTAGAGGTATCTTTTGAGGCCGGTTTCACTACCATTACAGGAGAAACAGGAGCTGGTAAATCTATTCTTTTAGGGGGCTTGTCCCTGGTTTTGGGAAAACGGGCAGACCTTTCCTCACTTAAGGATACAACGGCCAAATGCATTATTGAAGCACAATTTGATGTAGGTGCTTACGGATTGCAAACGTTTTTTGAACAGCGTGATTTGGATTATGACGACCAATCCATTCTAAGAAGGGAAATTCTGCCTAGTGGTAAATCCCGCGCATTTATAAACGATACGCCCGTAACTTTGGATATCCTTTCCAGTTTAGGAACCCGATTGGTCGATGTGCATTCCCAACACCAAACCATGCAATTGACGGAACAGGAATTTCAGTTTCGGGTGATTGATGCCATTGGCGGCAACGCGGCATTGTTGGAGCGGTATTCCCAACAATTAAGCAGCTACAAAACGCTTCAAAAAGAACTGGAAGACCTCCTTGCTTATGAGGCTACGGCTACCAAGGAATTGGATTACAACAGTTTTCTGCTGGAAGAACTTGAAAAGGCACCCTTAAAAGAGGGGATTTTAGAGGCTTTGGAGGAAGAACAAGAGCAATTGAGCAATGTAGAACAACTTTTGGAACTCTTGGCACAGGGAAATCAATTGATGAACGACGAACAATTGGGCATCCTTAACGGGTTGTCCCAGTTGCAACAGACTTCACAAAGGTTACGTGGTTTTGGAAAACAATACCAAAATCTAAATGACCGTGTTCAATCCATAGCCTTGGAACTTGCGGATATTGCCACCGAACTACAGGATTTGGGAGAGGATGTAAGCGTGAACCCCCAGCGGTTGACGGAAGTCAATGACCAGTTACAAATGCTGCACGATCTCTTTAAAAAGCATCAGGCAACCAAGGTTTCAGAACTCACGACCATCAAAGAAGAGCTCGCAGAAAAGGTGGATGTTTCCCTTAACCTAACAGATAACATCCAAACAAAAAGAAAGGCACTAGAGGAGCAGGAAACTGCATTAGACACCATTGCCAATTCCATACGGGAAAAGAGAACTAAGATCCTTCCCCAATTAAAACAAAGTTTGGAAACCCAATTGACCCATCTTGGGATGGCATCGGCAACTTTTGAAATTAAGGTGAACGCCTCCACGGATTTTAAATCCAATGGAAAGGATGACCTTAGTTTTCTTTTTTCGGCAAATAAGGGGGGAACCCATGGTGAATTAAAGAAGGTTGCTTCTGGCGGGGAACTTTCAAGAATTATGCTGAGCATCAAAGCGATTCTTGCAAGCTATGAAAGTCTACCAACATTGATGTTCGATGAGATTGATACTGGGGTATCCGGTGAAATATCCAACAAAATGGGAGAGATTATGCAACAGATGGGCCAACACATGCAAGTGTTCTCCATTACCCATTTACCACAAGTTGCAGCTAGGGGGGCGTCCCAGTTTAAAGTATACAAAGAAACCCTAGGCGCATCTACCAGCACTTCCATGCGTAAACTTAATCCAGAGGAACGCATTGCCGAATTGGCGGAAATGCTTGGCGGTAAATCCCTTTCTGAATCTGCGATTACCCATGCCAAAGAGCTTTTGGAAAAACAGTAAACCACTTGCGGCAAACGCAGTGGGTATTTAGGACATTAGATTTCCCCTTGGGGTTTTATACTTCTTAGTGGTAACGATAAAGGGATAGTTTCAAAACCCAAATTTTAGATATCTTTGCAGCTTAAACCAATACTATACTATGGCTTATAATCTATTGAAAGGAAAACGAGGAATCATTTTTGGCGCATTGGATGAAAATTCCATTGCATGGAAAACGGCGGAACGTATCCATGAAGAAGGCGGGACTTTTGTACTTACAAATGCTCCCATTGCCATGAGAATGGGACAAATAAAGGTATTGGCCGAAAAAACCGGTTCAGAAATTATTCCTGCCGATGCTACCAATGAAGAGGATTTGAACAATTTGGTCAGTAAGTCCGTAGAGCTGTTGGGAGGCAAACTGGATTTTGTATTGCATTCCATTGGAATGTCCGTCAATGTTAGAAAAGGAAGGGCCTATACGGATGAGAAATATGATTTTACGACCAAAGGTTGGGATGTTTCCGCATTGTCTTTCCATAAAGTGATGCAGTCCCTTTATAAGGCCGATGCCATGAACGAATGGGGGAGTATCGTAGCATTGACTTATATGGCCGCGCAGCGAACGTTCCCGGATTATAATGATATGGCAGATAATAAGGCCTATTTAGAATCCGTGGCCCGTAGTTTTGGCTATTTCTTTGGCAAGGAAAAGAAAGTGCGCGTAAATACCATTTCCCAAAGCCCAACCCCAACAACTGCCGGACAAGGGGTAAAAGGATTTGATGGTTTTATCTCTTATGCGGAGAAAATGTCGCCGTTAGGGAACGCCACGGCCCAAGACTGTGCGGATTATACGGTGTCCCTATTCTCCGACCTTACCAAAAAGGTAACGATGCAAAACTTGTTTCATGATGGTGGGTTTTCAAATACCGGGGTGAGTCAAGAGGTAATCGATGAGTTTACGGAATAATATAATATACGAATAGTAAAAAGCCATCCTTTGGGTGGCTTTTGCATTTATACCCATGACACCACTCCATTTTTCCTTTATTGTCCCCGTCTATAATAGACCGCAGGAATTGCAGGAATTGCTGCAAAGCCTTTCCCATTTGGAGTATGATGGGAATTTTGAAGTCGTCATTATAGAAGACGGCTCCACGGAGGATGCGGAAAGTGTGGTCAACAGGTATCGTTCGCAATTGAACTTATCATACCATCAAAAAGAGAATACGGGCCCTGGAAATTCCAGAAATTATGGAATGCAAAAAGCCAAGGGGAACTATTTTATTATTTTGGATTCGGACTGTGTGCTTCCAAAAGCGTATTTAAAGACGGTAGCGCAAGCCCTTACCAAAGACTATGTCGATTTTTATGGCGGTCCGGATGCCGCACAAGAATCTTTTACCCCTGTGCAGAAAGCCATTAACCATACCATGACTTCCTTTTTGACCACTGGTGGGATTCGAGGAAAAAAAAGGACGGTAAACAAATTCCAGCCCAGAAGTTTTAATATGGGCATTTCCAAAGCAGCTTTTGAAGCTACAGGCGGTTTTGGCAATATCCATCCGGGGGAAGACCCGGACCTTACCTTTAGGTTGTGGGATGCAGGTTTTTCCAGCAGTTTACTTTCGGACGCCTTTGTATATCACAAACGGAGAATCGATTGGAAACGCTTTTATACCCAAGTCCATAAATTTGGATTGGTGCGACCCATTCTTAATCGATGGCACCCCCATACGGCCAAGCTTACTTATTGCTTCCCTACCTTGTTCCTGCTAGGTTTGTTGTTTGCTATAGTGCTTGCGGTCAAAGGCTTTTATGTATTGCTATACGGGTATGTGGGCTATTTGGCCTTTGTTTTTGTAGAGGCGCTTTGGCGCAATAAAAACCTTATAGTGGCACTACTTTCCGTGCTTGCCACCTGTATTCAGTTTTTTGGATATGGTTTGGGTTTCCTAAAGTCTACCTTCTTGCTTAACTTTAGCAAAAAGACAGCCAAGGAACTTTTTCCAAAATTGTTTTTTTCGCGATAATTGAAACAAAAAAACAGTGTTTAAAGGAATTTTTAGTAGACTAAACCAACGAAAGGTAAAAGTATTCGCCGTCTTTTTGCTGTGCTCGTTTTTTGCGTGGACTATAAGTCAGTTATCCGAAGACTATGAATCCAGGGCTAATTTTATGTTGCAGTTCACCAATTTCCCAGATTCCCTTTTACTCAATACCAAGGAACCTTATGAGCTTGGTCTAAAATTACGTACTACTGGGTTTAAGTTTTTGGGATATGGATTAAGTAAAGGTATCTTGAAAGTAAACCTATCCAAAGTAAACAAGGACGACCAAGGTTATTATTTGTCGGAAACAACCTTAAAACCCCAATTTGAACGTCAACTTTCAAACACTATTTCTCTGTTGGAATTAGAAAATGAAAAGCTTTACTTGCCTTTATATGAGGTGTCTACCAAAGAGGTTGAAATCGTCCCTAATATTACGTTGGACTTAAAACAGAATCACATTCTGGAAGGAAAGTTGCAGGTACAACCCGTATTTGCGGTTGTAAAGGGGCCATCCAAAGAAATCCAACATATTGAAAAAATAATGACCGTTCCCCATGTATTTGAGGCACTTGAGGACAACTTTACCCAAACCCTGGATTTGGTAAAACCCCAAAACTTGGAAAATACGGAACTTTTAACTTCCAAAGTCACGCTTAGAGGCAAGGTGGTCCAATTCTCCGAGAAAGCGTTTACCATTCCTATAAAAGCTATAAACCAACCCAAAGGTTTTGTAATAAGGATGTTCCCTAGTGAGGTGCAATTGGTATGTAAAGCGTCATTAGTAGACCTAAAGGAAATCAAATCCTCAGATTTTGAGATCATTGCGGATTACGGCCAAGCAGACTCCAAGACCAGTATGATTCCCTTGTATCTTGGTTCTTCGCCAAAAGGAGCCTATTCGGCGGTTATGGTGCAAAAAGAAATTGAATTTGTATTGGAAGGTCTATGATTGTTGGTTTAACCGGAGGTATAGGAAGTGGTAAAAGCACCGTGGCCCAAATGTTCAGGGAGTTGGGAGTACCGGTTTATAATTCCGATGAGGCTGCTAAAGCCCTAATGGTTAGTTCCAACTTACTCCGAAAGGAAATTACCCAACTTTTAGGTGAAAAATCCTACATAGGAGGAAACTTAAACAGAAGTTACATTTCCGAACGGGTTTTCAACAACTCCGGACTACTAGAAAAATTAAATCAAATTGTGCACCCAGCCGTAAGGTTACATTTTAAGGAGTGGGTTTCCGCACAAAAGTCAGTATATGTCATCCAAGAAACGGCCCTTATTTATGAAAATGAAAGTACTGGTCACTATGATGCCATAATAGTGGTAACCGCTCCACAAAGTACAAGGATAGAGCGAGTTATGAAAAGGGACGGTAGTACTAAAGAACAAGTTGAAAGCCGAATGGAGCATCAACTCCCGGATGAAATAAAAATTGCCCGTGCCGATTATGTGGTACAGAACTACACCTTGGAAGCGACTAAGGAGCAGCTTGTTAAAATACACCGGGAACTTCTGTTAAAAAGCCAACGAGACTGAAATTTTAACATTTTTGTTAAGGTTAGGTTAAACGATAAATGGGCTAAATGTTAAATTTCTAATTTTACTGCAATGAACAAAAAGCGGTTTGTTCTTCTTGTCATTTTGATGAGTCTCTCCCTTGTCGGTATTATCTCTGTACAAGCCTATTGGATACAGAAATCAGTAGAAGATAAAACGGAGCAATTCTCAAATGCCGTAGAAGATGTTTTGGACAAGGTTGCGGATAGGGTAGAGAGCAGGGAACGGAAAGAATATTCGGATCAATTGGCTGCCTTGGTAGATAGTGTAGGTACGCCAAAATCATCCCAAGTGAGCAGTATTTTTTATGTGGACCGTGATTTGAATTCTGATGAAATCAAGTTTTACCAACATGGGATCTTGGAAGAAGATTATGGCATTTCATCTTTGTTCTTTGACAATGAAAATGGTGATGATAACACCACGATCAGAAATTTTACAAGCAAACGGACTACCACCATCCTTAAAGAGGATTTTGGGTTGGACGGTAAACGCTACGCGTTGACCCCCATACAGAAAATTCAAAAAATTGGAGGGCTGTCTTCCATGGAGAAAGCACAGTTTGATGATTTGTTCAGTGAATTGGCAAAAAAGAAACCCATTCATGACAGGGTCTCCAAGCAAGAAATCGTTCTACTATTAAATAGGGAACTTAAAAATAGGGGAATAGACATCGATTATGAATTTGGGGTTTATAGCCGGGGGTTTCCAACAAAGGTAAAATCGAAAAAGTTCAAGTTTGCCGATAATACCATTTATGAGACGCCGATTTTTAGGGATAGCGAAGGACAAACGGATTTTTCCCTATTACTTTCCTTTCCTAAAAAGAAGAAGTTCTTGTTGAGCAGTATCATGACTATGGCCATATTATCCTTACTGTTCACTTTGGTAATCGTAGTTGCCTATTCCAGTGCTATTTACCAGTTGATACAGCAAAAGCAGATTTCTGAGATTAAATCAGACTTTATCAATAATATGACGCACGAGTTTAAAACGCCTATTGCAACCATAAATTTAGCGGTTGAGGCCATTAGAAACCCAAAGTCTATTGAGGATAAGGATAAAGTATTGCGGTATTTGGGTATGATACGTGATGAGAACAAACGGATGCATGCGCAGGTAGAAAATGTATTGCGAATATCCAAATTGGAAAAAAATCAATTGGACATTAGTAAGGATAGGGTAGATGCACACGACATTATCACCGATGCGGTAGCACATGTAGAGCTTATTGTACAAGATAGGGGAGGTTATGTGAATACCCATTTGGATGCATCCAGAACGGATGTTTTGGCCAACGATATGCATTTTACGAACGTTATCGTAAACATTTTGGACAATGCGGTCAAGTATTCGCCCGAGGCACCAAAAATTGATGTGTTTACGGAGATTGCCAAGAATTATATCATTATTAAGATTCAAGACCAAGGTGCCGGTATGAGTAAGGCGGTATTGAAAAAAGTTTTTGAAAAGTTTTATAGGGAACATACTGGAAATATACACAATGTAAAGGGGCATGGTCTTGGACTGGCCTACGTAAAAAAAATAATTGATGATCACCAAGGTGAGGTCTATGTGGAAAGTGAAAAAGGAAAAGGAAGCACTTTTTACATCAAATTACCTTTAATATAAAAATCATGGAAACGGAGAACAAGAAAATTTTATTGGTAGAGGACGATCCAAACTTTGGAATCGTATTGAAAGACTATTTGCAGATGAACGAGTTTGACGTTGTTCTTGCTAAAAATGGTATGGAGGGCTTTGAGAAGTTCAAAAAGGATAATTATGACGTTTGTATTTTGGATGTTATGATGCCTTATAAGGATGGGTTTACCTTAGCTAAGGAAATCCGTGAAAAAAACGAGAACGTTCCTATTATTTTCTTGACGGCCAAGACCATGAAAGAAGATGTCCTAAAAGGATATAAAGCTGGTGCGGATGATTATTTGAACAAGCCTTTTGATTCTGAAGTGCTTTTGATGAAACTTAAAGCGTTAATGCAACGTAAAGCATCCAATACTTTGGCCGACAGTAAGCAATTTGAATTTGAAATAGGGAATTTCCATTTGAATTCAAAATTACGTTTCCTAAAATACATGGACGAAGAGCCCATAAAACTCTCCCCCAAGGAAAATGAATTGTTACGTTTGTTGGCACTGCATGAGAACGACCTAATGCCGCGTGAGCTGGCCCTGACCAAAATATGGAGGGACGACAATTATTTTACCTCCCGTAGTATGGATGTGTACATCGCTAAACTACGCAAGTATCTAAAACGCGATGATGTTGTGGAAATATTGAACATTCATGGCGAAGGTTTCCGTTTGGTGGTAAAAACCGAAGGGGAAACCACTTAAATTGTCCCTATTGAAAATAACTTAAAAGTCCGGTAAGGTCCAAGAACCTCACCGGACTTTTTGCTTTATTGCGTTCAACAGAGCGATTAGATCTTGATAATTTTAAGGCTTTTTTCCTCGGTTACATTGGTATCGCTATTAAGGTACTCCACTACAAGAATATATGACCCAAAGGGAAGACCGCTAGCGTCAATAACCGCTTCAGTACTGGTATTGGCCTCATAGCTTTGTAAAAGTGCACCTCCCATATCATAAAGGTCAACCGTAGTGATCATATCTGGCTCACTTTCCGTTGTTACCCTAAAAATACCGTCTAGGGATGGATTGGGGTAGACATATCGTTCCTCTGGGAGAAATCCTTCCTCTTCTTCCTCGTTTTCACCGTTCCCGTCAGCAACCTCTTCTTCAACGGTGATAAAAACAGAACTTTCCGCGCTGTCCATACTTTGATCAAAGGCAATTGCCCTTAAGTGGTGTATACCAGGTTCCAAGTTGTTCAGAACGGCATCCGATGCAAAGTTGCGGCCTCCCCAAAAATAGGGGGCTTCCTCATCTTTTCTAACTAGATTACCATCTAAGTAAAGATCTACAAAAGCAACCGCATCGTTTTGATCGGTTGCATTTACCTCAACAAGGATTTCGGTCCCTAATGCTACGGTAGTATTACTTTCCGGTGATACAAAGAACAATTCTGGGGCAATATTGGGCAATGCGTCAACCACCGTAAAACCGATTGAAGCTTCAAATTCCTCACCAAAATTATCTAGTGCCACGGCACGCAAGGTGTATACGCCTGGTCGCAAGTTTTGTAGTAACTCATCATTTTGCTCTGGCAATCCCCACTGGTAGGGGTAAATACCTTCATTTCTCACAAAAAGATTGTTTATGTATAGCGCAACGCGCCTAATGATGTTCCTGTTATTGATATTTAGTTCAACAACGGGCGAGACGCCTTCTTCATAAGTATCTCCTTCGTTTGGGGTCACAAATGTAAGTGAGGTCTGTTCACGCTCGCAGTTTCTACCTTCGGGCACTCCCGCATCTACCCAAGCCTGTATGCTGGCGATTTCAAATTCATCCAAGGCACCACCAACCCTGTCATTCATGCTTAGACCGTTTACGGTTTCTCCACAACCCTCATAGTTTGGATTATTGATGATGTTGACCAAGGTGTTGCCATTTTGTATTTGGCTGCCGCACTTATTTCCTCCATTGATAAAACCCTCATAGGATCTTAAGTCCAGACCACTTTCTGAGTTGGCCCCATGGCACCCTATACATCCGTTGTTTTCAAAGAGCGCTCCAACCTGTTCCCAACCACCTGTATCACACGTATCCGTATTATTGGCCACATAACCGTTTTCCGGTGCTTCGCAGCGTTGTACAAAAATATTTGGATTTCCTTCCCCATCATTATCGGCATCAAGATAAAACGTCAATAGCCCTTCCCCGTTACAGATACCGCATTCATCAATAATACCGTCGCAAGCGTCAGGATTTATATCAAAGCGGATCTCCCCAATAGAAGCGCAATCATTACCGTGCGTACTGGTAACGGTCAACAATACTTTTTGGATACGTCCAAAGCCATCTAGAGAAATTACATCAAAACCTTCATAATCATCTGTTTCAGGTGCTTTGGGAAATTCAAACGGGGAACCGTTTACGGTCTCCCATACCAAGCCATCGCGTGAAACTTCCAAAACCACCTCATTGGCACCTTGGTCGCTTTCTCCCGGGCGATTGGAATTCCAAACGTGTACGTTGGTAATTTGTATGGCTTCATCAAATTCGTACATGAGCCAATGGGAAGGCCCGTTTTGAGGGTTGGGATTGTCAGAAACCTCGCAGGAGGCCCATCGTTTCTCCCAAAAGTTGTTGTCCTCGGTACATTGTGAGTGTACCTTAAGGGTTGCGGCCATACCAAAGAGCAGTGCCATTAGAAAAATATAGGGGTTATAGCTGTTCATAGTTCATTGCTTTTTTGGTTCAGATACGATAGCGGACCTTTATGATAAAAAACCGAGTGGTGTCCCACCGGAACGGTAATCCCAAAAATTTTCAAGATTGGGAAGAATATACTCCAGATCGGCACCCGAAGCACCAAACCAAAGTGCCAATTCCGCAAAATATTCATCTGCGGAGGTCGTAGGTACAAAACGTCCTCCACCGGTATCCAATGAACTACCCAAATATAAATCTGGATATTCACCATAAATTCTACCACCATTTACGGCACCTCCCATAGTTAAAGCATTTCCACCCCAGGCATGATCGGTTCCATCTCCATTGGTAATGAGTTTTCGTCCAAAATCGGACATGGTGAACAGTGTAACCTGATCTGCGACGCCCAGTTCCAGCATTGCTTCAAAGAAGGAAGAAAGTCCATCATCCAGGCGTGCCATGAGGCCACCGTGCGAAGAGAGCACATCATCATGATTGTCGAACCCTCTAGCAAGTATGAAAAAGGATTGTCTTGACATCTGCAAAAGATCTCGCGCGGCGATAGTACGGGCTACCATTCTAAGGTCCCGGTCAAGGGAAGACCTTCCAAAACTGGTGGTTATACTTTGCCCAGAGGCAATTGCGGCACCAAATTGCGCACCATTGGTCCTTGAGCCGGTTACCAGATCAGCGTACGCGTTCTTAAGAATATTTTGATGATTGACTTCTAAAATATCATCCAGTGTTGCTCTTTTCAAAGTTTCATAAAAATTCGTCTGATTGGAGCCATTGATAAGAATACTACCGTTATCTGTATTATTGATCGTATAGGATTGCGTGGTCCTTCCCCGTTGAAATAGATTGGAGCTCCCCAAAGCAATACTAAGTGAAACATCTTGGTTTTCGTTGTTCTGCTGCAATACGTCCGCTAGGCGACCTCCCCAACCCTCACTTTGCAAAACTTCCCGTGGTAAGGAAGTTTGCCATCTATCTGATTGATGGGAGTGGGAAAATAGGCCAATGGGAAGGTTTTCCCTTCTGTTGTACTGTTCCAGCGTGGTAGGTTCTTGTAAAACACCACAGTTGGCCACAAAGCTTACATGGCCTTCATTAAAAAGTGCTTGTAGTTTGGGCATATTGGGGTGCAGTCCAAATCGTCTTCCACCGGTATTGGTAGGATCTAATGGTAATAGATCTTCCTTAGGCAACGCAACCGTGGTTCTTGAAGCCCTATAGTCTTCATAAGGTTCGTCATCTAATGGGACCAACATGTTAAAGCTGTCGTTACCACCACCTAATAAAACACCTACCAAGGCTTTGTAGTCCATCATATTGGGACTACTGAATGCAGGTTTGTTGGCAGCTGCGGCTGAGTTCAGTAAACCCATATTGGTAAGCCCAGAGAGTAAGGTAGTGGCCCCTACATGGGCACATCCTAGCCCCAATTTCTCCATAAAAGTTCGTCTATCGTATTGTTTATGGGACATAAGTTAAGTTTTAAAGTTGGATCAAATAATCTGGGGAAATCATTATATAATAGAGACAATCTTCCAAAATATCGAGATTGTTGTATTCGGCAGTGACATTTTCCTGATTTTCTGCAATGGTATTGGAAATCAAATCACGTAATTCCTGTGTAAGTTGCCCACGTACCAACAGAATGTCAAGACGATCCAGAAGGGCGTCCAAACCTTCATTCTCCAAAATTGCAAGTTCATCGGTGAAGTCCAAGACCGGTCTATCATCGGAATTGTTCTGCAGGAAACCACCTGATCGGGTCTTATTTTGAAAAGGAATGTTTTTTATGGCATTCTCAATAAAGTTCACATAACTGATTCCGGTAACCGAGTTTAAGATTTGGAATTCCGGAGAAACCAATCCGTTGGGAGCCACAAAATTTTCCTCGGCAAAATCCGGTCTAAAAAAATTGAAAACACTTGGTGAGTTGTTAAAAGACTGGGCGAATGCGGCGTTGGACGGCGCACTATCCATAAAATACCTGCCAGATGGGGTACTTATATCAAAAGCCTTAAAGAGACCGGTAAGGCGTTCCATAGGCTGTATCAACTTACCATTGGTTGGGTCATTGATATACTGGCATTCCCGGGCTTCGGGATCCAAAAAAATCGCCTTGGTCACTGCTTCAAGGTCTCCGCGAACCCCGTTGCCATTATTGGCGAAAACACGGGCTACCCTTCTTACATAAGCAGGACTTGGGTTTGATTTCACCGTATGCTGAATAAGCAAATGGGAAAGAAATGGTGCGGTATTTGGATGATTGAACAAAATATCCAAAGCGTCGTTCACATCCTTGATCCCCGTTTGTCCCGCTGGTATGGTGTGGCCCAGAAAATTTTTCTCCCCTTCTGAATGTTGGTCATCAAAAACTGCCATGGGAGCAACCCAATTGATCCTTGGAAAGCTAACAAAGAAACTTGGGTTCACCTCTCCATTGGATAATCTAGAACAAGATAGTCCTGTAAATACTTTGGCAAGTTCCGCTACATCATCAATACCATAGGTTGGAATGGCGTTGCCGTTGGCATCCTTCTTTAAGGTACCATTGGGTTCCAGTTCATGAATACCAATGGTAAATAATTGCATTACTTCCCTGGCAAAATTTTCATCGGGCAGTGATCCTGTTTCCGGATTGAACTTTCTATTTCTAAAGGAACTTAGATAAACACCCATGTCCATATTCATGGTCATATTAAAGAGCATCTCCCTAAAATTACCAAAAGCACCTAGGTACAGTTGATCATAGTAGTTGGCTTCCCCTTTATGTTGAAACCTATTTAAGGTGCCACGATCAGAAACCAGAATTTGGGACCAAGCAAAAGCCATGCGTTGTCTTAGCAAATCATTGTCCGCAATCACTTTTTGGTGAAATCCATAACTTTGTATTTGACCAAGGACTTGAGGATTACTCTGTAAGGTTAATACTTCGTCTATAATCTCGGTAATGGTCTGTAAAAATGGTTTGGGTTCAATAGCGATTTGTTCATCAATCCATGCTTCATAGCCCATTTGCCGTACCCTCAAAATTTCTTCGTAATTGTATCCTAAGGTTGTCTGCGCCAGAAAGCGGGAAGCCTCAGGAAGTAAGATGTCGTCAACCGTGCCGTTAACGCTATTTATTGCAGGATTCTGTGCTCTGTCATTGGCGGAACCAGAACCTGTGACCAACATACCTTGATCATGCCCTGCCCCGTAAAAGTCTCTATATAATTGGGAGAAAACCAGAAATGGTAGACACCAAAATAAGCAGAAAAACAGCTTTTTCATTTGTTTGGGGTATATTAAAGTTTTAGACTTAGGCTATTGTTGAGATAATGTACGTCATAGCTTGACCAATTTGTTTTGTGGGGCCAAATATTCAAACAGTAGGTTCAGTCTCAGGTAAAACTACGTATAGAACTGAAATTTGTTTCTTTTTTTCAATTATTTTCGACGAAATGCAACTTTTTCAATACCAATCTAGTTAGTAAGGGAGTCAAAGAAATGGTAAAGCGTAGCTTTTTAGGTAAAAATGTAAATGATGCTTACTGTTGTCATTCCTGTCAAAGCAAGAATTGTAGTCATTAAGGTCCAAGACTTAAAAGTTTGTTTTTCCGAAATGCCCAAATATTGGCCCACCAACCAAAAACCACTATCATTTACATGGGAGAAAATGCTGGCACCAGAAGCAATAGCAATCACCACGCAGGCCAATTGCATGGCACTAAGTTCTGCCGATATTAAAAGGGGGGCTACCAAACCAGCGGCCGTTATCATAGCGACCGTGGAGGAACCTTGGACAATACGTACGATAGCCGCACTAACAAAGGCGAATGCTAAAACCGGAAAGCCAACATTACTTAAGGCGGTCGCCAACAATTCCCCAGCACCCGTGTTGGTCAAAACTTGTTTAAAAACACCACCTGCCCCGGTAAGTAGGATGATAGTTCCAGCGGGTGCCAATGATTCCCCCGTAATCTTGAACAACTCTTCTTTAGAATATCCCCTTCGAACCCCAAAAAAATACCAGGCCAAAAAATTGGCAATCAAGAGGGCTGAGAAAGGATGGCCCAATAAAGCTACCACGTTTAAAAGCTTGGTGTAATTCTCCCCTAAATCCAGATTGGATATCACCGTATTCAAGAGAATTAGAAAAATGGGGACGACGATGATACCTAGTGTCAATCCAATAGGCGGTAAGGCTACTTCATTTTCAGAAACTATTTCATCCGGCGCATCAACATGGATTTTTTTAGCAATGTACTTACCAAAAAGCAGACCGCTGACCAAGGCGGTAGGGATCCCTACGATGAACCCTACCAAGATGACCCATCCCAAATCCGCACCAACAATATCCGCAACGGCTATAGGCCCGGGTGTTGGTGGTATAAAGGCATGGGTAATGGCCAGGCCGGCTAAAAGCGGAATGGCATATAACAATAACGATTTTCCCGTTTTACGCTGCAAGGCGTATATCATAGGCACTAAAATGATAAAGGCAACATCAAAAAAAACGGGAATCGCTATAAGAAAGCCGGAGATGACCATGGCCGCCGGGGACCTTTGTAGTCCAAATTTTGATATCATAAAATTGGCGATGGTTTTTGCCCCACCGGAAGTTTCCAGGATAGCACCAAACATGGCACCTAGGCCAACGACCGTGGCTACAAAACCAAGGGTATTGCCCATACCATCCTTAACCGTGTCCATAATCTGGGCAGCATCCAAACCAGCGACAAGCCCAACGGTGATACTACCTACCAATAAGGCGATAAACGCATTGATCTTGAACCTTAGAATTAAGGTCAATAGTACCGCTATCCCCAATAAAACGGCTAAAATGAGTCTGGTCTCTATCATGTGATCTGATTTATAATTATATCTAGGATTTCCTTTGGTTTGTGTACTATGGATACGGTTAACGCATCTTTTGGGGGCTCTAAGGTATTAAATTGGGACCGTAATAGTGCTTTGGGCATAAAATGCCCCTCTCGCTGAGAGAGCCTTTCAAAAACCTCCTCAAAAGATCCCTTTAAATAGATGAACCTGGTTTCCTCTTCCATGGCTTTGGACAATAACTTGCGATATTTTTCTTTAAGCGCGGAACAGGCGATTATAGCACCTTGTTCCTTATGTTTTTGGGCAAGCGTATTCAGTTCTTGCAACCACCCTTTTCTGTCCTCATCATTTAACGGGCGACCGGAAGCCATTTTGGTAATGTTATGTTCAGAATGATAGTCGTCCCCATCAAAAAACGGAACCTCCAATTCCTTAGCTAAAAGCTTCCCAATGGTGCTTTTGCCGGTTCCCGACACCCCCATAACAAAATAAACCTGCTTTTTCAACGAGTACCCTGTGTTTTATATTCTTCCAATGCTTGTATTACCTCCGGAAACTTTACACTATGCCTAAACCATAGGATATCCTCCCTTTTACGATACCAAGTCAATTGTCTTTTGGCAAATCTTCGGGTATTTTTTTTGATTTCCTCTACGGCATCGTCCAATACCATATCCCCATCCAAATAGGAGAACAATTCCCTATAACCAACGGTTTGCAAAGCATTTCGTTCTCTGTGTTCATATAATTTGGTCACTTCTTCCAACAGCCCTTTTTTCATCATAGTATTTACCCGTCTTCCTATGCGGGCATATACTAATTCCCTTGGGGCGGTTAGACCTATGTATATTGTTTTAAAAGGTCTTTCTTTTTTTTTGTTCGATAAAAAAGAGGAATACGGTTTTCCACTGCCAATACAAATTTCCAAGGCACGGATAACCCGTTGATGATTGGTCAAATCCACTTTGGCGTAATAGGTGGGATCCAATTCCATGAGTTGCCGCTGCAAAGGAACGATGCCCCTTCTTTTTAATTGTTCTTGTAGCTGCTCCCTGATCAAGGGCGAAACGTCTGGAAAATCATCCAAGCCATTGACTACGGCATCTACATAAAGTCCACTACCTCCTACAAGCACCACGGTATCATGTTTGGTAAATAAACGGTCGAGTAACCCTAAGGCATCCCTTTCATAATCCCCAACGGAATACGAATCTTTTATACTGATATGTTGGATAAAATGATGTGGTGCGCTAGCCAGTTCAATAGGTTCTGGAACGGCAGTGCCTATGCACATTTCCTTATAAAATTGCCTAGAATCCGCGGAGAGGATTTCAGTATTGTAATGTATGGCCAAGAGTATGGCAAGTTCTGTTTTACCAATAGCTGTTGGTCCTACTACCGCGAGTAAAGTCTTAGTCCTCATAATAAATCACCGCAACTATAACAATGTTTGGCATTGTCCCTATGGCCTTCACAAGCACAGCTAGGACACGCTTGGGTATTGGTATGGATAACATCATTGGCAACGGGTTTTCTTTTTCCGTTTTTGGAAAATTCAACCGTTACAATGCCTGTTGGCACGGCAATAATCCCATAACCCAAAACCATAATGATCGTAGCTATAAACTGTCCTAAATTGGTCTGCGGGGCAATATCCCCATAGCCTACCGTGGTCAAGGTTACAATGGTCCAATAAATACTTCTGGGAATACTTGTAAAACCGGCCTCATCACTTTCAATCCAATACATAAGGGTACCCATGATTACGGATAGAATGAGTACGACATAAATAAAAACGGCAATTTTAGCCCTACTTGCCCTTAACGCGGCACCTAATTGGGAGGCCTCACCCAGAAACTTCACCAGTTTTAAGATACGGAAAATACGAAGCAATCGAAATGCCCTAACGGCCAACAATACTTGTGAACCGGCAAAAATGTAAGATAAGTATAAAGGAACGGTAGAGATAAAATCAATAATACCGTAAAAGCTAAAAACGTATTTAAGCGGTTTTTTGATACTTATGATTCTCGCAATGTATTCCAGTGTAAAGAAAATGGTAACTACCCATTCCAAACCTAAAAGAATATTGTGATATCCTATATCGATTTCCTTGACGCTTTCCAACATCACCAAGACGACACTGAGAATAATCAGTACAAACAAGGTGATATCAAAAAACTTACCCATGGGGGTGTCCGCTTCATAAATAATTTCATGAAGTCGATGCCTCCAGCCGGAATGGATTTTATGCTCTTTCAAGAAACTGGGTTTATCGGTAGTTTTTTTATACGGTTGTTCTTTCTTAGGTAAGATTCAATGATATAGGTCGTACTTGAATCGCTTTGCATTTTGGTCAATACGTTTTCTAATATAGGCATATTATTTAGTTGATGGTTCAACGCTACATAACCTGTACCTTGCAGTTGCCCTTTTTTGATGAGAATGACACTTTGCTCTCCCAGTTCCCGTCCACGGTCCAAAAGGGCCAAGTTTCTTTGGTCGATGCTGTATTTTTCAAAGGCTTGCGCTACTCTTTTTTGTCTTTCGGCATCGTCAATAACGGTATCCAATTCAAACTCTTCCGTCACTTTTTTTAGAAACGTAACACCGGATTTTAAAGTGGAAAAACTACTAAGTCTATTGTGTTGTCCGTTGGATTTCTCCACATTAAAACCTAGTTTTTCGTCGGTATCATGCGTTAAATAAACGCCATACCTGAAACCTTTGGTCATCCTTTGGTTGTATTTTGGTGCGTTCCTTTTTTTCTCGTGATGTTCTTTTAAAAGGGAAGCCAACTCGCTCCCTGTTTTTTCAAAAGTAACTTTCTTGGTTTCTTTTTGAAGTTTTCGAGCCAAGTCCCCAACATTGGTAAAATGCTGGTTGACCCGTTTCTTTATGTTTTTGGTGGCCCCTAAAAAAATAATATCCCCATCCTTATTATGCATGTAATACAGTCCGGTTTCCGTGGGTAGGCCATCCACGATATCCAATTGGGTAGGAGAGAGTTCTCCTTCCGTTTCCGCTCTAACTACGGTTGTGACGATTTCCTTGTCAGAATCCTTGGCGAGTAACAGTTTGAACAACTCTAAGGTAGCTAAGGCATCCCCGTTGGCACGATGCCTGTCTGAAACCGGAATACCCAAAGAACGGACCAATTTGCCCAAACTATGCGATTCCGCATCCGGAATCAATTTTTTGGAAAGTTCTACGGTACACAGGGTCTTTCTCTTAAAATCGTACCCTAACCGTCTAAATTCCGTTCGGAGGATGCGATAATCAAACTGTGCATTATGGGCCACAATGGTAGCATTGTCCGTAATCTCTACAATGCGTTTGGCCACTTCATGGAACTTGGGCGCGGAACGTAGCATTTTGTTGTTTATTCCCGTAAGCTTGGCTACAAAAGGCTGTACTTCCCTTTCTGGATTGATGAGCCCGATGAATGTATCGACTACCTTATGACCATCGAACCGATGTATGGCAATCTCCATGATACCTTCTTCATTGTACTTTCCACCAGTACTTTCAATATCCAATACAGCGTACACCAGAATTTTTGTTATTTAATAATTACGTGTCCCAAAGATACTACTTCCAATACGTACCATGGTACTGCCTTCTTCCATGGCAATTTGGTAATCCCCACTCATACCCATGGATAGTACGGAGATGTTTGGCAGCTTTGTTTTTAGTGCATCAAAAGTAGTTTTTAGGGATTTGAACTCCTTTCTTATTTGCGTTTCATCATGGGTAAAGGTGGCCATTCCCATGAGTCCGTGTATCGCTATGTTTTGCAGTGCTCCAAACTCGTCGGATGCCACCACATCCCAAAGTTCTCTTTCATCCAAACCAAATTTGGTACTTTCTTCGGCAATATGTATTTGCAGCAAACAGGGGATGACCCTATTGTATTTTTTGCCCTGTTTGTCTATTTCTTTCAATAAACGGAAGCTATCTACTCCATGGATCAGAGAAACATAAGGGGCCATATACTTTACTTTGTTCCGTTGCACATGCCCAATCATATGCCATTCAATATCTTTGGGTAACATTTCCCATTTTTGGGTCATCTCCTGTACTTTGTTTTCCCCAAAGACCCGTTGCCCGGCCGCATAAGCACTGGTTATATCTTCTATAGGTTTTGTTTTGGATACAGCAACCAAGGTCACTTCATCAGGAATGTTGCTTTGGATGTTCGCTAGATTATTGGGAATACTCATAGATTTCCTGAGGTTTAGATTTGATACATGGCTAATCCGCTTCGTAATTTAGGCTCTATATAGGTGCTTTTTGGCGGCATTACCAATTGTGCATCTGCAATACGTTTTATTTCTTCAATGGTAATGGGGACCAGACCAAAGCCAACTTTAAATTTGCCTTGGTCAATACTATCTTTCATAGTGATCAAATTGTATTTTCCGTATCCATAGGCAATACGCTTGTCATTGCGTAAATCCGTGATGCCCAAAAGCGGTTCCAAAATGGTTTTAAATAGTATCTGGGTATCCAATTTACTGAGTTCATCCGTAAATTCATATACTTTCTTCCGCAAGTACAGGGAATAAAAATCGCCATCCAAATACATACTAAAGTGGTATTTTTTGGTGGGCTTGTAAATATCTTCTTCCTTTTTTTCAATTCTAAAGTTTGCATCCAAACCAATTAAAAAAGCTTCTTTGGACAGTCCGTTTAAATCTTTGACCATTCTGTTGAACTCGTAGATTTTTACTTCGGATTCTGGAATAAGGTACGACATAAAGTAATTGTAGGCTTCATGACCGTTATGTTCCTCATTTGCATCTTCTAAGGATTTGGACAAAAGATGGGATGATGCGCTACGATGGTGGCCATCTGCAATGTAAAGTGCATCAAAACCTTTAAATTGATTTTCTAATTTTGTTATGGTCCGTTCATCGGCAATCTTCCAAAGGGTATGCCGTACTTTATCGGTGGTCGTAAAATCATAGAGGGGTCGTTCGCCCATTTTATCTTTTAACAAGGCCTTTACGGCGTCATTATCGCTATAGGTCATTAAGACCGGTTCTGCGTTAAAACCAACGGTTTTAAGATAATTGGAAAAAAGAACCTCCCTTTTTTCCAAGGTGTCTTCATGTTTTTTGATGACATCCTTACGGTAATCGGCAACACTTGTGGCACAAAACAGGCCTAAGCTGGTAAAATTTTGTTTGTGTATCTGGTAGAGGTAAAAGCACGGTTCTTGATCCTGTATAAAAGTACCATCCTCCAAAAATTCCAAATACCGGTTGCGTACCAGGTTAAAGCGTTCTTTTCCTGATATATGTTGATGGAACTTAAACCCCGGGTTGATGATATGTAGAAATGAAAACGGATTGTAGGCCAAAATAGCGTTCAGCTCTTCTTTTTGATATTCCTCATACGATTTTGAGGCTACAAAAGCTGCCTTGTCCGGCGTGGGCCGTACCGCTTTAAAGGGTTTAATGGTAGCCATCACCTTACAAATTGGGCGGATACTTTTTCTGCCTTTCGTGATGCTGAATAATCATAAAAACCTTCCCCGGATTTTACCCCAAGTTTGCCGGCCATGACCATATTGACCAATAAGGGACAGGGTGCATATTTTGGATTTTTAAACCCATCATACATCACCTTTAAGATGGAGAGGCAAACGTCCAAGCCAATAAAATCTGCCAATTGTAGGGGTCCCATAGGATGGGCCATACCCAATTTCATCACTTCATCTATTTCTTGGACCCCAGCTACGCCATTATATAAAGTTTCAATAGATTCATTGATCATGGGCATCAATATTCTATTGGCAACAAAACCGGGATAATCATTAACCTCGGTAGGAGTTTTGCCCAATTTTGAAGAAAGTTCCATAATGGTTTTGGTCACTTCATCGCTTGTGCTATACCCACGAATGATTTCAACCAATTTCATAATGGGAACCGGATTCATGAAATGCATTCCAATGACTTTTTCCGGGCGTTCCGTAGCGGCACCGATCTGTGTTATGGATATGGAAGAGGTATTGGTCGCTAAAATGGTTTTCCCTTCGCAAAGGCCATCCAAATCCTTGAATATGGATAGTTTAATATCTAAGTTCTCCGTAGCCGCTTCTATGACCAAATCCCTGTTGGCAACCCCTTCCTTAAGGGACGTAAAGGTGGTAATGTTTTTTAAGGTGTCTTCCTTGTCATTAGCGGAGATACGTTCCTTGGCCACCATTCTATCCAAATTTTTGGCAATGGTCGCCATGCCTTTTTCCAAAGAAGCCGCCGAAATATCAATAAGGTGTACTTGATATCCCTTTTGGGCAAAAACGTGGGCAATACCATTTCCCATGGTGCCGGCACCTATCACTGCTATATGTTGCATACTATACTAATTATCTTGTTCTATGGGCATTGCCAAAAGGTATAAATCCCTAGGTATGCCCCTAAATTAAAATTCGTTATCCTTTAATTATCCTATGGGCTTTCCCCACATTTTTTATTCTTTAAACGCCGCAATAATCTGTAGGGCCACCCGCAACGCATGGGTGCCTTGTTCCAAGGTTACTATGGGTGTTGTGTTGTTATTGATGGCATCTGCAAAGGTTTCCAATTCATCCAAAATGGCATTGTTGCCGGCTATTTCTGGATTTTCAAAGTAGATCTGCTTTTTAATGCCTTCCGCATTCTGTAGGACCATATCAAAATCCCCAGGATTTTCTGGGGCATCCTTCATTTTAACGACCTCTACCTTTTTCTCCAAGAAATCTACGGAGATATAAGCATCTTTTTGAAAAAACCGGGATTTACGCATGTTTTTAAGGGAGATACGGCTTGCCGTAAGATTGGCCACGCAGCCATTCTTAAACTGTATCCTGGCGTTGGCAATATCTGGGGAATTGCTAATAACGGATACCCCGCTGGCATTTATCTTTTCCACCGGGGAGTTGACCACACTAAGGATGGCATCGATATCATGGATCATTAAATCCAATACAACGGGCACGTCCGTTCCCCTTGGGTTAAACTCGGCCAACCTATGGGTTTCTATGAACATGGGATTGGCAATTTTATTGCTTACGGCCATAAATGCCGGATTAAAACGTTCCACATGTCCAACCTGCCCTTTCACCTTGTTCTTCTTTTCAAGCTCCAAGAGGTGTTCCGCTTCTTCCAAAGTATTGGTAATGGGTTTTTCTATAAAAATGTGCTTGCCCAGTTCCATGGCTTTTTTGGCACAATCATAGTGGGAGAGGGTAGGGGTTACAATATCGATAACATCCGCTGCGGCTAGTAAGGTGTTGATATTGTCATAATAGCTATACCCAAACTCTTGGGCTACCTTCTTTGCATTGATTTCATCCGCATCATAGAATCCTATTAATTGGTACTTTTCGGATTGGTGGAGCAGTCTTAAATGTATTTTACCTAAATGACCTGCCCCTAAAACACCTACTTTTAGCATGGTTTGATATTTCTTCAAAAATACACATAACACAAGAAATTGTCTTGGCCCAATGGACCAAGTTTAGGAAGAACTTTTTATTTTCGTGAACCAATCAAACAAATGCAAGATACTTTAAAACATAAGGGCTTACGAAACAAACTTGCAGAGATCGTTGCGGATCAAGGCATTACGGATACCAAAGTGTTGGAGGCCATTAAAAACGTTCCTAGACATCTTTTTTTGGATAGTAGTTTTGAGGCCCATGCCTACCAAGACAAGGCGTTCCCTATAGGGGCGGAACAGACCATTTCACAGCCCTATACCGTTGCTTTTCAAACACAGTTACTAGCTGTCAAGCCCCAAGACAAAATATTGGAAATTGGAACAGGTAGTGGGTACCAAACCGCGGTATTGTTGGGATTAGGTGCTACGGTCTATACCATTGAACGACAACAGGAGTTGTTCAAGAAAACCAAATTGTTTTTTGGAAGAATGGGCTACCGACCCAAAAAAGTGATTTTTGGTGATGGGTATAAAGGACTTCCAAATGAGGCCCCTTTTCAAGGAATAATCGTAACTGCAGGCGCACCCCTGGTACCAAAACCGTTGTTGGCACAGCTTGCCATTGGAGGTCGATTGGTGATTCCCGTAGGGCAAACGGAGCAAGTAATGACACTTTTTATACGAAAGTCGGAAAAGGAATTTGAAAAGAAAGAATTTGGAAATTTTAGGTTTGTACCGCTCTTGGAAAACAAAAACTAGGTAGCTTTTAAAAGTTGCTAGTTATTGAAACTTTTCTTTATCCGGGATAGGTCACGTTTGTTGTCCCTATCCTTTATGGTTTCCCTTTTGTCATACAGCTTTTTCCCCTTGGCCAGTGCTACATTCATTTTGGCCAGGCCGCGGTCGTTTAAAAAAAGGTTAATGGGTACAATGGTCAATCCGGAGGTAGTTACTTCTTTCCTTAGTTTTTTTAACTCTTTTTTGTTGAGCAACAACTTCCGTTCTGCCTTAGGCCTATGGTTATAATGCCCTCCATGGCTATATTCATCAATTTGCATATTGACAACAAAAAGCTCCCCGGCCTCATTAAACTCGCAAAAACTTTGGGATAGTGAAGCTTTTCCCAAGCGAATGGATTTTATTTCCGTTCCCCCAAGGACAATGCCTGCCGTGTATCTATCCAAAATCTCATAGTCGAACTTGGCTCTTTTGTTCTTTATGTTAATCGTGTTATTCATGCCCGACAAAAATAACCCGAATTCCCCAGATTGTAATAATTCTTGTAATATTGCCACTAAAAATGATGCATGCCCATGAGAAAAATTGCCCTTCTTTTATCCCTAGTACTTTTCTACCACTGTACGCCAGAGAAAAAGCCTTTGACCGCCCAAGAAATAGTTGATAAGGCTATTTCCGTAAGTGGGGGAAGCCTCCACAAAACAAAGAACGTGTCTTTTGATTTTAGGGATAAACACTATGAATCAAGGCCTGAGAACGGTAAAAAAGTCCTAGCAAGGACTTTTACTATGGATAGTGTACGGATCAAGGATGTTAAAAGAGGGAATTCCTTTCAACGAACCGTAAATGATAGCATAATCCACCTACCGGATACCTTGATAAGCAAGTATGCCAATGCGGTAAACTCCGTACATTATTTTGCAAGATTACCCTTTGGACTCAACGAGCCTGCCGTACATAAAACCTTTATGGATACGGTAAGTATCAAAAACAAAAAGTACTATCAGCTTAAGATTACCTTTGATGAGAAAAACGGAGGAGAAGATTTTGACGATACGTATTACTATTGGTTTGATATGGAGACATTTGCTTTAGATTACCTTGCCTATGAATTTCATGTAAACGGTGGCGGAATACGGTTTAGGGAATCATATAACGAACGCTATGTCAAGGGCATCCGCTTTGTGGACTACAACAATTACAAAACGGTAACGAAAGATGCGGATTTCGTAACCGTTGCCCAACAGTTTGAAAACGGGAACTTGGAGTTATTATCTAAAATTGAACTTAAAAATATTAAGGTAGAACACCCTTAATCTACCTGTAACCTAATATCCGTTGGCACACCATCGATAATGCGCACGATAAATAGACTTGCGTTGTCATCGTCCTCCATTGGACCATATTTTTCCTCACCTAAGAGTTTGTTTACAAAATCTGGTGTCGTATTACTATGGCCTACCACAAGGACGTTACCCCCCTCATTCTCTGCTATAAAGGCGGCAATATCCAAATCGCTTGGGTCGTAATATTGTATTTCTATCGAATTTTTGACGGCCGTGGGTCCAGCGGTCATAGTCGTTCTTTCAAAATTGGTGGAATATATAGCGGTCAAATCTACCTTATCCAAAACTTCTGCCCATCCAATGGAGCGTCCAAGACCATCTTGATTCAGTTCTGGATTACTGTCGGAGGGGTCGGACCGGTCCTTTTCTGCATGTCTTATCAAATAAAACGTGGTAATGTTTTCTATGGCAGTGATATCGTTATCTTCCTCAACCTCAATGTTCTTAGGTTCTTCCTTGCAACCCACAGCCCCTAACAGCAAGATGATTGTGAATATAAAATGGGTAAAAAACCGATTTTTCAGCATAATCCTTCTACAATATTTTTAATTTCAAGCTCTGGTATAAAAATAGCATTAAATTTTGAAATCCATGCGCCTATCAATAAGCTGTTTGTTATTTTCCTTATGTTGTTTCTTTGAAATTTTTGGGCAAGCTGTTGCATTGCCCACGGATTTTAGGCAACACAACTTGACCCAGTTCAATTCCAGCTTATTTAGTCCAACATTTTCCCTTGAAGCCAATAGACCACGTTCAGTTTCCCTATGGTCCCGTTGGCAATGGCAGACCGTAGATGGTACCCCTACAACGGTATTTGCCAACTACACCCAGAATATCGATTCACTTTCTGCATTGGGGGTTGGTTTTTTTCAACATAATACGGGGGTTCTTTTAAATACCGGAGGGCTATTGAACTATGCTTTTGCGATTACCGGGGAACGTTCAAAACTTATTTTTGGCGCCAATGTTTTGCTGTTTAGCCAAAAATTGGCGGATGAAGGCATTTTAGGAAGTCAACAGATGATACCTTTGGGATTGATCGATAACGATTTTATAGCAGAGTTTACCCCGGCGTTGGAATTTCAGATAAACCGATTCAGTATTGCCCTTGCAGTTGAAAATGCATTGAATTTTAATTTTTCGGATAGTGAAAGAACCGACTTGGACCGTGAATTTACCGCAATTGTGAGCAACACTTTTCCGATATTGCTTTTTGGAAAAGAAAGTTCCTTAAAGCCTGTGGTCTATTTACATACCGTTCCTGATAATGATACCCAGCTTGGTCTAAATACAGTGCTTAACCATCCCAATTTTTGGATACAGGGCGGGTATAATAGTTTTTATGGAGCTTCTGGAGGGGCCGGAATAACATTGTTCAAAAAATTTTCCCTTGGGGCTCTTGCAGAGTTTGGTGTTGATGAATCCCTAAGTGATCGGGACCCCTCTATAGAGGTGGTGCTCTCTTATTTCTTTGGTAGACAAAAATTTAAGGAGAAAGAACCTACGGAAGAAGGACCGGAGGAAGAGGTTGATCTTAACACAGAAACTGAAAAGGAAGCACAATTACAAGAAGAACGTCTACGGGAACAAGCTAGGCAAGATTCAATTGGTGCTGCAAAACAAGCGCAGTTGACAGCGGCTAGGAAAAAACGTCAATTGGACAGCATTGCTGCTATTGAAAAAGAAGCGCTGTTAAGGAAAAAACAACGTTTGGATAGCATTGCTGGGGCAAAATCCAAAGAAGAAGTCACTCTGGAGCCCAACGAAAAATACCAAGAAGTGGCCAAGGTGGATGGCCTTGTTCCCGGGTTCTATCTTATTGCCAATGTATTTGGCACCAAAGAGTATTTTGAAAAGTTCATGAAATCCCTTTTTGCGAAGGGATTGGAACCCAAATCTTTTTATAGGGATGTAAATGGCTATAATTATGTTTATTTAAAGCGATATAGTACTATAGAAGGGGCTAGAAAAGCTAGGGATAGTAATTTTAACGGGCGTTATAGGGATGCACTCTGGATTTTTAGGGTGCGCGGCAATTAAAGGGTGCCATTTCCGTGACCGCAAAGTACCGTGAATAATTGAGAAACACGGTGATGCTTAAAACTTTTGGTACCGCTTATTTTTTTATCTCCCTGTTGATCAGTTGATCTAAATAAGCGACGGTATTCATAAGGTATTTTCTATCCCTAGTCATGGTTCCCATGACTACGGCACCAGCAAGTATGGTGTATAATTGTTTGGCAAATTGGAGTGGGGGTACCGGAATATTTATCTCACCTCTATGGACCCCGTTTTCGAGGACCAAAGCTATTTTCCCCTCAATTTCCCTAATGGTTTCCTTGTTGGCCGCGGCCAATAAGGCATTGTTGTTTTGTGCATCTACCCCCGTATTTACAATTGGACATCCCCCCATTTCCGTGGTGAACACATCATATTGACGGTAAAAACCTAGAAGGCTTCCTATTTTTTCCAAAGAAGTTCCTTCTACATCCAAGATTTCATCCATTTTTGCCAATAGTAGGTTTCTATTGTACTCAAAGGCAGCCAAGGCCAAAGCTTCCTTATTTTCAAAATTACCATAAAGTGCACCTTTGGTAAGTCCGGTAGCATCTGTTAAATGGCTCATGCTTGTCCCTACATACCCGTATCTATTAAAAATGGGGGCTACCGTTTCTATGATATATTTTGTGGTTCTTTCTGCTTTGGTGGTCATGTTAGCATTGGGTTTTGCGCTAAGATAAAAAAATATATACTGTCTGGTATGTAAAAAGGCACCCCTTGTGGATGCCTTTTTCCGTGTCCTTAAAGGTAGTCACAAGCTATTAATATTTTTGCCTGCCCCCTTCAAGATACGTAAAATTGTTTCTTAGCCCTGTCGCCAGGGGCAAATACCAATCAAAAGAAGTACCGTAAATAAGCTTATTCTACCAGTTCGTTCTGGTTCCTAAAAACCAATTCGTCATTAAAGGAATCCAAGAGAATGATACTTTCCCCTTTAATTTTACCTGCCAATACTTCTTTGGACAGTTTATTAAGGACTTCTTTTTGAATGAGCCTTTTAATTGGCCGCGCCCCATATTGCGGGTCAAAACCTTTTGCCGCTAGGTAGCGAACAGCTTCTTCCGTTGCATCTAAGGTAATGTGTTGTTTTGATAATACATGTGTAAGCTGTTTTAGTTGGATGCTGACCACTTTTTTGATTGCAGCCTTGTCCAATGGTGTAAACATGATGATATCATCAATCCTGTTTAAAAATTCTGGGCGAACGGTTTTACGCAGCAAACCCAGCACATCCATCCTTGCAGCTTCGGTAGCACTATTGACATCCGTACTGTTCTCAAAACGTTCTTGGATAAGGCCACTGCCTAAATTGCTGGTCATAATAATGATACTGTTCTTAAAATCTGCAATACGTCCTTTGTTATCCGTTAACCGTCCTTCATCCAAAACTTGGAGTAGGATGTTAAAGGTATCTGGATGGGCTTTTTCAATTTCATCCAAAAGGACCACGGAATACGGTTTTCTTCTTACGGCCTCGGTCAATTGCCCGCCCTCGTCATAGCCAACGTAGCCTGGGGGGGCACCTACCAACCTGCTTACGGCATGTCTTTCTTGGTATTCGCTCATATCAATACGGGTCATGGCGTTTTCATCATCAAAGAGATAGGCGGCCAAGGTCTTGGCCAGCTCCGTTTTTCCAACCCCTGTGGTTCCCAAGAATAAAAAAGATCCAATGGGTCTATTCTCATCTTGTAGTCCCGCCCGGCTTCTTCTAATGGCATCTGAGACAGCTTCTATGCCTTCTTCTTGTCCAACGACCCTCTGGTGCAGGACTTCCTCTAATTTAAGGAGCTTGTCCTTTTCGCTTTGCAACATTTTATTAACAGGTATACCGGTCCATTTGGCAACGACTTCGGCAATATCCTCGTTGGTGACCTCCTCTTTTATCAAGGTCTCCGATTCTTGCTGCGCTTCCAACTCCTTATTTAGTTGTTCCAGTATTTCTTGGGCCTCCTTGATTTTTCCGTAACGCAATTCTGCAACCTTGCCATAGTCGCCATTACGTTCTGCCCGCTCCGCTTCAAGCTTATAATTTTCAATATCCTGTTTGGTCTTTTGGATATGATCTACCACGGATTTCTCCTGCTCCCATTTGGCAAAAATCTCTTTTCTATCTTCCTTTAGATTGGCCAGTTCCAGGTTTAGGATTTTTAATTTATCCACATCGTTTTCCCGTTTTATGGCTTCAATCTCAATTTCCAATTGCATGATTTTACGATCCAGAACGTCAAGCTCCTCTGGTTTTGAATTGATTTCCATACGCAATTTGGCTGCAGCCTCATCAATGAGATCAATGGCCTTGTCCGGTAAAAATCTATTGGTGATGTAGCGTTGTGAGAGGGTTACGGCAGCAATGATGGCTTCATCCTTGATCCGTACTTTATGGTGTGCTTCATACTTATCCTTAATACCCCGTAAGATAGAGATGGCACTTTCCGTATCCGGCTCGTCCACCACCACTTTTTGAAACCTACGTTCCAGTGCCTTGTCCTTTTCAAAATATTTTTGGTATTCATCCAAGGTGGTCGCCCCAATGGCCCTAAGTTCGCCACGGGCCAGTGCAGGCTTTAGGATATTGGCAGCATCCATGGCCCCTTGTCCGCCACCAGCACCTACAAGGGTATGGATCTCATCTATAAAGAGCACGACATCACCGTCTGAAGTGGTTACTTCTTTAATAACGGATTTTAAACGTTCCTCAAATTCCCCTTTGTACTTCGCACCTGCGATCAACGCCCCCATGTCCAAAGAGTAGATTGTTTTTTCCTTTAGATTTTCCGGCACGTCCCCTTGTACGATACGGTGGGCCAACCCCTCTGCAATTGCCGTTTTTCCAACACCGGGTTCCCCTACCAACATAGGGTTGTTCTTGGTTCTACGGGAGAGGATTTGAAGAATACGCCGTATTTCTTCGTCCCTTCCAATAACGGGGTCCAGTTTCCCGGAGTCTGCCATATCATTAAGGTTCTTGGCGTATTTTTCCAAGGAATTATAGGTTTCTTCTGCACTTTGCGATGTAACCTTGTCCCCTTTTCTAAGCTCTTGTATGGCAGATTGCAATTGCTTTTCCGTTACGGCATTATCCTTTAAAATTTGTGAAATCTTGCTCTTGGATTGTAGGATAGCCAGCAACAGATGTTCTATGGCAACATAGTCGTCACCCATTTTTTTGCCGTTGCGCTGGCCTGGTTTATGGTCTTGCCAGCTTCCCTTGACAACAGTTGTTCCGCCCCTTGGACCGTTGGGAAACTTTCCAGTTCCTTGTCCAAAACCTTGTTGACCATTGCGACGTTAACGCCCAATTTTTTCAAGAGAAAGGGCAATACATTTTCGTCTACCTTACCAATGGCCTTGAACAGATGTTCGTTCTCTATATGCTGGTGTCCGTAGCCTTGGGCAATAGCTTGTGCTTGTTGCAAGGCCTCTTGTGATTTTATTGTGAAGTTATTTGGATTCATCTTCAATTTGTTTTTCTTTATCCGTTCAACAATCTTACCAACCGCAGGGGACTGTCAAAATGTCTTGAACTTGTTGAAAATCAGTGACATTAAGACAGGGTGTAAGCAATTGGGTAATCCCCGACAGATTATTAAAATACTACATATGGGTCTATTTAAAAATATTTTCGGTTCTTCATCAAATGCTAGAGAAGAAGCTAAAACCATTCCTTGGAAGGCACTGGACAGTATTTCCCAGTTGGAAGCTATAGCAAAAGAGTCCAAAGGAAAAACGCAGGTCATATTCAAACATTCCACTACTTGTGGTATTAGTAGAATGGTACTCAATATGTTCAATGGAAGTTATGCGGTAGAAGAAGGGGCTTTGGACCTTTATTTTTTGGATTTGCATGCGCACCGTGAGGTATCCAATGAAGTTGCGGCAAGATTTCAGGTCATGCACCAATCCCCACAATTGCTTATTATTAAAAACGGAACGGTGGTGCTTCATAGGTCCCACGGAAGCATTTCTGAGGTTGACCTTAGTAGATACGCATAAAAAAGCCCCATTTCTGGGGCCTTTCTTTTCTAGTTAAAATTGTTTTTGCTTACAATGGATTTTAATCGTGCTTTTATGTCCTCCCCAGCATCATAGATCATCTGTTCGTTGGAGGGGAAAGGTACAGCGGCCAAATCCAAGAGTGCCACTACATTATTGTCAAGGGCACGTTTGTCTCCTTGGTAGTTGGCATAGATATGTTCAAAAACAAATTCTGAGCTTAAGGGATAGGTATTTATAGGTTGTCCGTTATCTAGATCTACAAAACTTACTTTGGCACCTATTTGGGCCGTTTTTAATTGTGTAAATTCATAATAATTACAGCTTACCTTTTTAAATTTATCTATTTTAATATCGTTTCCTAGGCTATCCTTGGCAACGTTACCGTTCCTGTCCAGCTGATATTCAAAACCGTCCTTTATCAATTTTTCCTTGATGACTTGGGTTTCGTTGACCCGTTCCGGGGATACGTTGATTTCCATAAAGTCCAACTGCATGGCGTAATCATACCGTAAGTCAGCCACGGGCTCCGTATGGAATTTGGACCAGAAATCGTTGATTCCAAAAGTGTTGAAGGCCAATAATTCTTCTTCTAGGCGATCGGGAATCACTTGTTGTGTGTCATTGTTCAACTCTACCTTTATATAGTCCAGCCCTTTCTGATATGCCTCTTCCATTTTGGCCGACATGTCCGCATATCCAGGATTCAACTCTTGTAAATACTGCAACTGATCATAAGCACTTCGGTAATCGTATTTGCTGGAAGCGTTAGTAAGCAATTCATTGGCGTTTTCGAACAAATAGTCGGACAAAGAAGCTTTTGTTTCTAAAATACGGTTGTCGTAATTGGTAAACTCAAACCTAGCATCCCTGTCTTGCTCATAAATGGAAAGCGGCAATAAAGGTCTTATGTTTTGCTGTAGTTTTCTTAGACCTATATACCCATTATAGATGTCCTCTAAATTGGCAGGATTACCGTCCTTTTGAAGGAATGCGATACGTTCCTGCTCCCGCTGACTGTGTTTGCTAAAGGCTTCTTCCAGCAGCACCACATATTTTTGATGTCCTTTTTTGGTTTTATTGGCTTGGAGTTCTTTTAAAGCCTTGTTCATTGCAATGCTATAATTACCGCTATTGATGGCTTTCTGGGTTTTTTTCACACCGCTACAGGATGCAAGCAAACCGATGGCGAAAAGGAGTACAATTTTTTTCATGGCTTTCTGATTTTATGGTTTGGTAGTAGGAATTCAATCGCCGTGCCAAAATCCCACTTTCTATTAACGTAAAAGTGGACGTAGTAGTATGTTTGTATTTAAATTATTGATAAACAAATAGTTATAAAAAAATAAAATTGTTAATTTTTGTTTGATAAAATCACAGAATAAAACAATTTGTACTCTAAATTGAACGTTGCAATTTGTATTTTTGAAGTCTCAAAATCTACAAATAAATGCAAAGAGATACGGCTATTTTTGATTTGATTCAAAAAGAAGGACAGCGACAAATCCAAGGTATAGAGTTGATTGCCTCAGAGAATTTTACAAGTCCACAGGTTATGGAAGCTGCAGGCTCCGTACTGACCAATAAATATGCGGAAGGTTATCCCGGAAAACGCTATTATGGGGGTTGTGAGGTCGTTGACCAAGTAGAACAATTGGCCATTGATCGTGCCAAGGAACTTTTTGGCGCCGTTTATGCCAATGTACAACCGCATTCCGGTTCGCAGGCAAATGCATCCGTTTATCATGCCTGTTTGCAACCAGGGGATACCATTCTTGGCTTTGATCTTTCCCATGGTGGGCATTTGACGCACGGTTCACCGGTGAATTTTTCGGGCAGATTGTACAATCCTGTTTTTTATGGTGTAGACAAAGAGACGGGGATGCTTAATTACGATACCATTGCGGAGATAGCCCAAAGGGAAAAACCCAAAATGATCATTGCAGGTGCTTCCGCCTATTCCAGGGATATTGATTTTAAACGATTCCGTGAGATTGCGGACGCCGTTGGTGCCTTGTTGCTCGCAGATATTTCCCATCCATCCGGTTTAATTGCCAAAGGAATTTTGAACGATCCCATTCCGCATTGCCATATTGTGACAACAACAACGCACAAGACGTTGCGTGGACCTCGTGGCGGACTAATTTTAATGGGGGAGAATTTTGATAACCCATTTGGGATAACCTTAAAGAGCGGAAAACTCCGTAAAATGTCCGGACTTTTGGATTTGGCTGTTTTCCCGGGCAATCAAGGGGGACCGTTGGAACATATTATTGCGGCTAAAGCGGTCGCTTTTGGAGAGGCTTTATCGGACGACTTTTTGCATTACATGATCCAGGTGAAGAACAATGCCGCTGCTATGGCAAAAGCATTTATGGATAAAGGGTATAAAGTAATTTCTGGGGGAACGGACAACCACATGATGCTTATTGACTTAAGAAATAAGGGTATCACGGGCAAGGACGCGGAGAAGGCATTGGAAATGGCGGCTATTACGGCCAATAAAAATATGGTTCCTTTTGACGATCAATCGCCATTTATTACTTCGGGAATTCGATTTGGAACGCCGGCCATAACTACGCGTGGTCTTAAAGAAGATGATATGGGAACCATTGTGGACCTTATCGATGTTATTATCAACGATCCGGCCAATCAAGCGGGTATTGATACGGTTAAAAGTAAGGTCAATCAAATGATGGGGGACAAACCCTTGTTCAATTCCTAATAGAAGAAAACGTCTTACTCGTTCAAAAAGAAAAAATCGCTTTCATCTATAACGGATTTTTCTTTTAAACAGTAAATAGAAGGTTTTTCATCAGAATCAAAGTACAACCCCCAATACCTAAAATAATCCAAACAACTCTTGGCAGGGAGATTATTACCCTCTTCTTCCGTTACAGATTGATCTTCAAAAACAGGAACAAAAATTTCATAAGGCATTTCTGAAAGTTTTCTGGTGAGATGCACAAAACTCTCACTTACCGTACCTAGGATATTTTGTAGTTGGTCCGCTATACTCCTAGGATAAATTTTAGTTATTATAATGGAAGTATCGTTCAATTGAATGGTCAATTCATTAATATCAACATAAATACTATTGGTATCCGCCAGTTCCTGTAAAGCCGCTTGCAAATGCGAACCCCATACATTGGGTTGTGGGGCGCTAAAGTGAAAATTTCCCCAGTTGCCTTTATTAAAATGGAAAAGACTTTCCGTGAGGCCAAAATTACAGTTCAATTGGATATCCAAATTAATATTGGACGTGCAATCTCCACTATAGGTTACAGAAGCTTCAGCAAAGAAATCCCGTTCTAAATTTTTGATAAAACCATCCAGCCCATTGACTTTTTTTAGCAGCTCATTTCGCCTTCTTAAGTACTCACTTATTCTATTGTTGTTATGCATTTTTGAAAATTGCTCTAGTTGGTTACCCAAAGTTAAATAGAACAATCGAAGATTGACTACAGGAAAACCACAAAAAAATTAGGGTTTTCGTTCAAATGCACTCATTTTATGTTAAAAAAATGTTAATAAAAGAAAAAGTTCATTTGTCACAAACAAACATTGAAATGTTTAAAATAAAACATGAAGTGTATTTTTTAAATAAAACCTCTGTTCTTAGCAGCTAAAATAAGGGCCAAATCATTTTCTTTCTCCTTGCCAAAAAGGGACTTCAAATGTCGCTTTCTATTCTCTATGGAAGAAGAGGAAAGATCAATATGGTTTTCTATATCTTTTGTCTTGGTCCCAATAGATAAATGGTACAGTATTTTTTTATCATTTTCGTCCAAGGTAATATCATTTGCCATTTTCTTTCTAATGGCGGATAATGCTTTTGAAGAATAATATGGTGGTTCAAAAAGTACCGTCTTTACCGCTTCCTCCAAAGATTTTGGATCGATATCCGTTTTTACCATATATCCGTCCGGGTCTACGGATCGCAGAATACTGTTTATCCTATAATTATCACTAAAAGAGGACATGAAGATAATTTTGGATTCCGGCACCAATTTTCTTGCCAGGATACCCAAATCCTCACCACTATGGGGCTGGTTCTCATTTGGGGGAAACAATTGCACGTCCAAGAAAACAATGTCGTACTTAAAGGAGTGTGCAGATTCTTCTATTCTTTTGCGGCCGGCCTCATAGGTGTTCGCAGTATCCACTATAATGTTATAATCCTCGAAGACAATGCGTTCCAAGATAAATTTATATCCTAACATGGTCATTTCATGATCATCAATAGCTAAAATGCGCAGTGTTTTCATAGTAGACAACTAAATTTTTAAACGATTTCCGTGGTTTTTTCTTTAGACTTGAGCGTGTTGGGTTGTATGCCAAGAGTTTGCACAGGGATAGTAATTTGAAACAAGGCACCCTTGCCCGGGCTACTTTTGATGTCCAAATGACCATTTATTTCTTTGGTCCTAGAAATTATATTTCTAAGTCCAATTCCCTTTTTACCCTTAAAGCTATCAAATCCAACGCCATCATCTTTCACATTTAAATTTAGCATTTTTTCCGTTGTTGCAAAATTTACGGAGATATTTTTACACTTTGAATGCTTTACACAGTTTTGCAAACATTCTTGTAAAATCCTGTAAATATTGATTTTAAGATCTCCTTCAAGCTTGTTCCAACTGTATTTTTGATCATGATCAAAACCTATGGAAATTTGTGAAGCTTCGCCCACATCCTTGATCAATTGTTGGATGGAAAGGATGAAGTTATCTACTTTTTCATAGGCCGCTTCATTGAGTTCGTGCGAAATGGTACGTATTTCCTCCTCAACATCCTGCATTTTTACCAACAGTTCCCCACGTTGGGTAATGGCCTCTTCGTCCGTTCTTTCATTCAGTCCACTAAAAAACAGGCGAATTCCCAAGAGTTGTCCTAAGATACCATCATGTAATTCTTGCGAAATTCTTTTTTGCTCCGTTTTTTTACCTTCTTCCAGCATGGCTTGTTGGGAGAGCAGTAAATTATAGATTTCTTGATTGCTCTTTTGTTGCTTTTGTTTGAATTTTAAACGTTGGTTGTGTACTTTTTGATTGATAATGATAAAAACCCCAATACCACCTATAAGCAAGGCGAATGCAATGCCGGCAAAAATTTGACGGTCTTTGGCCAGACTTACGTTTTCTTCAATGATCTCATCCGTCTCCAAGCGTATTCTTGCAAATTTATCTTGTATTTCCCGTTCTTTTTGTTGGAGGTGCTCATTAAGTATAAAATAGCGCTGTGCATGTTTTGTACTGTTTCTCCTATCTATAGTGGACAACAGCTTTAAGGCACTTAACAACCGATCGTTATTGTTGGTTTCTTCTGCCAGGGCAGCCGCCTTGGCTACTTGTGCTATTGCTCTGGTGGTATCTTTTTCTGCCACCAATACTTGGGCATAGTATTCATAGTTACGGGCCTGCCCGTATTTGTAGTCAATGCTGTCCAGAATGCTATCAGATTGTCTTACGGCATCTTCTACTTGTTCCAAGGTCAATTGCCCGCTTTGGTACCCACTATAGGCCCTACTGGTAATGACTTTGGCATAGAGCCTAGTGTTAATGGTCTTTAATTGGTTTTGATCTTCCAACGCGCTATAAAGCTCGTAAGCGGTTTTAAAATCCTTTTGCCTAAGGTGTACCGAAGCTAAATTGTTGGCATTACTTAGTCTATAACTTTCCTGTCTATTTACCGGCGCGTATTGGATATAGGTTTTTGCTTTGTTATGGTATTCCAAAGCTTTTTCGGGTTTGTTCAATCCATTTTGTATGGTACCTAACTGATTATAGGCTCTAAAAAGCCAATCTGACCTGTTGTTTTTCTTAATGCTAGAAATTGCCATGATGACATCCTTTTCTGCCCCAACATAATCTTTGATATTATCCTTGAGACTCGCTATGTTTAAAAGCAATGAGCTTGGTAAGTGGGAACTTTCTTCTTCTAGTGTAGCAAGAGACAAAGCTTTATAGGCTTTTTGATAATGGTAAAAGGCACTATCCGGTTTTACATCACTAAGGAAATCACCCAGGTCCCAATGGGTCATGCCCAAGGAAAAGGAGTTTTCCAAAGCTTGTGTCTTTTTAAGTACAATCCCATTGAATTTTCTAAAAAGCAGGGAATCCCCGCTACGTAAGGCGGCGAAGGAAATATCTTCTAAATTGTTGGTTTTTGCCTTTTGTATTAAGCTGATGGCTTGTTCCAAAAGCTGGGCACGTTCTTCGGAGGAAAGGCTAGCATCGTTGCGAACTTTATTAAGGATTTCGGTAATAGCATCAGAATCATTATTGATTTCCTGAATGGGAACAAAGGCCAAGAACGTTAAACAGGACAGGCCTATTACCAATAGTGATACTTTTTTCCACAATCTCATAGCAGTATTTGGAGTGTAATGTAGGCG
>CALGQU010000100.1 GCA_937959125.1 uncultured Croceitalea sp.
CATAGGTATGACTGCTGTTTTGTCCATTGGCGGTATTTCCGTCCCCAAAATCCCATTGGTATTCTACAATTCCTTCGTCATCGCTTGAGGCTTCTCCGGAAAAGGTGATTTCCAAGGGTGCAAAACCATCAACTTCTGAAGTCGTTAGCATGGCCGTTGGAGGTGCATTTGTTTTTTCAACAAGCGCAAAAGATATGGTCGTACTTTCAATGAGGTCCCCTCTGGCACCCCCTCTATTGTACAATTGTGCGGTCAAAGTATAATTGCCAATACTTAAATCCCCCGCTTTATAATTACCGTTTATGTCGCCGAAAAGTGCATATGGGGCCCTACCTTCAACCTGTTCGATAACATTGGTTCCATCATCTAGGATGAGCATAGTGCTTCTAGGTTCCAAATCCCCGATATCAAGCCTAATGTTAAGCGCCGTATTTTGGATATCAATAAGCACTATTTCCCCTTCATCTTGGATTTCAAGAATATCCGTATTTGTTTCGGCATCTACTAAGGTAAATTGAAGGGCCGACTGTGCTTGGATAAAAAAAGGAGCTATAATAAGGGATAGAAGAATTGCGTAATTTTTCAATTGCATAAGGTGTACAGATTAAAATGTAAGATTTGGTTCTTTCCATTTGCATAACAACATTACATCGGCATTATTGTACACTTCATCGTAAAAAGTTATAAGAATTACGTATTTAAAGGGGAACCCAAGAATCTTACCATAAACCTAAACATGTAAACCCTTGAGGTAGAGGTGTTACTGTTTGGGATAGTTTTCAAGGTGTGAGAAACGCAGGGAAAGAATATTTTGGATTCGGACGTTTCAATTGTCAAAGAACCAATATCTTTATGAAAATTAGTTTACCACTACCAAAAAAAAATTACAACTTTTATGAATTTAGGGAAGCATAGGAAATCTAAAGCCTACTGGAAAGAAAACCTCAAGTACCTTTGTATTCTGCTACTTATCTGGTTTGCTGTTTCCTATGGTGCTGGAATTCTCTTTAAGGACGCCTTGAATTCCATTCGGATAGGTGGTTTTAAACTAGGGTTTTGGTTTGCCCAACAGGGTGCTATTTATGTCTTTGTGGTTTTAATTTTTGTCTATGTGTACTTGATGAACAAACTTGATGCAAAATATGGATATGACGAAGAATAATCATCAAAATCAATACCATGGCTGATGCACAAGTATGGACGTACGTACTGGTACTGCTAAGTTTTGGTCTTTACATTGGAATCGCCATCTGGTCCAGGGCAAGTTCTACCAAGGAATTCTATGTTGCGGGTGGCGGGGTTTCGCCATTGGCAAATGGGATGGCCACCGCAGCGGACTGGATGTCCGCAGCTTCTTTTATTTCCATGGCAGGTATCATTTCCTTTGCGGGTTATGACGGGTCAGTATATTTAATGGGCTGGACTGGAGGTTATGTGCTTTTGGCATTGTTGTTGGCACCTTACCTACGAAAATTTGGAAAATTCACGGTGCCGGATTTTATTGGGGAGCGGTACTATTCCAAAACAGCGCGTATCGTTGCCGTGTTTTGTGCCTTAATTGTCTCCTTTACCTATGTGGCAGGGCAAATGCGGGGCGTAGGTATCGTATTCTCCAGGTATTTGGAGGTGGATATTGAAACCGGGGTGATCCTAGGTATGGTCATCGTATTGTTTTATGCCGTATTAGGGGGTATGAAGGGAATTACCTATACCCAGGTTGCCCAATATTGTGTTTTGATTTTTGCCTTTATGGTGCCCGCCATTTTTATTTCCATTCAAATGACGGGAAATCCCATTCCGCAACTTGGTATGGGAGACACTTTATCAGATGGTTCCGGGACCTATCTTTTGGATAAATTGGATGGCCTTTCCACAGAATTAGGATTTGCTGCCTATACCGATGGCTCCAAAAGCATAGCGGATGTTTTTGCGATTACCCTGGCGTTAATGGCCGGGACTGCCGGATTACCGCATGTTATTGTACGCTTTTTTACGGTGAAGCGGGTTAGGGATGCAAGAAAATCCGCGGGGCTCGCCTTACTTTTTATTGCCATTTTGTATACCACGGCACCCGCAGTTGCCGTTTTTGCCAGAACCAACCTCATAGAAACGGTTAGTGGGGAAGAATACGATAACATGCCGCAATGGTTCAAAAACTGGGAGGCTACAGGGCTTATTAGTCATACGGATAAAAATGGGGATGGAAAAATACAGTATGTTGCAGATGCCAAGACCAATGAACTTACCGTAGATCGGGATATTATGGTTTTGGCCAATCCGGAGATTGCCAATTTGCCCGCTTGGGTCATTGGCCTTATAGCCGCTGGTGGTTTGGCTGCGGCACTCTCTACCGCTGCCGGTCTTTTGTTGGTCATTTCTTCCTCGGTTTCCCATGATTTGATCAAAAATGTTTTAAAACCGGACCTTACGGAAAAAGGGGAGCTTTGGGCTGCAAGGATATCTGCAGCCGGTGCGGTAATCGTTGCGGGGTACTTTGGAATCAATCCGCCCGGTTTTGTAGCAGCGGTGGTCGCTTTGGCTTTTGGTTTAGCGGCGGCATCCTTTTTTCCTGCCATTATCCTCGGTATTTTCTATAAAAAAATGAACAGTTCAGGAGCTATAGCAGGAATGCTTGCGGGAATCTCCTTGATGCTTTTTTACATGGCCAAGTTTAAACTGGGTTGGATAGGGGAGTTGCCTAGTAAAGAGGAATGGTGGTTTGGCATTTCACCTGAAGGATTTGGAACCATAGCCATGTTGGTCAACTTTGTGGTGGCACTGCTAGTGAATCGGTTTACGGAAGAAGTACCCAAAGAAGTACAGGATATGGTAGAAAACA
Organism: uncultured Croceitalea sp.; assembly: GCA_937959125.1. Taxonomy (GTDB): domain Bacteria; phylum Bacteroidota; class Bacteroidia; order Flavobacteriales; family Flavobacteriaceae; genus Croceitalea. The sequence continues at coordinate 2,840 of CALGQU010000100.1, forward strand.
TTAGGATTCCCAGTGGGGTAGGACAAGCTGTTGAGCATTAAAGGATAACTGGCATTTTGAAACTCCTTAATTATAGGGTAGTATACGTAATATTGATATTAGCAGTCGTAAAAACATGAGCAATTACCACATTAAAAACTTGGAAGAGTATTTTCAGGTATATCGTAAATCGGTAAGGAACCCAGAGGGTTTTTGGGAAGAAATCGCGGAAGAGCACTTCGTATGGCGTAAAAAATGGGACAAGGTCTTGGATTGGGATTTTTCTAAGCCCCAGATAAACTGGTTCCAAGGCGCTCAACTGAACATTACAGAAAACTGCCTTGATCGGCATGTGCATATTAGGGGGAACAAAACCGCCATACTTTTTGAACCTAACGACCCAAAGGAACCTGCACAGCATATCACCTACAACCAACTGTTGGAACGGGTCTGTAGAATGGCCAATGTCTTAAAGGATAAAGGCATCCAAAAAGGGGACCGGGTCGTCATTTATTTGCCCATGATACCGGAACTGGCGGTTGCCCTTTTGGCCTGTGCCAGAATTGGTGCGGTACATTCCGTTGTTTTTGCGGGATTTTCAGCTACCGCCTTGGCAACAAGGATCAATGATTGTGATGCAAAAATGGTGCTGACGTCGGACGGTTCTTATCGTGGGGCAAAAACCATTGATTTAAAAGGTATTGTTGATGATGCCTTGGAACGTTGTTCTGGGGTGAAAAATGTCTTGGTAACCCAACGGATCAATTCCGATATTACCATGAAAGAAGGTCGGGACGAATGGCTACAGCCATTATTGGACCAGGCCTATAGCGATTACCCTCCGGAAGTTATGGATGCGGAAGATCCCCTGTTCATTTTATATACCTCTGGTTCAACGGGAAGACCAAAAGGGATGATGCATACAACGGGCGGCTATATGGTGTATACCGCCTATACCTTTAAAAATGTATTTCAGTATCGGGAAGATGATATATATTGGTGTACTGCAGATATTGGGTGGATAACCGGACATTCCTATATTGTTTACGGACCCCTTGCCAATGGGGCAACGACCGTGATGTTTGAAGGGGTCCCTAGTTATCCGGATTTTGGACGGTTTTGGGATGTGGTACAGAAACATAAGGTGACGCAGTTTTACACGGCGCCAACCGCCATTAGGGCCTTGGCAAAGGAGAATTTGGATTATGTAACGCAATACGACCTTTCTAGCCTTAAGATTCTGGGTACGGTGGGTGAGCCTATTAATGAAGAAGCTTGGCATTGGTATAACGATCATGTGGGAGAAAAAAAATGCCCTATTGTGGACACTTGGTGGCAAACGGAGACCGGAGGAATCCTTATTTCACCCATCCCTTTTGCAACACCTACAAAACCTACCTATGCTACCTTGCCCTTACCTGGCATACAACCGGCCCTTATGGATGAAAAGGGGAGAGAGATAAATGGAAACCAAGTAGATGGAAGGTTGTGTATAAAATACCCATGGCCCGCTATGGCTAGAACCATTTGGGGGGACCATCAACGCTATAAGGACACTTATTTTTCCGCTTTTCCCAATACGTATTTCACCGGTGATGGCGCATTGCGCGATGAGGTGGGGTATTATAGGATAACGGGTAGGGTAGATGATGTGATTATCGTATCCGGTCATAATTTGGGAACGGCCCCTATTGAAGATGCCATTAACGAGCATCCTGCGGTTGCCGAATCTGCTATTGTAGGCTTTCCGCATGATGTGAAGGGAAATGCCCTATATGGCTATGTAATTTTAAAAGAAACGGGGGAATCCAGGAACCGGGAGAATTTGTCCAAGGAAATCAACCAAGTGATTACGGAGCATATAGGACCTATAGCCAAACTGGACAAAGTGCAGTTTGTCCCTGGCTTGCCTAAAACCCGAAGCGGTAAAATAATGCGTCGTATCCTTAGAAAGATAGCCGCAAAAGATACTGGAAACCTTGGCGATATTTCCACATTATTGAACCCCGAAGTGGTGGAGAAAATTATGAAAGAGGCACTATAACCAATCCTATTGAAACAAAAGGTTTCTGCCTTGTCGCACCAATTGCACCAAGGATTTCGGTGATTTTTCGGCGATTACCGTGCGCAATGCTTTTTTCCTAAGGAAAACCTTTTTCAACCTTGGGTGCCACATTCTATGGACCAAATTTTTATTGAGCATCAGTTGCATCTCCTCAAGGTTGCCCTTACGACCGTGCAGTATTTTTACGGGTAAGGCGGGCAAGGAAACAAAGAAGGGGGTCCTAAAGTTATAGATGGGTTTTAAAGCATACAATTTTACGTGATTCTGTAATAAGGCTTCCATAAAAGGGGCTTGGTCATGCGGATAAATCTTGAACTTTGCTTTGTAAATCCGTAACCACTCGTTTAAAAATTTTTCCGTCCTCTTATTTTTTTTAAAAACCACCACTCCGGTATTGTAGGGGTAATAACCATGTAACTTGCGGGTATCAACGGTGATAACAGTATCATCCGTAAGTGCTGGACTTATCAGAACGTCATAGTATTCCAATAGATCAAATAGTTCGTTGCAATCCTCACAGAAGATTGTATCCGTATCCACAAAAAAGGTTTTTTGGTACGGGGATTTAAGGAGCCCCATGACTTTAAAAAGAATGCCCATTTTCCATTGGCCATTTCCAGATTGAACATCCATCACTTCAACACAATCAAAAACGGGGGATTTAAAGGAAGCGTCCGTTATTAAAGTGATATGTACGTTGGCACTACAGGCTTTTAGACTAGTTGCGGATTTTGTGGCTTCTTTAAGATATTTCTCCCCAGTTGCTATGTAGAGATAGCCTTCCCTTTTTAATGACATTCTTAACGAATTTTAAGTTGAAAAAAAAAGGGAACTTTATGCGGAACGAAAATATTCTTAACAGAAACGCTATGGAGATAAGTTCGACAAAACGAAAGAAAGATCGTTGAACGACGGATATTGGTAAAAGGACTATAAATGGTACAACTGGAAATTAGGAATAGGTTTAAAATAACCCTGTCCCAAACGTTTTCAAAACTTTAAATGCTGAAGGGAAACCCTTTTAATTTAGGATAGGAAGCATATCATGGAACTCGTTTTTATATTCCAAAATTTTAAAGACCACAGGGTTTTTGGACAAGTTTTCCAAATCATTGATATAGTCTTTATGGCTATGTTCAAAGTATTCCGTGTCTCCTTGTTTAATCTTGATCAAAGCAATGCGCCCATTGCCGAACCTGCTTTTTAAAATGGCATCATTCTCTGCGATCCATGAAAAGTTTTTGTCGTGTTTTAAAAAGGGCATACGCTCGCCATGGTCCAATTTTAAATTCCATAATTTAATGGAATCGTCCTCAAACAAAAGCTTGTTTCCAAGGTGTTCTTTAAATTGTAGGGAACGCAATTCATTGATGTAATTTGGTTCCCAATTTTTAAAATTCTTTGCCGGATTTAATTCTGTACATTCCACGTTTTTAATTTTTAACGGCCGCGAAATTACTTACATTTTATAGTGTAATATGCTTAAAAACAAGGTTTAACACATTTGTTATGCTCCTCTATGCTACTTTGGTGGTTGTATTGCCATATCCTTAATATTACGAGGAATACCTAAAGAAATTAATAATGATGGTTTTAGGATTACTGGAATTTCCTCCTTGGTATTAACATTAAAGGGTATGGAAGTGTCGTCCAATTTTGTTGGTTTGTTTAACTTTTAAGGAGAAATAGGATGGTAAAAAATAGCTAGTAAAAAACAAAAAACCCTTGATTATGAAATAATCAAGGGTTTTGTAGCGAGAGGGGGGCACGATCCCCCGACCTCCGGGTTATGAATCCGACGCTCTAACCAGCTGAGCTACCTCGCCTTTTAGCGGGTGCAAATATAATTGTAATTTTTGGTGCAATCAAAATTCATAATTAATTTATTATTTGAAAGATATTTTTCTATATTACCACCATCATAGTAAACAACAACAATTAATGAACGGATAATGGGGGATAAGACAAAATTTGAGATTGAATTTGTAATACAATCATCACCGCAATTGCTTTACAATTACATCTCTACACCATCTGGCCTTTCAGAATGGTTTGCAGACAATGTAAATTCTAGGGGAGAGCTGTTCATCTTTATTTGGGATGGGGCAGAAGAGGTGGCCAAACTTCTGAAAAAGAAGAGCGATGAGTTTGTAAAATTTGCGTGGGAAGAGAATGATGATGACAGTTATTTTGAAATGCGCATCATCGTAGATGAAATTACAAAAGATGTTTCGCTATTTATCAGTGATTTTGCTGAAGAAGACGAAATTGATGAGGCTAAAATGCTTTGGGAGAACCAGGTGTCCGATTTAAAACAAGTACTGGGCTCTAAATAGTAAAGCAATATTGTAAAACGTATCTTTGGTCCCGAAAAATTTTCGGGACTTTTTTATGGAACTCATTTAGACTTTTTGGATTGAAGCGAAAATCAGCATTTTTTTGTCCTGTTAAAGACTTTTTTGAGTTGCATAGCTGGGCTACGGAAAGAAAAAAAGGTAAAAACAGGCTTAAAAAGAGCAATTTTTTAGCCAATTGAAAAAGTTGGAATGAGTTTGGTAAATTTTAATGGCAATATCCTTGAAGAAAACGCCAATTTCTTAAATGACGGCAATAGGGGGCTCCAATATGGGGATGCCCTTTTTGAAACGCTAAGGGTGGTCAACGGAACCTTGTTTTTTTGGGAAGACCATTACTTTAGGCTAATGGCCAGTATGCGTATCCTAAGAATGGATATACCCATGGAATTTACCATGGAATATTTGGAAGAGCAGGCGCTTAAGACTATGGAGGCCAATACCCTTAAAGACAAGGCCAGGGTCAAGATTTTGATTTTTAGAAATCATGGAGGGTATTACACCCCAATGGACAACGGGGTACAATTTATCATTACGGCCACTCCTTTGGAGCACTCGTTTTATACCGTGCAAGATACACCATACGAAGTGGAGCTGTTCAAAGACCATTTTGTGAACGCGGCCCTGCTTTCCAACTTAAAGACCACCAATAAACTGGTCAACGTTATTGCGGGGGTCTATGCCAAAGAAAACAATTATGACAATTGTTTGTTGCTCAATCAAAAAAAGCAAGTAGTAGAAACCATCAACGGCAATCTGTTTTTAGTGTTGGGTAAAACAATCAAAACACCGCCATTAGCTGACGGTTGCTTAAACGGTATTATACGGAAAAAACTTATTGAACTGCTTAAAAAATTAGAAGGGTATACGTTGGAAGAACGTTCCATTTCACCATTTGAACTTCAAAAAGCAGATGAACTCTTCTTTACCAATTCCATTAAAGGTATTGTTCCTATTACCAAATACAGGAAAAAAACATTTAAAACGGATACGGCAAAGAATTTGGTAGGGAAGCTAAATGCAATGGCCAGACTTGGCTAGTTTAAGGTAGGATTCTCGGGAGCGTTGGACCAAATTAAGTAGTCACCGCCAAGTTCCAACATTTTCTCCTTCCAGAAGGCAGAAGATGACTTTTCTATAATATCGCTTTCGTATTCATTTTTGACCACTACCCAAGATTTGGAAGACAACTCTTGATCCAGTTGCAGGGAATCCCATCCGCTGTAACCTAAGAAAAACCGGATATCAGCTTCCGTAATGGTTAAATTGTTGATTAAAGAGATCGTCTTTTCAAAATCACCGCCCCAATAAATACCATCGGATATTTCTATACTTCCTTCAATAAGATGGGGCACCTTGTGTATAAAATAAAGATTATCCTGTTCAACAGGACCTCCGTTATATACTTTAAAGGGTACTATGATTTCTGTAATAAGGTCACAAATGTCATACTCCAAAGGCTTGTTTAAGATAAAGCCTACGGAACCTTCTTCATTATGTTCTGCCAACAGAACAACGGATCGGTTAAAGGAAACATCCCCTGTGAGCGCAGGCTCAGCAATTAATAATTTGCCTTTTTTTGCGGTTTTGTTCAACATTTGTTTTTATAAACTTAACTAAATGTAAGCTTTTATGGGATAATTACAAAAAGACCATAAACAAAAAAGCACCTCATAAAAGAGGTGCTTTTCTATATGGTAACGTATAAGAATTAGTTTACTGCATTACTCAATTCAGTACCTGCTTTAAACTTAACAACGTTTTTAGCTGCAATCTTGATAGTTTGACCTGTTTGTGGGTTTCTACCTTCTCTTGCATTTCTCTTAGAAACAGACCAAGATCCGAAACCTACCAAAGAAACGCGGTTTCCTTTTTTAAGGGAACCTTCAACATTTCCTAGGAAAGATTCCAATGCTTTTTTGGCTGCTGCCTTCGTGATGCCAGCATCAGCTGCCATTGCATCGATTAATTCTGTTTTGTTCATAATGGAATTAAATTAATTGTTGTTAAAATAATTTTAATGCTGAACAAATTTATACGGATTTAGCGGCGAGGCAAGTGTTAGCAAGGGAAATCCGCGTTTTTGTTGATAACTTGGGTGGTTTGTTGATAAAAGCGGAAGATTTAATGCAAAATACCGCAGCCTAGGTATACTAGGGCCTTAGCTAATATGGGCATCATTTGACACGGATAAACCATTTAAGACATCCTTCACCGGCATACTACGTTTTCCGGGTAACTGTATTTGTACGAGTTTTAGCATCCCATCCTTAACGACTACGGATAGCCCGTTTTTATCTTTGACGACCGTTCCTAAGGGTTGGTCACTTAAGGTTGGGTCCATAGTTGCTTTATGGATTTTGAGGATCGATACTTGCCCACCGTTCACTAAGGTGGTCCAAGCACCGGGATAGGGACTTAATCCCCTAATAAAGTTGTGGATTTCCAGTAGCGGTCTGTCCCAGTTGATTTCACAGGTCTCCTTATATAGTTTGTTGGCCGGTTTAAGATGCGGGCTATCATCCTGTTTTTTTAATGTTACGGCATTTTTTGCAATAAGG
>CALGQU010000101.1 GCA_937959125.1 uncultured Croceitalea sp.
CCAGTATCCCATCATTATCATCATCCAAGTCACAAAAATCCGGCACACCATCTAGATCGTTATCCGCGGTATCATCACCACCAGGGCAGATATCCATATCATCAGGAACACCGTCGCCATCACTGTCCATTTGAATTATTGCCATAGTAGCACTACTAACATCTGGCAATAATTTCCTATTAAAGTCAAAAGGAACGTAAAGATCGGCTTCTAATATACCTGTAAAGGCTAAAAAAACTACACTCCCAATGAACAACACTTTGGAGCGCAAGAATTTAAGATAAAAAGTAATTTGAAAGAACTTTTTCATAATACGGGGGTTGGGTTTATCATAATGCAAAATGAACACTTTTTATAACGTATTGCATTTAACCACCTGTTAAGGGTGGCAAACACTTGCTTTAAAAACGAATTATCTAAAAATAACTCGAGATAGTTTGAATTATACAGGGCTCTTTTAGCACCTATCTCTAACGGAAGGAAGTTTGGTTTGGTATGTAAAAATAAGATTTTTTTAACATTTCAAAGAAATTTATGCTAAAATGATAGCAAACTTGTTGCTATTAAATGAAAAAAACTGTGAGAAGTTCGGTATTTTCTTTAACCTTTGGATTTTCTTAGTCCAGCTTTTTGTCTAGAAAAAACTGGTCACCCATACCTATTTTTTCTAATACTTGCACCGATTGAAAAGGTTGTATTCCGTCAATCCTCCATAAAAAAGGGATTGATTTGTTACCCCCATTTTTCCTCGATATATTCTCCCCCAGAGGCGGACAGACACTTTGAAACTAAAAAAGCCCCGTTTACAAATTCAAGCTAATGCCCAAATCAATCTTAGTTTATTCAGGGATTGACTTCGTCTTTCCCTACAAAGCTCCGCTTTTACAACTAAAAAAGCCCTGATTACAAATTCAAGCGAGCTTGATTTGACACAGGGCTTTTCTATTTATTCGTGACCACGGAGGGATTCAAACCCCCGACCGCTGGAGCCGAAATCCAGTGCTCTATTCAGCTGAGCTACGTGGCCATAATTTCCTGTGAAAACAGGAATCTTATCTAGTATACTATAAACTTAATTTTGCTTTTACGATGTTGGAAATGGTCTTACCGTCTGCTTGTCCGGCCAATTCCTTGGAAACCATACCTATGACTTTGCCCATATCCTTCATCCCGGTTGCTCCTGTGGCTTCGATGGTTTGTACCACCACTTTTTCAATTTCTTCCTCTGTCAATTGCTCCGGTAAAAACTTTTCGATTACGGCTACTTGGGCCAATTCCGGCTCCGCCAAATCATCCCTGCCCTGCTCTTTAAAAATAGCGGCACTATCCTTACGTTGCTTTACCAGTTTCTGCACCAACTTTATTTCATCTTCCTCAGACAATCCTACGCCACCCCCTTTGTCCGTTTGCGCCAATAAAATAGCCGACTTTATAGCTCGCAACGATTCCAAAGCCACAGTATCCTTGGCTTTCATAGCCACTTTCATTTCTGTCATTACGCTTTCTTGCAAACCCATAATCGCTTTTTTTGGACTGCGAAGATAAAAAATAAACCCGAAAGTAATCTGCTTACTTTCGGGTTAAAACGTTCTTAGCGAACGTTGATTATTAACACACTACTAATCAACATTATCATGTAGGAACGAGTTATTGGAACGCAGTTGCACTTCATCATTACTATCTTCCCCTAAACTCATCCTAGAAACCTTTTTCTCTTTTGGGTCATTATCCAATTCAATGTTTTGACGTTTGTACGCCGGCTGTTTTTCTATTTCGTCAATACTTTTACGGCTGTTTTGAAATTTATAGTTGAAATTTTTAAGGCTCTTCTTTCTTTCGTCGGCACGATCCTTAAGAATTTCGTTCAAAGAGCTATTAAAAGGGTCCTTGGTATCTCCTGACCCTTCGCCTGCGGCACTTGATTCCGGGGCAACGGTTCTTTTCTCAAAGACCAATTCGTCATCCAATAGTTTAGGTTCATGGGTTTCCGCGACCGAACGGGCTCCTGTAAGCTTATTTTCCAGCTCCATATACTCTTCCAAATCATATCTGGTCTCCCCTTCTTTTTCGTACTCCAATACCGGACTTACCTCTACATACTCCTTAACTTCAATATCTTTTGCGCTATCCGTTAAATCGAATACAATGGTGTTCTGTGCCGGTTCTTCTTCTTTTGCCCCGTTTAAAGGCATATCAAAAGACAATGCAAATTGATCTTCCTCCACAGTTTTAGGAGTCACAACTTGGGCGTCAACGACCTCAATATCGTTCAACACATCCTTGGACTCAATGATGATAAATTCATCTTCATTATAGGTAGTAATCTTTTCTTCTACAACCTCTGGAATCACCTCTTCATAAAACACATTAAAATTCCTGATGTAATTGGTGGTTTGGATAAGGTCGGTTTCTGGCAAAGTCACCTCCACTTCCTCTTCGACCTCTTCCACCAGTTGATGTTTTATAACCGGCTCTTCCAAGGGTTTTTCAAAGGTTGGTATAGTCACCTCTTTTTCGCCGCCTAAATGGTGCACCGCTTTTTGCTCGTCTTCAAGGGTATGGATGATTTTTTTTGTTTCGGTATTCGTTATTTCATCTTGTTGGTCGCTATTAAAACCGGTAGCAATAACGGTTACGGCAATGGAATCGCCTAGGCTTTCATCTTCCCCAATACCCATTATGATGTTCGCGCTATGGCCTGCTTCCAATTGGATAAAGTCGTTGATCTCACCAATTTCATCAATGGTAATTTCTTGACTACCGGAAACGATCAACAACAATACGTTTTTAGCGCCTGTAATTTTATTGTCGTTCAATAATGGTGAATCCAAGGCTTTTGTGATTGCCTCATTGGCACGGCCAGATCCAGAGGAAGTGGATGAGCCCATGATTGCCGTTCCACTATCCGATAATACGGTTTTAGCATCGCGTAAATCTATATTTTGGGTGTAGTGGTGCGTAATGACCTCTGCAATACCTTTGGCAGCGGTTGCCAATACTTCATCTGCTTTTGAAAACCCTGCCTTATACCCTAAATTTCCATAAATATCCCGCAACTTATTGTTGTTGATGACAATAAGGGAATCCACATTATCACGGAGTTTTTCTATACCGGCTTGTGCTTGTTTGCATCTTGGCCCACCTTCAAATTGGAAAGGTGTCGTAACAATACCCACGGTCAAGACACCCAGTTCCTTGGCTACTTGGGCAATGATCGGGGCAGCACCAGTGCCCGTTCCGCCACCCATCCCAGCAGTAATGAAAACCATTTTGGTCGTATGCTCCAACATGCCTTTTATCTCTTCCATACTTTCCATGGCCGCCTGTTCCCCAACAGCAGGGTCCGCACCAGCACCCAGCCCTTCGGTCAATGAAACACCCAATTGTATTTTATTGGGGATCGCACTGTTCTCCAAGGCTTGCGCATCCGTATTACAGATAACAAAATCAACGCCGTTGATACCGGATTGGAACATATGGTTAATGGCATTACTGCCACCTCCGCCAACGCCAATAACCTTTATAACGTTGCTCTTATTCTTTGGCAAATCAAAAGAAATGTTGTCAAATTCTGTGTTCTTACTCATGGTGCTTTATTTATGTGGGTGTGTTTTATTCTGCGTTATCCAAAAAGTCCTTTAGTTTTTCCGACCATTTATCAAAAATGGATTTACGTTCTTTTCCTGCGGTTCCTGCAGTAGCGCTTGCCATTCCTGCGGTTTCTTCAACCAGTACTTTTTCTTCATTATCGTTTTGGGGTACTGTTTTCAACTCCATTTCCGGTTGTTTGGCATCCGTCTCCAAAGCGTTCATCAACAAACCGACGGCCGTAGCGTACAGCGGACTTGCAATCTGCTCATCGGAATCACCGGCAAGATGTTCGTTGGGATATCCAATACGCGTATCCATTCCCGTAATGTATTCTACCAATTGCTTTAAGTGCTTCAGCTGACTACCGCCACCTGTAAGTACGATTCCTGCAATCAGTTTCTTTTTCTGTTCATCATGCCCATAGTTCTTGATTTCAACATAGACCTGCTCTACGATTTCAACTACGCGAGCATGGATGATTTTTGAAAGATTTTTTAAGGTGATTTCCTTGGGTTCACGACCCCTCAATCCAGGGATGGAAACAATCTCATTGTCCTTGTTTTCCCCCGGCCATGCGGAACCAAATTTGATCTTTAATAATTCCGCCTGCTTTTCTATGATAGAGCAGCCTTCCTTAATGTCCTCCGTAATAACGTTACCGCCAAATGGGATTACGGAAGTATGACGAATAATACCGTCTTTAAAAATGGCCAAATCCGTGGTTCCACCACCGATATCGATCAAAGCTACCCCAGCCTCTTTTTCTTCTTGACTTAGAACGGCCTCTGCGGATGCCAAGGGTTCCAAGGTAATGTTACCCAAGTCCAGTCCGGCACTTTTAATACATCTGCCAATATTCTTTATGGAGGTCACTTGCCCCACCACCACATGAAAATTGGCCTCTAAACGACCGCCATACATTCCAATAGGTTGTTTTATTTCAGATTGACCGTCTACCTTATACTCTTGTGGAAGCACATGGATAATTTCCTCGCCGGGCAACATCACCAACTTATATACTTGGTTACAAAGCTTATCCAGATCTTCCTCATTGATAACTTCTTCCGCATTGGGTCTTGTGATATAATCGCTATGCTGCAGACTGCGTATGTGTTGTCCGGCAATACCCACTACCACGGGCCCAATTTTAAGGCCAGCATCAATCTCTGCCTGCTCCACCGCTTGCTGAATGGACGAAATGGTCTGCGTAATGTTGTTGACCACACCACGGTGTACACCAAGACTCTTGGATTTTCCCGTCCCTAGAATCTCAATTTTACCGTATTCGTTTTCCTTTCCTATTATGGCCACGATTTTTGTGGTCCCAATATCTAATCCAACTGAATAATTCCCTTGTTCCATACCTTTATATTTTGGTGCAAACCACTTGGTTGTCAAATTCTAAACTCACTGTAGCATACTCTTCCAAAGTATTGTCCTTGGCCGCTTTTACATAAAAGGCCATAAAATTCTTAAACTTCTCGTCCAAGTGTTGCACACCACCCAAATTCACTACAAAATTTTCAACCCTGAACCGTAATTGATATTTTCCTTCTTTCTCCACATGGATACCGATCACATTTTTTCGTAAAAAATCATCTTTATTGATGAAATCCAAAATAACATAAGCATCCTCTAGGCTTTTCCCTGTAATCTCACCGGTGATGATAGGAACCCTAGCTGAGTGATGCCTTGATAATGGCATGCGTTTTCCTGTATCATCCAAATAAAATTTGGAGACGCCCTCAACCCTTCCAATAGGTTTTCGCTGTACAATTTCTGAAATAAGCCCTCCCTTAATGGAGCGATAAACTTGAGCACTTTTCACCATAGGGTCAGCTTTTAATACCTCTTCTATGGAGTTCAAAACTACTTGTTCTTTTGTCCTATTTTTTAGCGTCCCATAATTTTGTATTAACAATTTATTAACCGAATCTTCGGTTAAATACAAGTTGTTGTCTCCCAAAAACTTAATCTCTATTTCTTGCGTTTCCCTGCCTTTGCTTCTGTAATCTGCAAAACCATAAAGGCCTACGATCGCCAAAACCAAGGCACTAAATTTTATGTAGTTCCAATTAATTTGCATGTTCCAATTCCGTTTTAATTTTTTCTACTTCCAAGCCAATATCCCCGGCACCCAGGGTAATCAAAACCTCTGGTCCGCTTTTTACAAGCTCCTCTAAAAGATTTGCTTTACCTACCCATCTTTTATTTGGATTTTCCATCATATCCAACAACCAAGCTGCCGATATCCCTGGAATAGGCGCTTCCCTAGCGGGATAGATATCTAAAAGCAATACCTCGTCAAACTTGGAAAGGCTTTTTGCAAAAGCTTGTCCAAAATCCTTGGTTCTGGAAAACAAATGGGGCTGGAATACGACCGTTAGTTTTTTACCGGGATGCATTTCTTTTACCGCCTGGTATACTGCATCTATTTCCGTGGGATGATGCGCATAATCATCGATAAAAATGAAATCCTCCGTTTTTACTTGATAGGAAAACCGCCGTTGTACACCCTTAAAGGTTCCTAGGGCCTTTATTAAACCTTCCGGTTCTTTTACTACTTGTTCCGCCATGGCAAAGGCCGCCAATCCATTCAGTAAATTATGCTCCCCCGGTTTGTTGAAACGGATTCCGAAGAGTGTCTTTTTAGGGGTGCGTATATCAAATACGTAGGTTCCCTCTTCTATCCTTAGGTTTTTAATGCAATAGTCCGACGCATCTTCTATACCATAAGAGAGGCCCGCAATAGGAAGCCCGTTACGCACTATAAGTTTCCCACCGGATTTTATTTGCCCAACAAACGCTTTAAACGACTTTTTAAGTTCTGAATCCGTTCCATAAATATCCAAATGGTCCGCATCCATAGAGGTAATACAAGCGACATTAGGGGTCAATTGTAAAAAAGACCTGTCGTACTCATCTGCTTCAACCACCGCGTAATCGGTTCCCTCCAGCAGAAAATTGCTGTTAAAGTCTTCTGAGATACCGCCCAAGAAGGCGATCAAGGGTGTCCCTGTTTCCTTTAGCAAATGTGCTAAAATGCTGGAGGTAGTTGTTTTACCATGGGTTCCGGCCACGGCCAAACAAAAGGTATCCTTGGTGATGATCCCTAAAACCTGGGACCGTTTTTTAATTTCAAAACTGTTCGCCCTAAAGTAGGTGAGTTCTGTATGGGTAGCGGAAACCGCCGGTGTATAGACCACCAAGGTATTGGTCTTATTTTGAAAGGACTGGGGAATCTGACGTACATCATCTTTATAATGCACCTCAATACCCAAGTTTTCCAAATCGCTAGTGATGGGGGTCTGTGTACGATCATATCCCGCCACCTGTTTCCCCACAAACTGAAAATACCGGGCAATGGCGGACATGCCTATGCCTCCAATGCCAATAAAATAAACGTTATGTATGGTATCCAGTTTCAACTCTTACTTTTTAGTTTCAGGTTTTATCGTTTTCAATAATCTTTCGATTTCATCCACAATATGTTCCGTGGCTTTTGGCAGTGCCAGTTTCTTGATGTTTTCCGAAAGCTGTTGCTGCTTCCCTTTATCCGTATATAGCTTTTTAAACTCACTTTCAAACCGGGCATCCAATTCTTTTTCCTTAAGCATAAGGGCGGCCCCTTTTTTGGTCAAAGCCTCCGCATTTTTGGTTTGGTGGTCTTCCGCTACGTTGGGCGATGGGATAAATAGGGTTGGCTTACCCACCAAGCACAATTCTGACACCGAACCTGCGCCCGCCCGGGAAATGATGATATCCGAAGCGGTATACGCCGCATCCATCGTATTTAAAAAAGCGTGTACCTTGACCGTTTCCGATTGGTGTTTTTTATATTCCTGATAATACAATTTGCCGCATTGCCAAAGCACCTGAAGTCCCAATTGCTTAAAAAAGGACAACTCTTTTTCGATAAGTTGGTTAATGCGTCGAGCCCCTAAACTACCGCCCAAAACCAATAATACCGGAGCGCTATTGGAAAAACCATAGGTTTCCAAAGCTTCTTCTTTTGTGGTCTTGATATGCACCAAATCTGCTCGTACCGGGTTCCCGGTCTTGACTATTTTTTGCTTTGGAAAAAAGCGTTCCATGTCATCATAAGCAACACAAATTTTTTCCGCTTTGCCCGCCAATAGCTTGTTGGTGATTCCTGCAAAGGAGTTTTGCTCCTGCAATACGCAAGGCACACCTTTTATAGCCGCCATTCGCAACAACGGTCCACTGGCGAATCCGCCCGTGCCAATAGCGACATGGGGATCGAACCGTTTTGTGATGTTGCGTGCTTTTAACAAACTACGTATCAATTTTATGGGAAACATCAGGTTTTTTACCGTTAGCTTCCGTTGTAATCCACTTATCCAAAGGCCTTCAATGTTATATCCTGCCTGTGGTACTTTTTCCATCTCCATTTTATCCTTGGCCCCTACGAACAAAAACTCGGCATTTTTAAACCTCCGTTTCAATTCATTCGCTATGGCTATGGCCGGATAAATATGTCCTCCCGTTCCCCCTCCAGAGAGTATAAACCTATAATTGCCCACTTAACACTTCTAAAGGGTTATTCTCATCAATGTTAAGCGCATCGGGCTCTTCTTGTTTTTTATCACTTGCGCTCAATACGATACCAATGGCCAAACAGGTCATCCAAATTGCTGTTCCACCCATACTTATCAATGGAAGCGGTTGTCCGGTGGTTGGAAACAACTGTACGACCACACCCATATTGATAAACGCCTGAAAAACGATGGGCAATCCTACCCCAATGACCAAAAGTTTGGCAAAAACCGTTTTGGCCGAGTTGGCCACTACTACGATCCTAAACAACAATAGCAAGTAGAAAAACAGGAGTCCTAAACCTCCTACCAGTCCGTATTCTTCAATAATAATCGCGAAAATGAAATCCGATTCACTTTGGGAGAGGCTGTTCTTAATGACACTTTTACCTGCACCTTTTCCAAAAAGTCCGCCTTCTGCAATGGCCATTTTAGCATAGTTTGCTTGTCGCATGGCATCTGCACTAGCCTCCTCCGGATGTAAGAACGTATCGATCCTACTTTTCCAAGTACCTGCCCGATCGGGTAAAATTTCCGGGGTCTTAAAAAGCACAAAGAGAAACATCCCCGCCAATACCAGACCGGTTCCGGTAATGGCAAACAAATACTTTAAGGGATATCCACCCAAAAAACACAATATCATTACCAAAAGCCCAACGATGGCCGCCGTAGAAAAGTTGGCAGGCAATATCAATCCGACCACCAGGGCCACGGGCAGCCACAAAGGCAAAATACTCTGTTGAAAGCTAATCTTGGTGTCCCGTATCTTACTTAAATAACGGGCAATCCAAATCATGAGAACTACGGATGCCAAAGTAGACGTTTGAAACGGGATCCCTACAAAGGGAATCTTGATCCATCTGTTCGCACTGACTCCGCCGATGTTAGTTTCCACAGTTAGGGTATAGCCCAATAAAATGAGAATAATGGGCAATGCAATTAATGAAAGCCCCTTAAAGTAGTGCGTTGGTATGCGATGTATCGCAAAAATGATCATAAAACCTAAAAACAGCAGCACACCGTGTTTTACCAAATGCCCTACTGCGGTACCTGTATCTTTTACGTACACCAAATTGGTACTTGCGCTATACACCGGCAAAAATGAAAACAAGGCCAAAAGGGCTACAATACCCCAGATAGCTCGATCCCCCTTTAAGTTTTTCAACAGTGCCAACACCTCTTATAATTTTTGGATTGCCCTTTTAAATTGATTGCCCCGGTCTTCATAATTCTCAAACAAATCGAAACTTGCGCATGCCGGTGAAAGTAAGACCGTATCTCCACGTGTTGCCATTTTATAGGCCATTTTTACCGCTTCTTCCATGGACATCGTTTGTTCCATAATATCCACCACGTTTCCAAAAGTTTCCATCAACTTGGTATTGTCCACGCCTAAGCAAATGATCGCTTTTACTTTTTCCCGTACCAAAGGCATAAGTTCCGCATAATCGTTTCCTTTATCCACGCCACCTACGATCCAAACAATTGGCTTTTTAATGCCCTCCAAAGCATAATACGCTGCATTGATATTGGTTGCCTTGGAATCGTTGATGTATTGGACATGGTTTATTTTCAAAACCTTTTCCAAGCGATGCGGAACTCCATGAAAGGATTGGATACTTTGAAGAATGGTCTCCTTCCTTACGTTGACCAATTGCGATGCCAAGCTTGCAGCCATAGCATTCTTTACGTTATGTTGGCCCTCTAGGGTTAAAAAATCTGTACTCATTTTCAAAGTTTTATGTTCTAATTGTATTCTAATTGTCTTTTTATCTAACCATGCACCGTATTCTTGCTTGTTCCGCAGCGAGAACGGTACTAGTTTGGATTGAACGGGATGCTTTTTTAACCACTCTATAATCACTTCATCATCCGCATCATAAATCAAATAATCCCTGCTGTCTTGATTCATGGCTATCCTAAATTTGGAGGCGATATAGTTCTCAAATTCATATCCGTAGCGGTCCAAATGGTCCGGTGTGATATTCGTTATTATGGCCACCTTAGGCTTAAAATCCACAATACCGTCCAACTGAAAGCTGCTTATCTCCAGCACATAGTGGTCGTACGCTTCTTCTGCTACCATTTTAGCATAGCTATCGCCAATATTCCCCGCCATACCCGTATTGGGCAAATCGCCTTTTAGCAAATGGTGCGTAAGCATGGTGGTGGTCGTTTTTCCATTGCTGCCCGTAATTCCAATTATAGTAGCATCCGTATAGCCTGATGCAAACTCAATCTCGGACAGCACCGGAATCCCAACCGCTACCAATTGCTTTACCAAAGGCACCGTATCCGGTATGCCCGGGCTTTTCATAACCACATCGGCATTTAAGACCTTTGCCTCCGTATGTTGGTTTTCTTCCCAATCAATCCCAATATGCTCAAGAACTTTTTTATAGTCTTCTTTAATTTTTCCTTTATCGGAAACAAAAACATCATATCCTTTTTGCTTCCCTAAAATGGCTGTTCCCACGCCACTTTCGCCACCTCCAAGAATGACCAACCGTTGCATGCTAACGTATTTTTAAGGTCACTATACTCACAATGGCCAACAGAATCCCTATGATCCAAAAGCGGGTCACTATCTTACTTTCATGATATAGTTTCTTTTGATAATGGTGATGTAAAGGCGCCATCAAAAAAATCCGTTTTCCTTCGCCATACTTGCGTTTGGTGTGTTTGAAATACCCCACTTGCAGCATTACGGAAATGGACTCCGCAAAGAAAATTCCGCATAATATGGGGATCAATAATTCTTTTCTAACGATGATGGCTATGACCGCAATGACACCGCCAATGGTCAAGCTCCCAGTATCTCCCATAAATACTTGGGCAGGAAAAGCATTATACCATAGAAACCCTACCAAGGCACCCACAAAAGCGGCAATAAAAACCACCGATTCCCCCACCCGGGGGATATAAAAAATATCCAGATAGTCCGAGAACTGAATGTTCCCCGAAACCCATGCAAAAATCCCAAGGGTCAATACAATAATGGCCGATGAACCTGCTGCAAGCCCATCAATACCGTCCGTTAGATTGGCACCATTGGATACTGCCGTAACGATGAGGATCACCACAGGAATGAAAATGAGCCATCCGTAATCCTTAGCCCCTTCGCCGGCCCACGCAATAAAATCTGCATAATCCAATTCGTTGTTCTTAAAGAAGGGGACATTGGTACGTAACGCTTTTTTCTCTTTTCCAATAACGCGTTCCACTTTAAAATCGTCGGTAATCCTAGTCCCATCCTTTTCCTTCATGGTCACTTCTGGATGCATATACAGCACCACACCAACGATAAGACCCAAGACAATTTGCCCCATGACCTTAAACCTACCTTTAAGGCCTTTCTTATCCTTTTTAAAGATTTTGATATAGTCGTCTATGAAACCAATGACGCCCATCCATAACATGGTAACAATGAGGAGTACCACATAAATATTCATGATATCCGCAAAAAGTAGTACGGGAATGAGTGTGGACAGAATAATAATGAGCCCCCCCATGGTAGGCGTTCCCGCCTTTTTTTGTTGGCCCTCCAAACCTAAATCCCTAATGCTCTCGCCAATCTGTTTGGCCTGTAGAAACAGAATGATACGTTTTCCGTATACCATGGCAATCAACAAGGACAAAAGCACGGATAACGCTGCACGAAAGGTCAAGAACTCAAAGAGTCCCGCTCCAGGCACTTGGTACTGTTGTTCTAAGTATTGAAATAAATAGTATAGCATACTTCTTTTCTATAGACTTTTGCGATTACCCCATCGACGCCGTATGCGGCATCCGTTTAAGGAAATCTACACTCCGTTATTTTCCAATTTGTTCCAGTGCCTCTTTCACCTCCTTAAAATCATTGAAGTCCACACGTTTTCCTTTTGTTTCTTGATAGTTCTCATGGCCTTTACCGGCTACGAGGATAATATCGTTGGGGACGGCCAATTTACAGGCCGTTTTAATTGCCTGTTTTCTATTCTCTATGGAAAGCACCTTCTTTACATTCTGTGCCTCTACCCCAGCCTCCATTTCTTCAATAATAACCTCCGGTTCTTCTGACCGCGGATTATCTGACGTAAAAATGGCTTGGTTGCTCATTTCTGAAGCGATATGACCCATAACCGGACGCTTAGACTTGTCACGATCACCACCACACCCCACTACGGTGATGACGTTTTCATTTCCAGTCCTCAATGTGTTAATTGTAGTCAACACATTTTTTAGCGCATCCGGTGTATGGGCATAATCAACTATTGCCGTAATTTTCTTTTTCGATATAAAATATTGGAACCTACCGTCCACATTTTCCAATTCACTGGCCAACCTCAGAATCTCCAGCTTTTCCAAGCCCAACAGATCTGCGGTGGCATAAATGGCCAAAAGGTTATAGGCATTGAAATCACCTATTAATTTGGACCACAACTCGTTATCATCAATCTTAAGGAGCTGCCCGTTAATTTGGTTTTCCAAAAGCTGTCCCCTATAATCCGCAAAGGATTTTAAGGCATAGGTATATTTTTTTGCCTTAGTGTTTTGTAGCATTACCATCCCGTTCTTATCATCCAAATTGGTCAAGGCGAAAGCGGTTTTTGACAAGCCGTCAAACAATTGTTTTTTTGTATCCCTGTATTCTGCGAACGTCTTGTGGTAATCCAGATGGTCATGGGATAGGTTGGTAAAAATGGCACCTTCAAAATGCAGGCCTTCCGTTCTTTTTTGATGGATTCCATGGGAGCTGACCTCCATAAAACAATACTCCACCCCTTCTTGGTTCATAAGATGCAAATAGCGGTTGATCGTCATTGCATCCGGAGTGGTATGGGTGGTTTTGTACTCCACCTCGTCCACCAAGATTTTAATGGTGGAAATCAACCCCACTTTATATCCCGCCTTTTTAAAAAGGTTATACAATAGGGAGGATACCGTAGTTTTTCCATTGGTCCCGGTAATGCCTACTAATTTTAGGTTTTTGGATGGTACCTCATAAAAGTTGGATGCCATAATAGCCAGGGCCTTATTCCCATTGTCCACTTGCAGATAGGTAACCCCATTGATGACCAGTTCCGGCATTTCTTCACAAACAATGGCTTTTGCCCCTTGATTCACCGCATTCTTAATGTAGCGATGCCCATCCGTAATCAACCCTTTGATCGCCACAAAGACATCGTCCATACCTACTTTTCTGGAATCAAAATGAACGGAATTTACCATGACATTGGTATCCCCGTTCACTGCCGTGAGCCCTACTCCATACAATATGTCTTTTAACAACTTCATGATAGCTGTAGGACGATTTTATCTACTTGGTTAATTTTAGTTCCTTCTTTAACGGACTGCTTTTCCACTTTACCATTGCCGTTCACCTCCACTTTTATTCCAAGGTTTTCCAAAATGGCAATCGCATCCATCCCACACATCCCTTTTAAATTAGGTACTGTAGGAAGTTGCTTTTGGGCTATTCCATAATACTCTTGGAAAGCCTCTTCTACTTGTTCTTTCTTTGGATGCTCCGGCACTACTTTGTCTACTACAGGTGATGTAACATGTATCTTCTCTGCCAAGGATTTGAATACCGGTCCTGCCACATCGGCACCATATATCCCAACTTCCCTATCTGGCTCATGAATCACCACGATGCAAGAGTATTTGGGATCATCTGCCGGAAAATAGCCTGCAAAAGATGAAATGTATTGCAATTTTTCTGGGTCCTTTGTTACATAATTCTTTTGTGCGGTTCCCGTTTTTCCGGCCATGGAAAAATTCTTGGAATACAATCCATTACCGGTACCATAGTCTTTCTTTACCACATCCTTTAATAGCTGCTGTACTTTAACCAAGGTTTCCTTTGAACAAATGGACGGATTGATGACATCCTTGGAAAATTCCTTGATCACCTTATTCCCAACCCTAGCTTGTTTGATAAACAATGGGCGTACCATTTCGCCATCATTGGCAATGGCATTGTAGAAGGTCAATAACTGCAGGGGTGTCATGGAAACCTCATAGCCATGGGACATCCACGCCAAGGAAATTCCGGACCACCCCTTATCGCCAGGATATCGTATTACGGGGGTACCCTCTCCAATGATGGGCAAGTCCAAATCTTTGTGCAAGCCCATGTTCATAAGCCGCTTTACATAAACTTCTGGTTGCTCTTTGTAGTTTTCGTGTATCATCTTGGCAAAAGCAGTATTGGAAGACAGGGCAAACGCCTTTGCCATACTGATCTTACCATAACCGCCCCATCTGGAATCCCTTACGGTACGGTCATAAATTTTCCAACGTCCTTTTTCCGTATCCACTACAGTATTGGTGTCCAGTACTTTGTCCTCAAGTGCGGCCACCATGGACATTAACTTAAAGGTAGAACCAGGCTCACTGGATTCACCAACGGCATAGTTTAGACGTTCGTAATACTTACCTTCTTTGGTACGGCCTAGGTTTGAAATTGCTTTTATGGCCCCCGTCTTGGTTTCCATGACTACCACGCAACCATGATCTGCCTTATAGTATTCCAATTGCTTTAAAAGCGCATGATGTGCAATGTCTTGCATATTGGTATTGATGGTAGTCACAATATCGCTACCGTCCTGTGGTTCCACGACATTGTCAAAACCGACCGGTTTCCATTGGCTACCGGCACTTTTCTGCTTTAGCCGTTTCCCCTCATGGCCCCTAAGATAATTCACTCCAAAAGCACCATCTAGACCAACCCTAGTGTAATGTCCTTGCTCGTCCACACGCTCATATCCAATACTACGTGCGGCTATTTTCCCTAAAGGATAATCACGGACCACACGGTGTTTTTCAATAAACCCACCTTTATTGGGCCCTAACCTAAAAAGCGGGAACTTTCGCATTCTGGCATATTCCAAGTACTCCACATCACGGGCGATGAGCTTGTATCCATTCTTATTGGCGCGTGCTTTTCTGAGCATTTGCCTGTAGTGGGAAGAAGGCTTGTTAAAGAGAACACCCAAGGAATCACAAAGTGGCGCCATATATTTTTGCCAGTTCTCCTCTTTTACGGTATTCGCGTCAAAACGAATCTCATATTTAGCAACGGAAGCAGCCAAAAGACTACCGTCATCGGCATAGATATTACCACGGTTAGGCTCTATGGTAAATAGCCTTTCCATTTTGCGCGTAGCGAGCTCTTTGTATTCCGTTCCTTTCACCATTTGAATATCCACCAACTTCACCACCACTCCAACAGCGAACAGAAAAAGTCCGCCTGCAATGAGGTAAAGCCTACTCATGATATGTTTTTCGGTGATGGCCATTAATCCCTACTCTTGATTATGATTTTTTGCGGTGGATTTTGTGATGGTTTCAGGCCTTTGTCTGCAATAGCCTGTTTTAAATTGGATTCCAATTTCAATTGCTGAAGGCTCCTCCTTGTTTCTACAAACTCACTTCGCAGCCCCCTAACCGTCTCATTAAGTTGCGCTATTTCATGTACTTTTTTATCGGCATGGTGACTGCTAGAGATCATCATGGCCGCTAGAAATGAAGCAAAAAAGAGAAAGAGCCAATTCTTAGGGGCGTCGCCACTCACTAAAAATTTCCCCTTTAGAATATCCAATATTCCTTTCTTCATTTTCATTTTCTCGTTTTTTGACCCCAATCAAACTTTGGTCGCTATGCGGAGTTTGGCACTCCGAGCCCGGTTATTTTTTGCTATTTCTTCTGTTGATGGCACAATAAGTCCGCCTACTTTTTTAAAGGGAACACTAATGTTACCATAAAAATCCTTTTCTGCTTGACCTTCAAATTTACCCTCCCTAATAAAGCGTTTGACCAAACGATCTTCCAAGGAGTGGTAACTGATCACACTCAACCTACCGTCTTTTTTTATCACCTCTGCCGTTTGCACCAAAAAGGATTGCAACACCCCTATTTCATCATTCACCTCAATACGGATAGCTTGATACACTTGCGCCAAAATTTTGTTCATCTTCATTTTGGGCAGCATGGGTGCCAGTACTTTTTTTAATTCCTCCGTGGTGTTGATCGGTTGTTGCCCCCTAGCCTGCACAATGGCCTTTGCCATAGGATAGGCGGATCGTAGCTCTCCATACTCTTTAAATATGCCCGCCAAGGCTTCAAGGCTATAATGGTTGACCACATGATGGGCAGAACGGTCGTTTTTTTTACTCATCCTCATATCCAAATCTGCATCAAACCTAGTAGAAAAACCACGTTCCGCTTGATCGAACTGATGTGAAGAAACTCCAAAATCTGCCAAGATTCCATCAACTTCCAAAATGCCATAGAACTTTAAAAACTGCCTTAAAAACCTAAAATTCTCTTGGATCAACACAAAGCGTACATCATCAATACGGTTTGCCTGTGCGTCCTCATCTTGATCAAAAGCGAATAGCTTTCCGTTAGGCCCAAGCCTTCTTAATATTTCTTTGGAATGGCCGCCACCACCAAAAGTGACATCCACATATATTCCGTTTTCTTTAATTGACAACCCATTGACCGATTCTTGGAGCAATACCGGATTATGATACATCCTCTTCCCTTTTGCCCAACATTACCTTATTGGCCAATTCTTTTTTACGCTCCTTGGTCGCTTCAATAGCTTTGTTATAAATATCCACGTCCCAAATCTCCAAATGCTTGCGTATTGGGGAAATCTTGACCTCTTTCTTAATATTGGCCATGGCCATAACTTCCTTAGGGATCAAGAGCCTTCCCGTATTGTCCAAATCCACTTGGCGCAAACCGGTGGTAAACATTCGGATAAAATCATCCACCTCTTCATCATACCTGCTTTTCTGATCCAATTCGTCATTGATCTTTATCCATTCCTGCGCAGGATAAAGTTCCAAGCATTCTTTGTAATATGATTTTTTTACATAAAACCCTTCTTTTATAACAGACTCCATCTGTTTGCGCAATGCAATAGGGAGCATAATACGCCCTTTTGCATCCGCCTTGCAGTTGAAGGTACCGAAGAAGAAGATGTTCAAAATCAGTTTGTTTACTTTCTATAACTCAAATATAGAAATATTATTACCACATTTTACCACAAAATTCAAAATGTTAATAAAAACGTAAGATTTTTGGTCAAATTTACCACTCAATATCTAAATATTGGATTTCATTTCCCACTTTGCCCAAAATCTGGGTATTTTATGCAGGGATAATTATGATATGTGCAACTTGCAAGGAAAGACATTAGGATTCCATTAAATACCTATATTTGCCGTTCTTGACCGAACTATCTTAAATGGAAGAAATTATAGAGGAAGGTAAATTCCGCTACATTGAAATTGGTGAGGGGAAGCCCATTATCATATTGCACGGGCTTATGGGTGGTTTAAGCAACTTTCAAGGGGTTACCAGCTATTTTCCAAATAAGGGCTATAAAGTATTGGTGCCCGAGCTTCCCATTTACGATATGCCCATGATAAAGACTACGGTGAAGAACTTTGCTAAATTCTTGGAAAGGTTCATTGAGCATAAAGGATTGGAAGATGTTATCCTTTTAGGCAATTCCCTGGGTGGGCACATTGGCCTGTTACACACCAAGATGTTTCCAAAAATGGTCAAGGCTTTGGTCATTACCGGTAGTTCTGGCCTCTATGAGAGTGCCATGGGCGATGGCTATCCCAAACGCGGGGATTATGAATTCATTAAAAAAAAGGCCCAAGACGTTTTTTATGATCCTGCTGTTGCCACAAAAGAAATTGTGGACGAAGTTTTCGCGACCGTCAATGACCGTATGAAATTGATAAAGACCCTTGCCATAGCAAAAAGTGCCATACGGCACAATATGGCAAAAGATTTACCAAAGATGTCAACGCCAACTTGTATCATATGGGGTGAGAATGATAACGTAACCCCTCCTAAGGTAGCCAAAGAATTCCATGAGTTATTGCCGGATTCCGAGTTGTTTTGGATCGAAAAATGCGGCCACGCCCCAATGATGGAACATCCGGAAACCTTTAACAGCATCCTTGATGCCTGGTTGATCAAGCGTAACTTCTAATTGTTATAAAGAAAAGCTCCCTTATTTGGATATCAATTTGATGCGTAGCGAGCAACTTAATGATTCCAAAGGTCAATTTCCAAGTCATGAAAATAACTTCCGCAGAATTTATAATGAGCAATTCCGATGTGGACAAATGCCCTAAAGCGGCATGGCCAGAATATGCTTTTATAGGACGCTCCAATGTTGGCAAATCTTCTTTGATCAATATGTTGACCAACAAAAAGTCTTTGGCCAAGACTTCCGGTAGACCAGGAAAAACACAATTGATAAATCACTTTAAAATAAACAACAACTGGTTTTTGGTGGATTTGCCCGGTTATGGCTATGCCCGGGTTTCCAAAAAAGAAAAAAAGACCTTTCAAAAATACATTACGGCTTATTTTGAAAAACGAAAACAATTGGTATGCGCTTTTGTATTAATAGACATTAGGCACAAACCGCAACCCGTGGACATGGATTTCATGGAGTGGTTGGGCACCAATGGCATTCCCTTTGCCATCATTTTCACCAAAGCGGATAAATTAAAGCCTGCCGCCATACAAAAACATGTAGATGACTACCTCAATTCCCTGTTGGAAACGGCCTGGGAAGAAGCCCCCACGCATTTTGTCACCTCTTCTACAAAACGAACAGGAAAGGAAGAACTGCTATTGTTTATTGACTCGATCAATAAGCAGATGCAGCAAGTTTAAGGTAAACCTTTTACACTTTCAGTAAAAGCTTACTACTTTGAGATGCGTTCCTTAAGTAACCGAATAAGTCCCCTAGCTGTCTTTAAACCGTTCAATTCTTCTGTTGTTATGAGTACCTCCAGACCATTTTCACCGACTACGAGAACGATGGGAAAATCAAACTTAGAACCAAACTTACTGGCGTATTTTTTAGCAAATTCATCTTTATGCAAAAAGACCATGGAGTGCCCACTTTCTTGCCTAAATTTTTTCCAAGTACGGTTTTCACTAACGATACCAAATGTAATATCGCACAGACTGCAGTCGTAAGTTGAAGGACTAAACACTTTGTGCATGCTATCCATAATGGCGTTTCTTGTGCCGGAATTGGCATTATAGACAAATAGTATTTTTTGGCGGGACTTTGTTTTCAAACGAATGGTTTTAGATTTTTAAAGACTATAAATTACCCGATAACAAGGTAAGGCATCTATGCCCATCCATCAAAGTCAAGCCCTTATTAATCAGGAACAGTTTTAAAGAGTTGTATTCTGAGGAACAATATTATGTATAACTTTACCCAAAGATGGACATCATACATACATCAAAAATTAAAGGGAGTGTCCCAGATTGAACTTAATTTTTAACCTAAGTTATGACAACCACACCGCGCAAATACTTAAGGATACTTTCCATATTCCATTTGGCCATGATGGCCGCCCCTCTATTGATGGGAATATTTTTTTATAGCACCACTACCATTTCTACCAATACCACCCTTGATGACGACATTTTCATTTACATTTTTCCTATTATAGGATTGGCAGGTATTTTTGCCTCGAATTTTATGTTCAAAATTGTAACCAAGGATGTTGACCAAAAAGAAACTCTGGGGGAGAAATTGGCAATCTTTCAACAGGCATCGCTTATCAAATATGCACTATTGGAAGGTCCGGCCATATTAAATTTGGTATGGTTTTCCATAACGGGAAATCTGCTTTTTTTAACCGTCGCGGGGGTTTTGATCTTGTTTTTGTTCATGCAACGTCCTACAAAATCCAAAGTAGAACTGGCCTTAGGGCTAAAAGGGGAACACAAACGACAGTTCGATCGTATGGATGACCAAATTGCCTTGTCATAAGAAAACTCGGTTTCCTTTTAATAGCTTTTTTGATGGCAAGTCCATCCATTGCGCAAGATAGTTTTTATCAAGAATTGACTTTTGCAGCGCAAACTTTGGAGCGGATCAAGTACTACGGGATTGCCTTTTTGATTTTAAAATTATAGGACATTCTAGGTATGGAGGGTAACTAGTCCTTTTTTAACTCCAACTTCTCCGCAAAATAATCGCAAAAATCCTTCATGGTCGCGGTCATCTTTTCGTCTTGTGTGGCCTTCATAAAAGTATCCGCCATGGTCACCAAGGTCTGATGGAAGAAAATCTTCATTTCATCAACGGGCATATCCTTGGTCCAAAGATCTATTTTTAGAGATTCCTTATGGCTGCTGTCCCAAACGGAAAGCATCATGGCTTTAGCGGCCTCATTATCAATTCCACCATCTTCAGCGGACCAATGCAGGGTTTCAGGCACCCTATTTTCATCCAAACCTACTTCTAAAGTTATTTTTGAGGTATGTACTACCGCCATTATCGTTTTGGTTTATAGTTTGATTTCTTAAAGATTTCCTCTGCGGGCATATCCAACAATTCCAGCAATGAAGTGTTTGGATTATTGTTTGTGTAGGCCCTAACGATTTGCCACCCAATGTACCGGCCTATGCCGCCCGGGGATTCACTATCCAGCTCCAATTGGAACTTGGAAAACGGGGCCGGATCCAAAAAGCGGCGGTCCAATTCCACGGAAGTATCATACAGTAGTTCCTTTTCAATAAAATACCGCCAAATCTGTTCTTCGTTTTCTTGGGCCCATTCCAATTTGTCCTTGGTATAATTGATACGTTGATAGTCCAAGGTTTTAGGCAACAACAAATCCTTGAGATAAAGCTCCTTACCAAAATATACCATTCTAGATAGAAAGCTGCGATTGCGTGGATAGGTATTCACTTTCTTGGCAAAAGCACTCACCACATCCGAAGTTAAATATACCTTATCCAGTTGTTGTGCCACATAATTGGGCAAGCCGGCATAAAATCGATGTTGCGCACCCAAGTAGTTATCCAAACCTATCAATAAGAATTCATCCGTGAGCACCACCCTGGTATCATATTGCACATCAGAAATCAACGTCACCGTTTTGGGTGCTTTGAAAGCAGGAAAATAATGGGAAATATGTTTAAAGAGTTTTTCAAGGGCCTCCGCCTCCTGTTCAAAATCATCAAAAGCATCGCTAACCTCCCGCTGCAATTCCAATTGTAGGGTATCGGTAAGTTTGGCCAGCCAAATACTGTCCGGCACTTTAGCGGGAAAAAGGTAAGGATAGTCTTTCTTGAGCCGGGGCAAGTTGTGTTCCGTGGCTTTTGCAAACTCCAAATCAAATCGCTCCAATTTAAAATCAACGGGGATAGCTTCTATTTGCCGCTCCAGTTTATCATCGTCCTTACAAGCCATAAAAACCAATAGAACCAATGAAATACAAAAGAATTTAACCTTCAACTTTATTTTTAACAAAACACCGTTTAAATTTACAAGGTGCAAAGGTAAATTTTTGAACTTAAAATAGTGCTATGCAAACCGAAAAGGTAATCGACCATATTGTAAACTGGCTAAAGGATTATGCCGTTAAGGCCAACTGTAAGGGATTTGTCATTGGGGTATCCGGCGGTATAGACTCTGCTGTAACTTCAACGCTTTGTGCAAAAACAGGTCTGGAATTGCTTTGCTTGGAAATGCCCATACACCAAGGCAAAAACCAGGTTACCCGCGCGGACCGTCATATTGAGTGGCTCATGGAGCATTACCCAAAGGTAAAAAGACAGTTGGTACCGCTGACACCGGTGTTCGATTCCTTGGTCGATGCGTTCCCCAAAGTTGCCGATGAAGAAGAACGTTTTATGTCGTTGGCCAATACCAGGGCACGCTTACGTATGACCAGCTTGTATTATTTTGCGGCCTTAAAGGGTTATTTGGTTGCCGGTACAGGCAATAAAGTAGAAGATTTTGGCGTTGGATTTTACACTAAATACGGCGATGGCGGTGTGGATTTAAGCCCAATAGCCGATTTGGTAAAAACGGAAGTTTACGAACTGGGAAGAGTTTTAGGGGTAAACCAAGAAATTATGGACGCGGCACCAACGGACGGTTTGTGGGGAGATAGCCGTACCGATGAAGACCAAATAGGTGCAAGTTACCCAGAGTTGGAATGGGCCATGGAAATGGACGATGCCGGCAAGGATATTTCAGATTTTTCCGACAGGGAGCAAGAAGTATTTACAATTTACAAGCGGTTTAATACGGCAAACAAGCATAAGATGGTTCCTATTCCCATTTGTGAAGTCCCAGAAACGCTAAAAACAGCAGATTAACCATAAAAATTACATTTAAAACGAAAAAAACCATAATTTAACTATGGTTTTACAAAAAAAATTACAATTTTGTGAACCAATAGTCAACTAACTCTTCCTTTTTTGTAAGGAAATATGTACTAAACACGACTTTAACTATATAAATTTTTAAGTAAAACCACTAACATGATTAATGTACTCATTGCAGACAACCATCCTATTGTAACCTTAGGTATCAAGGAAGTTCTTAAGAATACCTCTGATATCGAAGTTGTTGCGGATGTAACCTCTACCACTGCGCTTTTTAAAGCGTTGGAAAAAGTCTCCCCCGACGTAATTATTTTAGAAATGGATATTCCAGAAATTAATGGAATAGCCACGTTGCGGAAGCTCAAACAAGAATACCCAGAAACAAAAGTTTTAATGTACAGCGGACAGTCAGAAGATGTGTATGCGCTAAGCACCATTAGGGCCGGGGCTTTTGGCTACCTGTCCAAAGCAGCGGACACGGAATATGTTATTACCGCGATACGCAAGGTTGCGGAAGGCAATATGTTCATCACCAATGAACTTGCCCAGCGATTGGCTTTTGATGAAGGCACCCAGAAACCAAGAAGATTCTTTAGAAAACTGTCCACAAGGGAAGTAGAAGTATTGAAATTATTGGCCAGCGGTAAACGCAATAAAGAAGTCGCCGAAGGGCTCAATCTCAACGAAAAAACGGTAAGTACCTACAAAGCTAGATTGATGCGTAAATTGAATGTCGACAATTTGGTTGACCTGTTGCAGCAAGCAAAAGCCTTGGAACTTTATTAATGTTCCAGCTGTTCTATGCTATTCTATTGGATAAAAACCCCGGCTATTCCGGGGTTTATTTTTTTTAAGACAGTACCCTGTTCAATTTTGCGTTCAAAAGTTTGTTCAATTGGAGGTAATTCATGATTTCCTCTATGACCTCTTTATGTTCTTGGGATCGGTTTTCCTCCGTATCTTTTTGCAGTTGGGCAATCCTACTTTTTATTAAACTACAACGTAGTGTTAATATGGTTTCACCTACCAGTTGGGCTATACCGTTTTTCTTGTCCTTAGGGTAAATATCCTTACGTTCCCAATCATGTAACACATAGCGCTCTTCTTCCATCAATATGGAAGACACTTCCTTAACGGTTTCTTGGTCCAGCTCCGCCAAAAAGGTATTTATGGAGAGCTCCCCATCCGTATTCAATTTTTCAATCAAGGTGTAATACATGCCTTTGAATCGCTCGTTGGAAAGTTCAATCTCATCTTCTTGAAGGTCCAAGTAAATTTTTTCGTAAACCTTGGCTTCTACCGTTTCCGGTGCCAAAGCCAGTTCGCCTTCTTCGTTCTCCTTTAAAACCAAATCTTCAAATTCCTGATCTAGATGACCGTACAGCAGCAACAACTCTATAATCTTACGTTCCAGCACATACTGCACGTCGACTTTTTCAATGGTAACGTCATTCTTGACCACCTCAAAAGCTTGCTGTTCTTGTTTCTGCTTCTTATTGGATTCGTAACGCTCTTTCTTATCAATTTGCGCCAAAGTGTTATACAGTACTTCCTCTGAAATCTGCATGATCTTGGCACATTCTTGAATGTAAATTTCCTTTTTGATACGGTCCGGTATCTTTGCAATACTTTCAACAATATCCCTGACCGTATCCGCGCGTTTTATGGGATCGTTGGCAGCTTCATTGGCCAACAATGACGTTTTAAACTGAATAAAATCCTTTGCATTTTCCTCTAGGTACAATACCACATCTTCCAGCGCATTGTTTTTGGCAAAACTATCTGGATCATCGCCTTCTGGAAAAGTACACACCTTTACGTTCATACCCTGCTCCAAAATAAGATCCACCCCCCGTAAGGAAGCACGTAAACCCGCAGCATCACCATCAAACAAGACCGTGATATTCTTGGTAAGCCTACTTATAAGGCGTATCTGTTCTTGCGTAAGGGCAGTTCCACTCGAAGCCACCACATTATGGATGCCCCGTTGGTACATTTGTATGACATCCGTATATCCTTCTACCAAATAGCAGTTATCTTCTTTGGCAATAGCCTGTTTGGCAAAATAAATGCCATAAAGCACTTTACTTTTATGGTAGATATCACTTTCCGGGGAGTTTAGGTATTTGGCCGCTTTCTTGTCATTGGTCAAAATTCGGCCTCCAAAGCCTAAAACCCTACCGCTCATGGAATGGATGGGAAACATGACCCTCCCTTTAAATCGGTCAAATTTTCGGGATTCCCCTTCAGGTTGCTCCTTTACGATGGTCAACCCGGTTTTGGCCATGAACTCCAACTGATATCCTTTATCCAAAGCTGCATTGGTAAAAGCGTCCCACTGGTCCAGATTATAGCCCAGTCCAAATTTTTTGATGGTATCGTCCGTAAAACCCCGCTCCTTAAAGTAACTTAATCCAATGGCTTTTCCGAGTTCCGTTTCCCATAGGGCCCCTTCAAAATAGGTTTGGGCATACTCAGAGACCAAGTACATACTTTCACGCTCGTTGGCCTGCTCTTTCTGCTCATCCGTCCGTTCTGTCTCCTCAATTTCTATGTTGTACTTCTTGGCCAGGTATTTTATGGCTTCTGGATAACTAAAGTGCTCGTGCTCCATCAGAAAAGCGACCACATTGCCTCCTTTACCACTACTAAAATCTTTCCAAATCTGTTTTACGGGAGACACCATAAAACTTGGTGTACGTTCATCTGAAAATGGACTTAGGCCTTTGAAATTAGATCCTGATTTCTTTAGCTGCACAAAATCACCTATGACCTCCTCAAGACGGGATGTTTCATAAACCTGGTCTATGGTATTCTTTGAAATCATAGGTTACACATGTGCCGGTAAATATACTATTCTATAAGGTAAGTCCGTACCCGTAGAAGGCTGTTCATTATCACTATTTGACTCCAAGACTCCCTCTTTTTTGCTTCCAATAGCATACGAAAGCATCGATTTCAACACTACCGCATATGTTAAAAGTTATTGCGAAAGTATCAAATTATCGTGATACAATTTCTAGTCAACAAAAAGCATCTTGTTTGTAACATATTGATTATTAATTATTTAATCCTTAAAATTTATAATATCACAGAAAATAAATTTCGTGACACTTTTTTTTTAGCTGTAAGGGACGTAATAATTCATCCTCTAAATATTGGAATGAACACAATGCGTTATCAGATTTGGCCAAATCCATTAACAAATTTAAAGAACGTACCTAAGGACAAACCTTATGTGCATTTCAACAGACTTAAAAACTAGTATCACCTTAAATTTTTAAACATGAAAAGAATAAAATTTTTAGCCATTGCCTTACTTTCACTAGGCGTTTTTTTAGCAAGTTGTGAGGGGGAGGATGGCCTTGATGGCGTCAACGGTACAGATGGCGTCAACGGTACAGATGGTATTGACGGTCAGGATGGGGCGGATGGCCAAGATGGAGCGGACGGATCGGATGGTGAAGACGGGGCAGACGGCACAGCCTTTGTAGGCGCTGTGTATGCCATGACCAATGGAGAGGGCCAAGTACCCGGAACGGTAGTACAAGGACCTAATACCGTAATCGCTTATGGTAGAAATGCCGATGGCAACCTAACCCCCATTGGACCTTTTAGCACCAATGGTAACGGAGGGGATTTTGATGGCGGCGAAGGATTGGACCCCCTGATTTCTGCCTATGCACTCACCAAAACCGATGACAATTCCAGTTTATTGGCCGTTAATGCAGGTAGCAATACCATTACGGCCTTTAACATACAAGCAGACTACTCGCTTGAAATGGCCGGAGATCCAGTAGACACCGGAGCCGAAGGTCCAAATAGTATTGCAACCACAGATGCTGTTTTGGTTGATGGAACACGGGCCCTTGTCTATGTTTCCAATATTACCCGTTCAGAATTCTTATCCGCAGGAGAGCCCGGGCATCAAGGTACCGTTACAGGTTACTGGTTGTTGGAAGACGGTTCTTTACAGCCTATTGGTGGATCTACCAGAGATCTTCCTATACGCCCTTCCGCAGTACAATTCTCACCTGACGGAAATTGGCTCGTGGTTGCCGCCATCAATTCTGGGGCAGCAGGATTGGCTTCTGGTAGTGAAGACGAGTTGACTGTTTTTGGGGTAAATGCAGATGGTACTTTAAGTGCTGCATCCGTAGGAACGGCAACTTCTACCTTAAGGGGAAATGCAGAAGGTAGAAACTTACCTTCTGCAATAGGTTTCCAAATTGTAAGTGATAATTATGTAGTGGTTACCGAAGCAAGGGAATTTCAAGTAGATGGTGCACCACCAGCTTTTCCAGCCCTTCAAGACGGATCGGTTTCCACATGGCAAATACAGGGAGATGGGAGTTTGACCCCCATCAGTATGGATGTGGCCTCTGGCACAAACAATACCGGAAGGACGGCTTGCTGGTTGGATTTTACCTTTGACGAAAACTATTTCTTTGTATCCAATGCCATAGAAGCCGGCTTAGCCGCCTATAGCTTTGATAACGGTGTTGTTGCCTTATTGGACCAAACGGCTGCACAAGGCATTGGTGCAACGGGGAACACTACCGACCCAGCAACTGCATTTGGAACGACACAGGGATGGATAGATATGTGGATTTCGGACGACGGACAATATCTATACCAATTGTACGGTTTGGATGGTACTATTGGCATCTTTAAGGTTTTTGGGGATGAATTACAACAAATTGGTGAGGAGTCCGGGAATCTTCCTGACACCAATACCCAAGGTATAGTGGCAATCTAACTCAGTTTGCTATTTCTTGAAAGCCAGAAGACCGATCTCTTCTGGCTTTCTTTTTTATAGAGCAGAGGTCAGAGATCGAAACGAAAGCCCAAGGAAATATTGCGTTGCTCTACGGCAGCGTTCTCAAAAATGGGGTTCAAATCATACTTAAAATACAATTGGGTGCCGCCGACCCCTACATAGCCACTAAGTCCATAAACGAGGTCGCTAGTATTATAGTCCCTTCTAAATTTTTCCTTGATACGATCTCCACCTTCCCTAAACTTCAATTTTTGTCGCGTCCCTATATTAAAGCCTCCATACCCCCCAATGCCCAATCGGAATTTTTTATCAATATGGTAACGGATGGTTTTTTCCGTTTCTTTAAATGTTGATGGTCCAAACTCAAAATGGATCGGAAAGACCAAATGGTCCGTCCTAAATTTGGATTTGTTGAGTTCCAACGGGGATTCTTGCAATTCCGTTAGATCGCCATTTTCTACAAAAAACTGATTGTCTTTGGGTTTTAGGCCGTTGAACTGAAACGAAAAACCGTAATTAAAACGTAAAAAATTACTGTTTTTAAATACCCTGGTCCGCCATTGCCATCCCATTTCAAAAAAGCGACTGCCCCCTATACGGTATGGGGAATCTCCTAAAGATTCGTTTTCTATAAGCGCATTGTTCAATCCTATCGCAAGAACCAAATCAGAGTAGGTTCGCCTATCGTAACGAAGTTTTCTCTTCCATTTTTTATTTCCGAATATAAATTCTTCAGCAGGTTTTCCATTGATATCGATGCCAATACGCACTTCAGTAATGGAATCATAATCAATTTCTTCTTTAAAATTTTCCTCATTACGTTCCAAAAGCGCAATTCTATTTTCTATGATCGCCAGTCGATTTTCAATGTTCAACGCCCTTTTCTTTGCTACTTCTTCTTTTAGCACCTTGGCCTCATCTGCAGTGATTACTCCTTTTTTTAGTCTTTCGTTGATTGCTTGCACTTCTAATTTTAAGGCATCTTTTTCTTGGGCCGTAATTCGCGTTTTTTGCTTTTCCAGAACTTCTATTCTCTTTTGCTGAGGAGTTTCTTGGGCATAGGTACCGGTATTGAATGCCATACTGAGCATGGTTAAGACTACAACTATTTTTTTCATGTTTTTTGAGTTTTAAGCTCCCGCTATCCACCCTTGTGTCTATAGTGCGCACAAGGGTAGTACAGCAGAAATTGATTGATGAATAATGGGTTTACGCACAGCTACCTGGAATACGGCGTGCGGTACTTTTAATTATTTCGGTCCGCAACTGCAGTGCGTACTTTAAAAAATCCTTCTTTAAGCTTTTCAAATATTTGGTTACGAAACGATTGATCCAATTCGTCTTCTACTTCGGTCAACAAAGCCATGGCATCTATCTTACCATTTTCTTGTAACAACTTATCCGTAAGAATTTCTTGTTGGGCAATCCTTAAAAGGGAATCCACTTCGGCATCCGTAACTTGAACGTCATTCTTCTCCAGACCGGAAATCTTTTGCAACACGACCTCCAATTGTTGGGCAATAAGCTTGTCGTCTGCATAAACCGGTTTTTCTTCGACTACTGGATGGGCTTGTTCCCCGTCTGCAAGCAGTGTGCCCTTTAACACTAGCTCCTCTGGCTCTTGGTCGTTTGGTGTTACTGTATCGCTTTCCCCATAATCTATAAAATCGTTATTTTCTGTATCCGAGACTACAACCTGAAATTTGTTATCTAGCCCTTTATTTTCTTCCAGGGTATTCTCCAAGGTTTCGTTAGCTTGTATCTTCTCCGTATTGACTACTTCTACCGCAGTTGTTTTAGAAAGGGTGTTAAAATACCACCCACTTACTATCATGACACCAATAAAACTGGCCGCTATGGCATACTGCCAGAATCGATTCCCCTTCTTGTTTTCTGGCGATTCCGAAAGTCCTTCAACCACCTTATCCCATGCTTTTTCCGAAGGTTTGATTTCCCTTTTCGCCAGTCGCTCTTTTATATGTTGTTCCAACCTACCCATAATATCATCCGTTCTTTTTGTTTTTGTCCATCGATGAAATTCCTTTCAACCGTAAATTCTCTTGCAATAGCCTCCTAGCTTTGAATAATTGCGATTTTGATGTTCCTATGGAAATGTCCAACATCTGCGCAATTTCCTGATGCTTATATCCTTCTATGGCATACAGCACAAACACCATTTTATATCCTTCCGGTAAGCTATCGATAAGTTCCTGCACGTATTCCACATCCAACAAAGAGTCGGTATCAGAAATATGGTATGGGTTCTCATTGGGCATCTTTTCATCATCAAAAACCACAAATTGTTTTTTGCGCAAGTAGGTAATACTTTCACGCACCATAATCTTTCGCAACCAACCTTCAAAACTTCCTCGGTGTTCAAAAGCATCCATTTTTTTGAACGCCTTTACAAATCCATTGACCATCACATCTTCAGCAAAATGCATATCCCTTATATATTGCCGGCATACGCTTAGCATCTTTGGGGCATAGGTATCATAGATCACTTGCTGCGCAGCTCGGTTTTGGGCAACGGCCTGTTTTATTAGGCGTTTTTCATTACTATAAAATGGTATGATCTTCAACGGTTTTTTGGTTTGATGTACCTTTTTAAAAGGTGTTCTATGGATATAGACGTCACCATTTTTTAAATGGTTGCCCAAAGGTTAGAATTTTTACACTAAAATTTTGAAAAGTACTTACAACCGGACTTCTATTTTTTACGGTCCACCACATAATTCACCATAAGGACAAGCGCTTCCTTATACGGAGAATTGGGATATGCATCCAACAAACCAAGGGCTTCATCCTTAAAGGTCAACATTTGCTTTACGGCATAGTCCAGACCACCTTGCTGCTTAACATAGGCAATCACCTCTTTCACCCGTTTTTTATTGGTATTGTGATTTTTGATGGAATTGATCAACCAACGCTTTTTTTCCTTGGCACTCTGGTTGATGACATATATTAATGGCAGCGTCATCTTCTGTTCCTTGATATCGATACCCGTAGGCTTGCCGATACGCTCACTCCCGTAATCAAAAAGGTCGTCTTTTATTTGAAAAGCCATGCCGCAGAGTTCCCCAAATTTTCTGAAAATTTCAACCTCTTTGGAACCAGGTTTTACAGAGGCTGCCCCCATACTGCAACAAGCCGCAATGAGGGTGGCCGTTTTTTGGCGTATGATATCATAATAAATGCTTTCCGTAATATCCAGTTTACGTGCTTTTTCAATCTGTAAAAGCTCTCCTTCACTCATGGATTTTACGGAATTGGAAATAATCTGCAGCAAATCATGGTCGCCTTTTTCCAAAGCAACCAACAATCCTTTGGAAAACAAATAATCCCCAACCAAAACGGCAATCTTATTTTTCCATAGCGCATTGACGGAGAAGAAACCCCTTCTTTTATGGCTATCATCTACCACATCATCATGCACCAAACTGGCCGTATGGATCAACTCTATAATGGAGGCTCCCGTGTAGGTACGTTCGTCCACTTTACCATCGTTTAGGAGCTTGGCCGTCAAGAAAACGAACATAGGACGCATCTGTTTTCCCTTTCTATTTACGATGTAGTATGTAATCCTATTGAACAGGGCCACCTTGGAAGACATGGAAGCCCGGAACTTATCTTCAAAAAGTTCCATTTCTTGTTCTATGGGTTCCCGTATTTGCGCGGCAATTTTCATCAGCACCCAAAGATAGGTACATCTCTGATTTTTAGCGATGTGTTGTGGTTAAAAATAGCTAAAGGCACACAGTTTTAGGATGTACGTCCTTTGATGGCTTATTGAAGCCTTGGAAGTAAACTATCTCGGGATGGTATACCCTATGGCGGTTACAATAAAACGAAGGAATTCCAGTACAAAAAGAAAATCAATCTCCCCTTTCTTCTTCCCTTTGGTCAGAATTCATTCCCCTCTTTGTATAAGAGGGGAGCAATCCTTGATTAACCAATTTCGGCTTAGGTTTTGAATAGGGCCCACTTATATGCTAGTAAAGATTATGTTATACCCCTTCTAGCGAAGTCAAGAAGTGACAAAAGCATATGTTATAATGAGGTCTCGACTGCGCTCGACCTGACATTCTAGCTCAATTATAAATTGTCGGTTATCGAAATGATGACCATAAGATCCTCCCTTTTCTAAAGGGAGGTGGATTGACACTCAGTGTCAAGACGGAGGGATTCCAACACAGACTGAAACCCATCTCCCCTTTCTCCTTCCCTTTGGTCAGCATTCATTCCCCTCTTTGTATAAGAGGGGAGCAATCCTTGATTGACGTAAGTTCGACTTAAGTTTTGAACGGAGCCAGTTAAATGCCAGTAAATATGTGTCATGTCAGCTATTTAAAATGACCGTTATATCCAACTTACGTTAATCAGCTTTTATTGGCCAGTTGTCCACAGGCAGCATCAATATCCTTT
Organism: uncultured Croceitalea sp.; assembly: GCA_937959125.1. GTDB lineage: Bacteria > Bacteroidota > Bacteroidia > Flavobacteriales > Flavobacteriaceae > Croceitalea. Next base: position 31,522 of record CALGQU010000101.1, read on the forward strand.
CCTCTGGAACGCCGTACCGTTACGGTAATTCCGTTGGCTTCCAATGTTCTTTGATACATGCTAATCGCTTTGTTGGTTGCCTGTCTAAACTCACCATCATCAATAGGGTTGTATTCTATGATATTTACTTTGGATGGTGCAAAACGACAAAATTTAACCAAAGCGTCCACATCTTTTTGCCTGTCATTAATCCCTTCCCAAACCACATATTCATAGGTTATCCTATTTTTGGTCTTGGCATACCAATATTCCAAGGCTTCCCGTAAATCACGCAAGGGGAAATTCTCATTGAAAGGCATAATGGATGTACGCACCTCATCTATTGCGGAATGTAAGCTTACGGCAAGCTTGAAGCGTACCCCCTCATCTGCCATTTTTTTTATCATTTTGGGAACTCCGGAGGTAGATACCGTAATTCTTTTGGGAGACATACCCAGTCCTTCATCCGAAGTTATTTTATCAATGGCTTTAAGCACATTATTATAGTTCATCAACGGCTCTCCCATACCCATAAAAACAATATTGCTCAACGGGCGGCCAAAATAAAGTTTGCTTTCATTATCTATGGCTACGACTTGGTCATAAATTTCATCTGGGTTTAGATTACGCATACGTTTTAAACGTGCCGTAGCACAGAATTTACAATCCAAACTACACCCTACTTGACTGGATACACAAGCGGTCGTCCTATCCGAAGTGGGTATCAAGACGGATTCTACCACCAAACCATCATGGAGGCGTACCGCATTCTTAATAGTGCCATCATTGCTACGTTGCATTTGATCCACCTTAATATGGTTGATCACAAAGTTATCCTGCAACATCTCCCGGGTTTCTTTGGAAACATTGGTCATTCCCTCAAAAGAATGCGCTGCTTTTTGCCAAAGCCATTCGTACACCTGGTTACCCCTAAACGCTTTATCGCCATTGGAAACAAAAAACTCCCTGAGTTCCTCCTTGGTCAATGCCCTTATGTCTTTTTTGGGTGTTTGCATCATGATAAAGGTACGTAATGAAAAATCCCCCAGAAGGCCGTCCTGAGGGATTCAATAGTTTTCGTTGTTGCTTTTCTAAAGAATCAACATGGCATCGCCATAAGAATAAAAACGATAGTTTTCCAAAATGGCCTGCTTGTAGGCCTTCTTCATTAAATCGTGCCCCACAAAAGCGGAAATCATCATCAAAAGGGTAGATTTTGGCAAATGAAAATTGGTCACCATACAATTGGCAATACTAAAATCATAGGGAGGAAAAATGAATTTATTCGTCCATCCCTCAAAAGTATTCAGTGTATGCTCAGAAGAAACGGCGCTCTCCAGACCTCGCATGGCGGTTGTGCCCACTGCGCAAACCCGTTTTTTTCTGGTTTTAGCCCCATTTACTATTTCCGTTGCCCTTTCATCAATGATCAGTTCTTCACTATCCATTTTGTGCTTGGAAAGGTCTTCAACTTCCACTGGGTTAAAGGTCCCTAGGCCTACGTGGAGGGTTACCTCTGCAAAATCGATTCCTTTTATCTCCAATCGCTTTAACAAATGCTTGGAAAAATGCAATCCTGCCGTGGGTGCCGCTACGGCACCTTCATGTTTGGCATAAATGGTTTGGTACCGTTCCTCATCTTCTGGGGTAACATCCCTTTTGATATATTTTGGAAGGGGCGTCTCCCCCAGCTCCCGTAGCTTTCTTCTAAAATCCGTATAGGAACCGTCATATAAAAAACGGAGCGTACGTCCTCTGGAAGTGGTATTATCAATGACCTCGGCCACTAAACTCTCGTCTTCCCCAAAATAGAGTTTGTTACCGATTCTTATTTTTCGGGCTGGGTCCACCAATACGTCCCAAAGGCGTTGTTCTTCATTAAGTTCACGCAATAAAAATACCTCTATCCGTGCTCCGGTTTTTTCTTTGTTTCCAAACAATCTAGCTGGAAACACCTTGGTATTGTTCAGCACCATGACATCACCTTCATCAAAATACTCGATCAAATCCTTAAACATACGGTGCTCGATCTTGCCAGTTTCCCTATGGATTACCATGAGTTTGGATTCATCCCTATTCTCTGCAGGGTACTCTGCCAATAATTCTTTTGGAAGCTCAAAATTAAAATTCGATAATTTCATGTACGGTGTTTTGCTTTTTGCGATGGCAAATATACAACCCACAGATAGGGGTTGTCAAGTAAAAACCTACTTTATTGGCACCGCCAAAGGGTATTACACCCTAAGACCTGCCGTCCAGTAGGTGGGACTTGTCTTAAAACTAAAATCTTATTTCCAACAAATGCCCTGCGGGTTTGCCCCAAGGTAGTTTACTAACAGCTAATATTCCCTAATGCCAAAACCCGCTTTCTTTAGGTCTTTCCAAAAATCCGGATAGGATTTGGAAACCACCATGGCATCGTTGATACCGAGGTCTACTTTTAACGCCAGAGGCGCAAAAGCCATTGCCATTCTATGGTCGTTATAAGTATCGATGTTTTGGTTTTGCACAAGATTTTTTGTAGCATTTAGGGTGAGGCTTTCTTCTGTTGTGCTTACCGTTGCCCCTAATTTTTCCAGCTCTGTTTTCATTGCTGCCAGTCTATCCGTTTCTTTAATGGGAAGGGTATGCAAGCCCGTTAAGTGACAATCCATATCCAGGCCTAAGCAGGTTACGGCAATGGTTTGGGCAATATCCGGTGCATTGGCCAAATCAAGGGTAAGTTCTTTTGCCAGACTATCAGTACTCTTTTTTAAAAGGATGCTGTGTTCTAAAAATGAGGTCTCTACACCAAAAGCTTTATAGATCTCCGCAAGAACACTATCTCCTTGTAGCGAGTCCTTTTTATAAGCTGTTAAGGTTATTTCACTTCCTACGGCACCCATGGCGACAAGGCTATAGTAATAGCTGGCCGCGCTCCAGTCAGATTCTACCACAAAAGTCTTCTCCTCTGCTTTGTGAAGCGGATCTATGGTGATGGTATTGTCCGTAAAGTAGGTGCGTACTCCTAAATCGTTCAGCAAACCCAAGGTCATTTTAATATATGGTACTGAGGTTATTTTGCCTATAAGTTCCAGTTTTAGTCCTTTTGGCAAACGCGGGGCCACCAACAATAAGGAGGAGATGTATTGGCTACTGACATCCGCTGGGAGGCTTACCTTGTTCCCTTCCAATCGTTTGCCCAAAATACGGAGTGGTGGGTATCCTTCCTTTTCAGCATACTCAATATTTGCCCCTAATGTTCTTAGTGCTTCTACCAATATCTTAATGGGGCGTTCTTTCATCCTTTTTGAGCCCGTAAGCAGTACGGAGGTACCTTCCGTGCATGCAAAATAAGATGTCAAGAATCGCATTGCGGTACCCGCATGGTGGATATCTACTTCCCCAGCAGCTATTTCCAAGCCCTTTTGCATCACCTGGGCATCATCAGAATTGGAATGATTAGCAACCGAAATATCGGGATACAGTGATTGTAACAGTAATAGTCTATTGGTTTCACTTTTAGAACCTGTGATCCGTATGTTGGCGTTTAGCAGGTCCTTATCAGGTTTGGACAAATGTAGTTTCAAGGTAAGGCTGTTTGTTTTTTTGGAACAACGATAATAAGCGTCCAAAGATACTTCTATTTCAGCTTTTGATTATTATGATGGCGGTCATGGTCGCGTTTGGTTTTTAAATCTAACTTTTTATCAAACGCTTGTTGTAAATCTACTCCCGTTTGGTTAGCCAAACATAAGACTACAAAAAGCACATCTGCCAACTCTTCGCCTAAATCTTTATTTTTATCGGATTCCTTTTCACTCTGTTCGCCATAACGCCGGGCAATGATACGGGCTACCTCCCCAACCTCTTCGGTAAGTTGGGCCATATTGGTAAGCTCGTTAAAGTAGCGTACCCCGTGTTCTTTTATCCAGTCGTCTACCGCTTTCTGGGCATTTTGGATTTGCATTTGTCTATATTTTAGACAAAACTACTTTTTCTGATTGTTTTTCAATGATTTGCCTGTAAAATTCTTTTAACGCCCCATAGTGTTCCGGAGCTATTAAACAGCTGGTAAAAATAATTCCGCAAGATAATTGTAACGAACCCCCAACTTCTTTAATGGAATATTTAAAAGATCCCATATTTTCCGGAAGGGAGAATTTGATGTTTTCTGGTAGATGTTCCACCTTATAGCCTTCTGGAAGTTTTGTATTTACAATGAAACGATCTTCCCAAGGATATCCAAAATCTACGGGGAATTCCCTTTTTTCGGATTTGAACGGTGATTCTGTCGTGGCCAGATGGTACAAAGGTGAAAAATAGAGTTTATCCCCAACTTCTTCTATAATATCTTCATGATAAATTTCATAGGACTGATTTAAGGGTTTATCAACCGCCTTTTCATTGCCAATTTCTAAATTGGATATCTCAAGACCGTCATAATTACCTTCCATCTTTTCCAAATAAGCGTCAGAGGTATTGTCTGCAATTTGATTGCGCAACAACATGGCATAATATTCGGTAAACCGTTGCCGTGTACTACCTTCCAAGGAACCATCACTATTGATTGCCACTTGCAACATACTTGTTTCCACGGAACGCTTTTGTGGCACCATATCCATCATACTGGAAGATCCATTTTTATCTACCATTCTACCAAATAGGTTAAGTGCACGCATAGGAAGCACATTAGGCGCACCAAACTGTTCCGTGGCATCCAGGGTTACATAATCATCACCCAATTTTACAGCGGCAATAACATAATTCAATCCGCTTAGTGTTGGAAACAATTGGATACCGTGGTCCCTAGTACTTAATACAATTGGATTTGCATCCAAACCGGCATGTTGCAACATCGCTATCAACATAAGGTTGATATCCCCACTATTCCCGGTATGGGAAGTGTAAGCCTTTTTTACGCCTTCATCAGATCCCACTCCACGACGTCTGTTCCATTTTACCTTGTCTTTTACAAAAGCAAGTACTTTGTATATTTTTTCCTTTTCATCGGTAACACCTTGGATAGCCGCATCTAAATCCGCTTCAAAGTATTTTTTCTTTTTTAACTCATCTCCAAAAGCACTGCTTTTGTAGACCGTTTTAACCACATCTTCCCATGACTTGGAAAAAATCTCATAGCTGTTTCCGGGAATTTCCAAGGAGACTATTTCAAATTTTACACTCTCCCTATAGTTGTCCATATTGTTTACAAAAGGTTCATCTTTTAATGCCGGGATATTGGAAAGATCATAGGTCGTTACAACGTTGGTGGTCTCTAGGTCCCTATTGTTGGTCCTGCTGGTTTTAGGCTTTACGAACAAAAATCCCTTTCTACGCGTATTGAACTTAAAATAATCGAAAATGGACATGGAGGCCTCCACTTTTTTTATGGGAATGACCTCTTGGAACCTAAATTCATCAATACTCTGTATAAAGGGGGAGGTGATTTTATATTTCAACTCCAAGACACTGCCCTCCTTAACATTGGGCATGGTAATCTTTACTTCATTTAAGTTCTTGGAATATTCTGATTTAAAAATTCCTGACTTCTCTAATTTGGTCCCTACCAATTTTCCATTCTCTGCATTGTAGGTCATTCCTTTAATTGAAGAAATGGATTCTTTATCAGAACCATTTCTACTTAAACCAATTTCCTGGGTTGCATAGTCAAATCCGTTCTTATCATAGATTTTAATACGCTGGTGGTATTCCGATACTAATGACAAGCCACTACCTGAACTGTAGGTATAATAGCTTCTTCTTTTCTTTAGGAGATACGCCGCCACGGCAGAGGAATCCGAAGGATATAACTCCTCGTTTACTTCTTCCAAGGAAACTTTACCAAATTTGTAATTCTGGGCTACGCCAGTACTGATGCTGATACAGCATAATAGTATTAAAAGGTATTTACTGTTTATCATGGTTATAATTGGTTGATTATTATTTTGAGGTTATCGGCTTTTCTTATTTTTCGCATAAAACTTCGGTAATCTGCGTATTCTTCTTTTGGATAATGCCCTTTTAGGATGCTAAGTTTTCTGGTGTATCGAAGCTCAGTTTCATTTATCTTTTCCAATTGCATGGAATAATCCCCGTACTTCCCGGTTATTTTTATAGGTTCCGGCAAGGTTTCCAAGACATGCCCCTGCGGTATTTCGATCTTAAAATCATCTACATCCGTAAAGCCCCTTGAAATTTCAAAAGGCGTCTTTCTGTCCCTGTACCTATCTGGCACAAAATTCATTAGATTAAATGCGTTTGGTTTTAAAAGTAACTCCCCTTCAATTTTTTTGGCGTAGGACGGTCCTTCAACGGTAACAACCTCCGTAAATTCCACTTCCTCTTTATTATTCTGAAATTTAGTCTCCAAGACTACAAGCCCGTTGATATTGTCCCAGTATTCCCTGTAATGTTCAATACGTTTGGGTTTGGCCATGTTTTCTATTTTTACATGATCATCATACTGTATGGCCTTGGTGACTATGGCCACTTTACCTTTTAAGTCCCCTTCTGGGGATATTTTAAAAACAGCGTTTGTTTGCTGCAGGTTTTCATCATTCAAATAGGCTTCGGTATGCTTGATCTTACCTCCCTGCGGTGTCACTACCAGAACGTCGCGATCATCTGTAAAATCACTTAAAAATCCAAATGGGATTTTCTGGCTTGTGCACTCCAACCAAATATCCTCTTCGCCATTAGGTACGTTTAAAATGACATGGTTACCCTGCATACACGCAAAATCCTTCTCCATACCCTTTTTAGTGCCGCCGGCATAGACTACACTGTAATAAGCCTCTATTCCTTGGGATTTAAGCAGTGCTTTTGTATAATTGGTAAGTCCTTTGCAATCACCGTACTTTACCTCATCCACCTCTTGTGCAGAAATAGGTTGCCAACCACCAATACCCAATTGCACGGAGATATACCTGGTATTATCTTGTACATATTGGTACACACTTTTTACTTTTTCAACTTTATCGGAAATTCCTTGTAACCTATCGGATATAAGGTTTACGGTATTCTGGGGGAGCTTATCCCTATTGACCAAAAGGTAGTCATGTTGCCATTGCCCCATAGATTTCCAGTCGCTGGCGGACCCATCTACGCCTTCTAAATGAAAATCATCCAAGGCCACCATTACTTGCGGTTCAAAATTATAAAAGGCAGGACTCATCATTTCTCTTTTCTGGGCAGGCATCCCCACCATTTCATAGGTAAGGGTATTACCTTTACTTAAATTTTTAATGGGATAGTCCTTAAAATTTTTTTCTTTTTTTCTCCATTTAAGCCCTTGGGCAATGGTCATACTATACACACTTTTTTCCGTGCTCACCATGTAATCGTCCACAGGCATCCATCTAGGCAAGAATGCGGTATTGGGTGTAGTATAGGTATAGGAAAATGCTATGGTATAAGGATATGCCGTGGGGGTATATCTAAAATACTTCACTCTAGAATCTCCATAAAGGGTACCTCCATCAACGGCACTAACATCCAGAAAATCGCGTTTTTTTATTTTTTTGATTTCTATACCGTTCTCATCGAAAATTACGGCACTTATGTCACTTAACTTTCGTCTTTTATCATAGTGCGCATATGGATTAATGGATGATTCACCGGCCTTTTTTAGAATGGTAATCACCCTTTTTCTTTGAACTACCATCTTGTCCCTAGAGGAGACATCTACCACACTCTCATCCAAACGCACCACGGCGTTGGCATTTGTGGTTAAGGATTGGTCAATGGAAGAAACGGGAAAATTGGTTTGGGCACTACAAATTGAACAACAGAGTAGTAGGCCTGCAAAGTAAAATATTCGCATGCGATTCGTTAGGTTTGGTAAACAACGTTAAACCTACGTTAATTAGTATGAAAAAAGCAAGAAAAATCGATTAAAACCTGTTTTTTGTGTCGATTATAATAGTTACTGGGCCATCATTCAATAATTCTACTTTCATATCGGCACCAAACTGTCCGGTTCCTACCTTTTTACCAAGTATACTTTCCAGTTCCAAAACAAAGCGTTCATACAGGGGGATGGCGGTTTCTGGTCTCGCTGCTTTTATATAGGATGGCCGGTTCCCTTTTTTAGTGGATGCAAGCAAGGTAAATTGGCTAACGACAATGGCATCACCGTCTATTTCGATCAAGGATCTATTCATGACATCGGCTGCATCGTTAAAAATCCTAAGGTTGCTAATTTTAGCTGCCAACCATTGGATATCCTCTTCATTATCCTCCAAACCTACCCCCAGTAATACCAATAGCCCTGATCCTATGACGGAAATCACTTCCCCATCTACAGAAACACTCGCTTTTGAAACCCTTTGAACTACTGCCCGCATTACTTTTCTTTGTAAATATCCATTCTGTAAGTATCATCACCCTCCGTGAGCATTTGTACATAGCTATGGTATCTGCTGGGTGCCAAGCTTCCGTCTTCCAAACCTTGTTTTACAGCACATTTAGGCTCATCTAAATGCAGGCAATTATTGAATTTACAAGCCGACTTCAACTCAAAAAATTCTGGGAAATAGCCCCCAATTTCATCTTCTTCCATATCTACGATACCAAAACCGCGAATACCCGGAGTGTCCACAATTTTTGCTTCAAAGCTAAGGTCGTACATTTCTGCAAACGTGGTCGTATGCTGTCCTTGTAAATGCTGCTCCGATATTTCTGCGGTTTTTAACCGTAGCCCAGGCTCCAAAGCATTGACCAAGGTAGATTTACCAACCCCGGAGTGCCCGGAAAACATGCTCGTTTTTCCCAGCATTAAGGATTTTACCTCCGCCACGCCATCTCCCATTTTTGCAGAAAGTGAAATACAGGGATACCCTATAGCTTTGTACAACCGAATAAGTGCATTCACTTTTTTTAGTTCCGCATCTTTATAGGAATCCATTTTATTGAAAAGTAACACAGCAGGGATTTCATAGGCTTCTGCCGTGACCAAAAAACGATCTATAAAACTCGTGTATGTCATGGGGTTATTAAGGGTTACCAATAGGAAAACCTGATCCAGGTTGGCTGCAATGATATGGGTCTGTTTGGAAAGATTTACGGATTTTCTAACGATATAATTTTTACGGTCGCGGATTTCATCAATGATTCCTACGGTCTCGTCACCCTTAGTTTCCAAATCAAAATTGACCACATCACCAACAGCGATAGGATTGGTACTTTTAATTCCTTTGATACGGAATTTTCCCTTGATCCTACACTCGTAAAATGTTCCTTTTTCCGATTTTACGGTGTACCAACTGCCCGTTGACTTATATACGATTCCCAGCATTTTAAACGCTCTTGATAAGAATTGGTACAATATTAAAGAAACAATTTCCTTTTTCTACTGCTAAACCCTATTATTGAGCCCATTATTTTTAATGCGTTGGCCTTACGACCATACCTTACGCCTTTTACGTTCCGTAGGATGGTCAGTAAGCCAACTTAGAGGAAGCCTAAGAGGCATATAATTTTGTCCGGTCGAGCCTTTCGGCTGGGCTAAAGATGAACTAAAGTCGAGACCTCATTGGAATAAACATCTTTATAAATTCTCGACTGCCGAGAAGTTTCTATACCTTATCCTTTCCAGGGAGGTTTCGACTCCGCTCAACCTGACATTTTCCTTAAGATATCAACCTTCAATTATTTAAAATGAAATTTATATCGAATTCGCGTTATTTACCTCTACGTATCTAACTGGCTCTTTTTTTATCGAACTAACGAATTTTAATGTCTGGGTAAGTCTAAGAGTATTCTCACTTTGACAGGGCATAAAAAAAACCTCGATACTAAGTATCGAGGTTTCTCATATCCATCTCTTGTTTCTTAATCCAAAATAGTCACCCTGCCCCCTACAAAGGTCTTTTTGTTCACCTGTTTGGGCTTACCGTATACCGTAACATCACCGCCTGCCTTAACATTAACGTCTACACGGTCAGATGCAAAAACTTCTGCTTCCCCACCAGCCGAAATCTTAACATCGGATACCGACGTTCTTAGGTTTCGCCCTTCAAAAACACCTCCGGTATTCAATACAATGGATTGGCTCTCCGCCAAACCGGAAGCTTCTATGATACCACCGGTTACCGCACGGATTTCCGCGACGGCTACGTCCATTCCAATCGTAATCCTTGCACCTTCCTGGGCTCTCAACTCAATTTTACTTTTACTCAATAGCTCATTACACGTAATCTGCGCTCCTTCATTACCGTCAATGACATCAATATCCGTATAGTATACTTCTATAAAAGTGTCCTCTCCGGTAAACTTCTTATCCAACTGCATGCGCAATTTTAGGGTCCCATCTTTGTTTGCCCATTTAATATCATCCCTATTGTTTCCTTTGATTACGATTTTATTTGCATCGGATTGGATCATGTTCACGGCTATTAAGTCGAACACCTTTATTTCGTTAAATTCCCCAACCTCTTTTTCCAATGTTCCTTGGGCAGTTAGGCTTGCCATAAAAAGAACCAAACAACTTGTAAATATAATTTTCATAAAATGTGTTTTTGTTTTTTCAAAGACCACACAGAAATCCATTTGTTACAGTTTGAATTCATTTAGACTTTTTCAATTGGTTAAAAAATTGTTCTTTCTAGCCCTGTTTTCGCCTTTTTTTCTTTCCGTAGCACAGCTATGCAAATCAATCCCGAAAGCTTTCGGGACAACAGAGCAAAAAATAGCTGATTTTCGCTTCAATCTAAAAAGTCTAAATGAGTTCTTTAAAAAAAAAATGCCATTACAACCTGAAGAAAACTTCTGGCCGTAATGGCATTCTAATAAAAATCTACCTTAATCTAAGCTTTTAGGATTTTCTCTTGATGGTTGATGGATTCTTGATGGATAGCCTTGAACATTCGCAGTACGAATTCCTCGCTAAGTCCTTTGGATTCTCCTTCCAAAATCATCTTACCTAATATGGCGTTCCATCGGTTGGTTTGGAGTACGGCAACATTTTTCTGCTTTTTTAGCGCTCCAATACTGTCCGATACTTTCATACGTTCCCCTAGGGTCGTAATCAATTGGTTATCGATGACATCAATTTGTGCCCTAAGATTGTTCAGCTTGGCATTATATTCTGCTTCTTCATCGGTTTCTTTTCGTATTCTTAAATCTTCCATGATCTGGACCAATGCCTTGGGGGTTACTTGTTGGGCCGCATCACTCCATGCATTATCGGGATCATAATGGGTCTCGATCATTAGCCCATCAAAATTTAAGTCCAAAGCCGTTTGGGACACATCAAAAATCATATCGCGTTTGCCCGTAATATGAGAGGGGTCGTTAATCAACGGTAAATCTGGAAAACGATTTTGGAACTCAATGGCCAACTGCCATTCCGGAATGTTACGATACTTGGTTTTTTGATAAGTAGAGAAACCACGATGGATAGCGCCTAACCTTTTGATCCCGGCCGTATGCAGGCGTTCTATACCGCCCAGCCATAAGGATAGGTCTGGATTAACCGGGTTCTTGACCAATACGATTTTGTCCGTGCCTTCCAAAGCATCTGCCAATTCTTGCATAATAAAGGGACTTACTGTAGATCGGGCCCCGATCCATAACAAATCCACATCATGCTCCAGGGCCAAATCCACATGGGCTTTATTGGCCACTTCCGTAGCTGTTTTAAGGCCTGTTTCTTCCTTTACTTTTTGCAACCATTTTAGGCCAATGGCACCAACGCCCTCAAAATTCCCGGGACGGGTTCTGGGTTTCCAAATTCCGGCCCGATAATAATTAACATCGGTGTCCTTTAGCTCGTGGGCAATTTTTAAGACTTGCTCTTCGGTCTCTGCGCTGCAAGGACCAGCAATAACCAAGGGATGAGGCAGTGCCATATCATCCAACCATGTTCTCATCTCTTTTGAATTTTCCATAGGTATTGTTGTTCGTTGTTCGTAATTTTTACTTTGTTAAAGGTATTCCGTTCAATATTTGTTTTATTCTGTTTGTACTATCCATCTCGTCATAGACTCCTTTAAAATCATCTTCTTCAATCATCTTTTTAAAGGCTTGGAGGTTCTGTATATACTCCTCCAAGGTTTCTACTACATTGGCTTTGTTCTGCTCAAAAATGGGCGTCCACATAGCGGGGGAACTCTTGGCCAAGCGCACTGTACTCTCAAAACCACTGCCCGCCATGTCAAAAATATCACGCTCATTTTTTTCTTTCTCAATTACGGTCTTTCCTAACATAAAAGAGCTAATGTGTGACAGGTGGGAGACATAAGCAATGTGCTTATCATGGGCAGCTGCATTCATATAGCGGATACGCATGCCCATTTCCTGAAAAAGTTGTAACGCACGTTCTTGCAGCTTGAATGCCGTTTTTTCTACCTCACAAATAATATTGGTCTTGCCATTATAAAGGTTTTCAATAGCCGCTTCCGGACCGGAGAATTCCGTACCTGCAATGGGGTGACATGCCAGAAAATTGCGCCTTTTAGGATGCGCTTCAACCGCTTTACAGACCAAAGCTTTGGTTGATCCTACATCAAAAACCACGGTTTCATCACCGACCGCATCCAAGATATTGGTAAGTTCCCGTACCAATACATCTACCGGGATGCTTACGATAACCATATCCATTTGGGCAAGGTCGCCATAGGTTGTAGATTGGTCCACCAAATTCAGCCGCTGCGCCTTTTGCATGTTTTCCGCATTGGTATCCATACCAAAAAGCGTTGCCGCAGGATACAATTTTCGGATGTCCCTTGCAAAAGAACCTCCTATCAACCCAATACCGATGATCGCTACTTTCATGTATTTAAATTTAAATTGCTTGCAGTCGTTATCAGCCACTAAGCAACTTCATATTCCTAGGTTATGATCGGTTAAACCGTTTGATGGCTTCTTTTATTTTTTCTTCTTTTACACATAAGGAAAACCGAATGTATCCTTCCCCATTACTCCCAAAAATGGTCCCCGGTGCTATAAAAATATCTTTATCATACAGCAGCTCATCCACAAACTCTTCCGATGATACGCTCCCTGTTGGCAGTTTTGCCCAAACGAACATCCCCACCGTATTCTTATCATAGGTAGCCCCAATCTTATCTATAAGTTTATACATCTGTTCTCTTCTACTACTATAGGTAGTATCTAAATCATTAAACCATTGCGTTCCACTTTGCAATGCCGCTATGGCCCCTTTCTGTATGCCATAGAACATACCGCTGTCCATATTGCTCTTTACCTTTAGGACGGCATTAATATGTTCTTTACTGCCCAATACCATACCTACGCGCCAACCCGCCATATTAAAGGTTTTGCTTAGGCTGTTGAGTTCCAAGCAGCATTCCATGGCCCCATCTACGGACAACATGCTGATGCGTTCTTTGGTCAAAACAAAACTATAAGGATTATCATTGACCAATAAAATGTTGTTCTTTATGGCAAAGGCGACCAGCTGTTCCAGTTGTTCTAACGTTGCGGTAGCACCCGTAGGCATGTGGGGATAGCTGCACCACATCAGTTTTACTTTGCTTACATCCTGTTTTTGCAAAGCTTCCAAATCTGGGAACCAATCCTTCCCTTCCGTTAGATCGTACGTCCTAGGTATGGCCTCTACCAATTTGGTCACTGACGCATAGGTGGGATAGCCCGGATTTGGGATCAACACCTCGTCACCCGCATTTAAAAACGCCATGCTGATATGCATGATCCCTTCTTTGGAACCCATGAGCGGCAGCACTTCTTCTTCTGGGTTTAGTGTAACTGCAAATTGCTCTTTATAAAATTGTGCTATGGCGGCACGTAACTGTGGTAAACCCTGATAACTTTGATATTGATGGGCGCCCGCATCTGAAACGGCATCCTTTAAAACCTCCAAAACTTTTGGGGATGGCGCTAAATCTGGACTTCCGATACCCATATTGATAATGGGTTTTCCAGCAGCTGTCAACCCCCTTACCTCCCGCAGTTTTTTAGAGAAATAGTATTCTTGTACCGTTTGTAATCGTTCCGCCGTTATCATGGTTTTCGTCCATTTTTATATTCGCCCAACACCCTAAAATCTTCTGCCATGATCTCTAAAAGGGACTTTGCCTTTTCAAAATTTGCATAGGTTTCAAAAGTGACATCCACAAAAAATGCATATTTCCATGGTGTTTCAATGACGGGTAGGGATTGTATTTTGGTTAAATTCAGGTTACAGTCGCTCATTACGTTCAACACCGCGGCCAAACTTCCTCTTTTATGATCGGTGATAAAGCGCAAGGACGCTTTATTGATTTCTTCTTTGGGAAGTACCTTATTCTGCTTTTTTAAGATAATAAAGCGTGTAGCATTGTTTTTTATGGTTTGGATATTTGCTGCAACGATATTGAGCCCATACAGTTCCGCTGCTACTTTTGGTGCAATAGCACCTATGGTTTCCAGTTCTTTTTCCTGAATACGTTTTGCCGTTTCCGCCGTATCCACATCTTCTACCAGTTTGATATTTGGATAGGCCTTAAAGAATTCTTTGCATTGCAATAAGGCCATGGGATGGGAATGCACCTCCTTAAGATCTTCAATGGTCGTGCCCTTCTTTACCATTAAGTTATGGTGGATGTTCAAATAGTACTCCCCAATAATATGGATGTTATTATGGTAAATAAGGTTATAGTTAGGAATGATGGAACCGGCAATAGAATTCTCAATGGCCATGACCCCTTTATCCGCATTTCCCGAAATCAAGTGCTCCACCAAGGCATCAAAGGAACTACATTCCAATAAGGTCATATCGCTTCCAAAAAAGTTGTGGGCCACTTGGTGGTGGTTACTTCCCTTTATTCCCTGTATGGCAACTTTTATTTTTTCCATTTGCTATGCTAAAGCTCCGTTTAACGCATAAAAAAAGTCCCGATGTGCATCGGGACTTTCATGTTTTTTATACTTGGTGTATACTACAACAGTCCCGTTCTCTTCTTAAAAAAGAAGTAGAAATAAAAACCGTTCCAGAAATACGT
>CALGQU010000102.1 GCA_937959125.1 uncultured Croceitalea sp.
AACAACCTTCCTACTAAAAAATCGCCGATATCCCTACTACGCTCTTCAATGATCAAACCAAGATTGGACATGCTTCAATTGTTTATATTTAACCAAAGAAAGTTACAACATTAGATGCGCTATTTAAAACATATCCTACTTGGCCTGGTCTTAATTCTAGGTATTGTCCTATATCTTAATTACCCCAAGCTCAACATCATTAACGGCTATGCAGCCAAATACATGGCTTCCAGTATTCTGGTGGGCCAACGGACGGAAGCCTCCGTAATAGCTAACGACCTAAATATGCCTTTGGTCAAACTGGCCACAACTACTTATAATGCCAGAGAAGATGGGGCAACGGCCAAATTGTATGGACTTTTGGGAAGAACGGCCATTGACCGACAAGGATTAGGGACCGTACTGATTAACGGGGACCAGCCGGAAGGGGAAAGATACCTACAACCCCAACGGTATCGTACCCCCATTCCCAGGCCCTATCCCTTTGGGCATTTGCCCCCAAAGGATAGCCTTTTCCCGGAGATAGACTATGAAAAGCTTTCAAAGGCCACCAAACTCGCCTTTGCACGACCAGAACTCCAGAAAACCCGGACTTTTTTGGTCCTGTACAAAGGCCACCTGCTGCAGGAAACCTACGCCGAGGGTTTTACAAAGGATACACCCATACTGGGCTGGTCCATGACCAAAAGTCTATTGGCCACTTGCTATGGCATTTTGGAATACCAAGGCAAACTTTCCATGGACATGCCTGTGCCCATAGCCGAGTGGAAAAATGACGAGCGAAACCAAATTACGTTGAACCACCTCATGCGTATGCAAAGTGGTTTGGCTTGGGACGAGGATTACAGCAAAATATCCGATGTGACCAAAATGCTTTTTTTGGATGCCGATATGACCCAAGCGCAGCGGTACAAGAAGGCCGTTGCCCAACCCACGGAAATCTGGAACTATTCCAGTGGCACCACCAATTTGCTTTCAGGGTTATTGAGGGAACAGTTTGCCACGACGCAAGAATACCTGAATTTTCCTTATGCTGCTTTTTTGGATAAAATTGGGGCGCATAGCATGCTTTTGGAAGCCGATTTAAAGGGAAACTATGTAGGGTCTTCCTATGGATGGGCCAGCACGCGGGATTGGGCCCGGGTGGGACAATTGTATCTGGACGAGGGTCAATGGAACGGGGAACAGCTTTTTAATGCCGACTGGGTCCGCTATATCACCAGTCCTACGCAAGGTTCTGATAGGGTTTACGGGGCCCATTTTTGGCTCAACGCTGGGGGAAAGTACCCTAATGTACCCAAAGACCTGTATTCCCTCAACGGCTTTCAAGGCCAATATGTGTTTATAATTCCTTCCAAGGATTTGGTCGTGGTCCGTACCGGTTTGGCGGAATACCCTGATTTTGATGTAGACGGGGTGTTATCTGCATTGATAGCCGCAATAGAATAGCTTAAAGACCGGACAAACATCAACTTTAACTTGCATCACGACGAAAGTTGGCCCGTTGACAACAATAATTTCAAATGCAGCTTCTCCCTACCTACATTTACAGTGTAATAATCAAAACATCCTTTGGGCGAGCCCCTGGGAAAATTGACAAAGTGATTTTACCGTTTTCGAATACAACTTCGGAAAACTTAAATCACGATTATCGTGTAAATAAATTTTTTCATTTTCATATAGTGTTCTCGTAAAAGGGCCTTGATCGTAAGACAAGGCTCTTTTTAATTTAGGACTATTGCCATCCTAAGTTCATCCTGATAGCCATGATAAGAATCCTCCCAAAAGCCTATAAATACTAGGACAATCGTTAAAATACAGGTTTTACCACAAGAAAAAGCACGTTCACAACAATATTTTTAAAAGCAGGAACAAGCAGCTTACATTTACAGCGTAATAAACAAGAAAACAAATTTTTTCATTTTCATATAGTGTTCTCGTAAAAGGGCCTTGATCGTAAGACAAGGCTCTTTTTAATTTTACCCCATTCCCATATTTTGAACAGTGCTGATTAACAAAAACTCAAGGAGTCAACCTATTGCCAAGCCCTGTTTTTAAAGGGAGAATCGTTAAAACGCAACGTTTACCACAACAATGGTAGGGTTCACAACAATAATTTCAGACGCCGCTTCTTGCGGGCTATATTTACACCGTATTAAATAAGCATTTAAATTTTTTCATTTTCATATAGTGTTCTCGTAAAAGGGCTTTGTTCATTGAACAAAGCCCTTTTTAGTTATGATCATCCAAGGATCCATTTACTTCCTTGACCTACGGTCATTTTTCCTCAATGCCTATTTATGTTGAACACAATCCAGAAGTTTTAATAAGGTCCTGGCCCCTACCTGATAGAGAAATATGATATGGACACCAAAGACATAGGCGAAGTAGGATATAAAACCTACCCTGATTAAGGATTGCTCCCTCTTAAGCAAAGAGGGGAATGAATTCTGACCAAAGGGAAGAAGAAAGGGGAGATTATTTTTGGTTTATGCCGGAATCCCTCCGTCTTGACACTGCATGTCCATCCACCTCTCTTTTCCTTCGACCTGACTCAGGATACAAAGGAGGAACTTGTAGGATAGGCACTTTGGGAAAAGATCATTACCCATAGACCCCAATGTGATAGCTAGTGACTTTTTGTTAGTTTTAGGGTCTCAAACCAAAACGAAATCATATATGAGACGTTTATTGATACTCCTTGCCCTAGTTTGTTTAACAGCAGGTAGTGTATGGGCCCAAGATAGCGGCGAAACGCTTACCCAAGCAGAAAAGGCGGAGCTAAAGGCTGCCGTCAAAGCCCAAAAACAACAAAAGAAAGCCGAAAAGCAGGCAAAAAAAGCGGAGAAAGCCATAAAGAAGCAAAACCAGTTGGAAGAATCCCTGCAGGACCTCCAAAACAGAATGGCCAAGGATGAATCAAAACTTAGGAAGCTTCAAAACAAATTGAACAGTTCCAAAAAACCCTTGGACGATGTAAAGCGGGAATCCCTAGAACTTAAAATTGCCAAGCTGAAAAAGAAAATGGTTAAAAACGAGGCCAAACTCCAAAAGCTACAACGGAAGGTGAGGTAATGTTGGGTGTTGGATGCTGGTTTAGACAGTAGGCAGTAAGCAGTAAGCAGTAAGCAGTAAGCAGTAAGCAGTAAGCAGTAAGCAGTAAGCAGTAAGCAGTAAGCAGTA
>CALGQU010000103.1 GCA_937959125.1 uncultured Croceitalea sp.
CCGCTTGGGCATCAAACGCTTGTTGTGCTTCTTTGGAGACGGGGGTCTTTTTTCTTAGCATAAAGAATCCCGGGTTGGCCATCTCTTGCCAGACCGGATAATCTGCGGTAAGCCGTGCCACAAGCACGGTCTCATTGTCCAAGGACAGCTCCCTAAATTCCAAGGCAGAGATATGGGTCATCAAATGGGTAAAGTTGGGGTAGTCCGTATACTGTTTTTGTATGGGTACGTTAAATTGGGTCAAAGCCAGCTTGCCGGCACTATATGTACCTTGGGCGGTAGTTGTGCTATCCGTAATTTGGATAGTGGCCCCGATCTGTTGGTTGATCCCTTCTTCCTCGCTCAAGCTTAGGCTTAAGGGGAGTGCCCGTAGTGCCTTCTCTTTGGACCAATCCAGTTCTAGGTATTCCCCTTCCCAATTGCCAAGCAGTCGGTTATAGCTCGGAGGGTTATGGAGACCTTCCAAGCCATGCAGTTTGGCAACGGTAGTGGCCGCTAGAACCTCTTTAAAAAGCGTAGATGTTGGCTGCGTTGGGGGATTTGCCTCTTTATACTGTTCCCTTAGCACCTTACTATTGTACAGCTCATTGGCCGCCAAAAGTTTAAGGGCCCTCTTTTTGTTGGCTTCACGGCCCAGGCCCAAGAACTGCATTTTTGCCATCCAATGCTTGGCAATGGGTTCTTCACTTCTCTTAAACCATTTGTAGGCCTTTTGATAATCTTGGGGGATGTCCCCAAAGCCTTTTAGGTAATAATAGCCCAGGCAGTAGGCCGCTTTTTCGTTGCCCAGGTCAAAGGCTTTTTTAAAGGATCTTCTAGATTTTTTAAAACTCTGTTTGGTGCCAATACCATCTTTTTGGAGCAGCCCAAGGTAATAATGCGCTTGGGCATCATTAGTGTCGGCCAGGGCCTTGACTTCCGCAAAGTACTTTTTGGATTGCTTGCGGGTTTGGGAAGCACTGTATACATATGCGTCTATGGCCTCGAACAACGGTTTTTTTTGGGTATCCTTATTTTCTTGGGCATGGGAATGCCGTGCACTGTGTAATAAGAAGAGGATAAGCAATAGGGTGTTTAATTTTCTCATAAATAGTTTGTTACGGATTACGGGTTTAGGTATGGGCTAGCTACCGGACTTTAGTGTCGGTTTTTTTTATGGATGTCGTTAACGGGATATAGGCACTGGCGGATAGGGCATTAGCCCACAAAGCCATTAAAACCCTTGGCGTGTATTGCAATACGCTCAATGGTGCCAAAGGCGGCATGGGGTTCTGTCATAGGGTATTCTTTAGTGGTTTGGTGCTGTAAAACTAGTGGTATTGTTTTAGGAAAAGTGCCGAGAAAAAGTACTATAAGTAAGGTATAGCCTTACTTATGATCCCTTACCCAATAAAACCATGTTTTTTTGCCGCTTGCACCAAAGAAGCGGTAGTGTTATCTTCCAAATCAAAGAATTGGGCCAGATTCCGCTTTCGTTTTTCAATACCCGATATGGATAGTGGCATTTGCTTGGAAATTTCTTTAAGGGTAAAATGATTGGAGAGAAAGTGTAGAATGCTCCGATCCAAATCATCAATTGTTCTGGAAGGTATCATATTGCGTTTAACATACTTGCTAACGGTAGGGCAATAATAGTTTTGGCCGTTGAGCAGTAGCCCTACCGCCTTTTTAAACTCCCCCACAGTTAAGCTGCTTTTGGCCATAAACCCATCTGGATTTAGGTTTTGGAAAATGGTATGGCAACGGTAGCTGTCATCGTATTCCGTAATGACTAAAATTTTTGTTTTGGGCATTAGTTGCCTAATATGGATGCCAAAGGTTTCGCCATCATAATGTTCTTTGGTGATATGGTCCACCAAGCGGATATCCAGTACCACCATATCATAGGCTTGGGTCTGCGCAGCTATTTTAAGATCGTTTACCAGGGTTTTAAAGGAGTGGACCACGGTTATTGAAAACAAATCTCCCGTACCGGACATGGCACGCAAGGTATCTTGGTAGAAATCACGGAGTAGGGGGATGTCTTCAATAATTAAGGTATGGCGTGTTTTCATGTAGTATTTGCGCTTGGCTCGTCATTACTGGTAAAAGAGATTTATTGTGCCAGACTGGGCTGTTTTTTCTGATTTTCAAAAAAATGGACATGTTTTATAAAGACATCTATGGCACCCAGTATTTCCATATTCTTAAAACGTTCCGCCAGCTCATTATTGTGTAAGAACCTAAGGAAAAAAGGCAATTGGTATTCCCAAGGCATGGTGGTAATCGGTTTTAAACGTTCCTTGGTAGTAGACCAATAAAGATTAGACTTTTTATCCATATAAAATTCAACTTTTTCCTGCTCTAAGCTGAATACATGGATGATTTCTGCTGAAATTTTCATGGTAAATTATTTTACGATAACTCAAATTCCTATATTTAGTTAAATCTATAAGCGATAACATATTATTTGAATTCAGTCAAGTTTTTAAAGGAATCACACGTTACTAAAACAAAATATAAGCATAACAAAAAATCGCAATGGCATAACTGGGTTGTAATCCAATATTGTCCGCGAGAAAACCATGTAACAAGGGGATAAATGCTCCACCGACGATAGCCATCACCAACAGGCCTGAACCTTTACTGGTGAGTACGCCCAATCCATCTATGGCCAAGGTGAAAATATTACTCCACATGATGGCATTGCAAAAACCGACCAATATAATTGCCCAAGCCGCTAGCCAGCCGGATGTTGTTAGTCCTATAATTAATAATAAAATGGCCAATACGGACATACCTGCCAATAAGGATTGTGATTTTACTTTTTGCAACACTGCTGCTCCTAGAAATCGCC
>CALGQU010000104.1 GCA_937959125.1 uncultured Croceitalea sp.
GAGAACAGTAGGAAAACCGTATTCAAATATTCTATGAAGATCTCAAAAGGATTACCGGACATCTTACTCTCGCTCTTTTAGGTTGTACATATATTCTTGGGACAGTTCAAAATTGAGCCCCAAATCTTCTTTCTTTTTTTGTCCTTCATACAGGATTCCCAGTTCATCGTAGATAAAACAAAGTTCCAAGGGAATACGTTCATCCGTAGGATTTAGGTCTTCTTCATTGGTATGTGAAATAGCCAAGGTCTCCTCCGCAAGTGCCTCAGTATCCAGGATGTCATCTACTATAGCATCAACATCATCCAAAGTCCCTACAGAAACTTTTGTTTTGGGGACATCCTTCTCCTTCACCAATCTTTCGCAAATGGTCTTTAAGGCTTTGGAGGCGGCATCTTTTATAATATCCCCTTCAGTTTGTGCCAAATGGTTTAAAAATGCGATTTCCTTTTCATCACCAATGGCAATAGTTTCTTTGATCAATATTCTTTTGGAATCCAAGTCAGAGGCGTGTTCAAAAAGGGCGTAGAATACACTACACTTTGGCGAGATGGTACAAACCGTATTCGTAACCAAAACTTCTTCTGCCGTTTCTTTCTCTTTTTCTTTATCTACGGTTTCAGAACCTTCAACCTTAGGAACTTTATTTTTAAGGATATTAAAGGCTCTAAAGCGTAGTTCTGGGTCTTCTTCATGCTCCATCATAAACTCCAAAAGCTGGGGTTCATTTGGAGTATCGTTCTCGGTCATTTCATCCAACAATTGTTCCCGTGATTTTTGAGACATTTCTGCATAGGACTTGTCCGCTTGGACTTCATCTTCTTCTATGCTATCAACGGGAACCAAGCCTAACGAAAAATGAAGGGATCTTTCCAAATCTGCTTCCAATTCCAGAATTTCCAATTCATGGTTTTCTTCCTCATCAACCGGTGGTCGTACTTCTTTTTTATCCTCTTTTGGTTGCGTATGGACTTCAACCAAATCATAGATCTCAATTTCTTCAATTTCTACGGTTTCTTCCTCTACCGATGGCGTATCGTTAGTTTCCGTAACTTCTAAATCTTCAAAGTGCTGCTCTTGGTCAACTACAGGTATGGCATTGTTTTCCGGTATCTCTTCAGCAACAAAGTCCGCATCTTCCATAATATCTTTACTGGGCAGCACAGCATCTGGTTGTATGATGTTTATGGCCCTATTGGCCCTATTGGCCACACTAAAGTTGGGAGATGTGTTGGCAATATTTCTTAAAAACCCTAAATCCTCTTTGTTACCAATAGCTCCCATGGCATCCAAAAGGTGTAACTGCACTATAGGATTACATTGTGCAAAGACCAGTTTAAGGGTCTCCATAGCCTCTTTAAAATGAAAGTATTGTATGCAATTGGCCGCTGCAATCTTAATATCATTATCCTTGTGTTTTACTAAGGAAATAATGGATTCCATAGCATCATTCTGGTTATATTGCTTGATCAAGCGTAATGAAAAAAGCACCACGTCCTTATTTTCGGAAATAAGCCAAGTTTTAAACTTAGGTGGATTGTAATCCGTTATGGATTCTAAGGATTCCATAAGCTTTAACTGTTGCCATTCGCTTAGATTGTAGTTGGTGTTATCCAATAGATAATCGATACCCTCTACTTTCAAATACACTACGGCCAGCTCTGCTTGTTTCCTAACAATCCCACGTTTGTCGTTGATAAATTTGGCAACATATTGAAAAGAATGGCTTACCTCCATTTGGGCAAGTTCCAAGATTCCCTGGGCAACAACATCCCAACGCCAACTTTTCAGTTTTTTGTAGGAATCATGGTGTAACCCTAATTGTACAAATAATTTAAACAATCGCTGTCTGGTATCCCCTGCAACATCCTTTTGAAGGTCAAAAAGAATATCGGAAAGGATTTTCCTAAAATAGTTGTCCGCCAGATACTCACGGATACCGATCTTAAGTTCTACATATTCTTTTTGGGCTTCTTTTGGATCACTGGAACAATGGAACAAAAAATTACTGATGATCGGTGCCAACTCCTTTCGTTTGGCCCTTCTTTTACGGAACAAGCGACTAGCTTTATTCCTAAAGAAAAAGATAGCAACAAAATAAAGTACCGCCAACCCAAGGAACAAAACAGTGAGGTCCCACAATAAATCCGTATGGATCTTGGGGGGCTTGATCATAAAAAGGATATGGTAAGTGCTTAACTTCAACTAATTTGTTGTCTTTCTATTTCTCTATTTACACGTATCAATAGTTCTGTTGGGCTAATGGGTTTTGCCAAAAAATCATTGGCCCCCATTTTCAAGGCGTTGATTATGTTTTCTTCGTTGGAGGCTGTTGAAATTAGAATGATGGGGATTTTTGAGTTCAACTCATTCCGCAAATAATCCACCAACTCAATACCCGAAAAATAAGGCATCATCACATCACTGATAATAGCATCCGGTAAAGTTGTCGTAAGACATTCCTTAACGGCTTTACCGTCCGGCATTAAAGTCACAGTATAGCCTTCTTTTTCAAGGCGAAATTTTAGTAGGGAAGCCAACATAGGATCGTCTTCCGCAAGTAGTAGGTTTTTAGGTTTCAATTTGGGGGCTTGTTTTAATTAATACTAATATTTACTCATAATTTGTTAAGTTCTATATCTATGGCTTCTTCTACCTTAGGGTATTCGTTTAAGAATTGTTTATAGTATTTTTCCAAGGCTTCATAGGCAGCAGCATCGCTGGCTTCCGTAAGCTTGCTACAAATTTGGGCCAAGGTCGTGGCTTCCAACATTTTTAAGGAGGATTTTATTTTGTGTACGGCAAACCCAATACCTCTGCTATCGTTATTGGTCAAATGCATACGTACATTGCCAATAAACTCATACATATTTTTTTTAAAAAGTTGTATCAACTCTGTCAAGGTGTCCTTTTCGCCCATACATTCTTCATACAACAGGTTCAAATTAATTAAGGCTGAAGCTTGACCAATATTTATTTGGCTTATCTCTCTTTCGCTTTGCTTTTCCCTTTCAGCAATTAGTTCTTGCATCGTCCGCTGCAATTCATCCGCATTGTAGGGTTTTAAAATGTAATCCGTTATTCCTATTCTTTTACAGTACTCTTTATCCGCAATGCTAAAATCTGCGGTAAGTGCAATTATCGGTACGGTTCTAATATGATCATGTCTGTTTTGTCTAATACATTCCGTAATCTGAAAACCGTTCATCTTTGGCATCCTCAAATCCATCAATACCAAATCGAATTCATGATTTTCCAACAATTGAAGACCGTATAGGCCATTGTCCGTTATAAAGGGTTTACAACCCCAAGACTTTAGCCTGTTCTCCATTAATTGTTGATTGAGCACATTATCCTCAAAAACCAATATTTTGGCATGTTTAAGACTCCGCGGAACAGACTTCCCAGGTCTTTTGGGCAAAGCAATATCTTGTTTTTTCGTTTTTTCAAAAGGAAGGGTAACCTTAAAGGTACTCCCGGCACCCAAAGCACTTTTTACGGCGATGAGTCCGTCCATTCGATCTACTAATTCCTTTACGATACTAAGGCCTAAACCAGAACCTCCGTATTTTAATTGGGTATCGTCCTCTGCTTGTTTGTAGGATTCAAAAATGCGCTGCAATTTATCATTGGCAATACCAATACCGGTATCCGCCACTAGAAATTCCACGTATACCCTGTTTTGTTGGTCGGATTTTAAGACGGCTTCCAAACTGATCTTGCCTTTCTCTACAAACTTTACGGCATTGCCCAAAAGGTTCAACAGTATTTGCGAGAGTTTGGAAGGATCCCCTAGAAGCTGTTCCGGTAAGTTTTTGTCCAAATGAACGGATAGTTCTACCTGGCTATCCGTAATCAAGGTTTCGCATAAAAATGCGACTTCGGTGATGAGGTTTTTGAGATTAAAGGGTACGTTCTCAAAAGTTTCGTGACCGGAAGCGAGCTTTGAAAACTCCAACAATTCGTTAATGATGTCCGTTAAATTTCCGGATGCCGTATCCAGTGCCTTGATCAACTCTTGCTGTTTGGGACTAAGTTCCGTTTCTTTAAGCAAGTCGATAAAGCCTACGATTCCATTTAACGGAGTCCGTATCTCATGGCTTACCTTGGCGATCATAGAATGATCTTCTAGTGGTTTTGACTTTACTTTCTTATTCTTAAGGGAGACTTCTACCGGTTCTGGTGTTGGCATGCCAAATACCTTTTCCTCCAAGCCGTTTTTAAACGATTCAAAAGATTTTTTTAAGCGGTTCGCTTCGTTGGTGTTCAACTCCGTAAATGAGTATCTATCCAAGCCGTTTTCCAGTTTTGATAAATGCATTAGTAACTCCCGTGTGTCCAAATCCAGTACTTCGTTTTTGAGTGTTTGCTTCAATAAAAAAGCTAACAATCTGGTTTATATAAATTTAAAACTCCTCATTTAATCAAGCTTAACCAATTAATTGTTCCCTGTTACCCGTAATTTGTTGTCAAAATGCTTTATTTGTAGGTATAAAAATCTTAAAGATGAAAAAGGCCCTTCTATTCGTTTGTTGCATTTATTTGATTTCTTGTAACGAAGAGCCCAAAACCAGTACGGAAAGTTTTGAGGATAAAGTAAGCCGTATTCATGAAAAAACGATTACAATAGATACGCATTGCGATATCAATGTCAAGAATTTCACGGACAGTATAAAATACACCCAAAAGCTTGATACACAGGTAGATTTACCTAAAATGATTGAAGGAGGACTCGATGTTGTCTGGTTGATCGTGTACACGGGACAGGATTCCTTAAATGCAGATGGTTACAAAAAGGCTTCGGCAAACGCAATGGCCAAGTTTGAGGCCATACACCGGCTTTGTGAAAGCTATGCCCCTGATAAAATAGGGTTGGCACTTACCTCCCAAGATGTGCGGGATTTGAATAAGGCTGGAAAAAAAGCGGCCATGATCGGGGTAGAAAATGCATATCCTATCGGGGAAGACCTGTCCCTATTTGAAACCTACCATAAAATGGGCGCACGCTATATCTCCTTATCACACAACGGGCATAGCCAATTCTGTGATTCCAATACCGGGGAAAAAGATAGTACATGGCTATATAATGGTTTAAGTAAAATTGGTGAAAATGCTGTAAAAGAGATGAATAGACTTGGGATAATGATAGATATTTCCCATCCATCCAAGGAATCCATGAAACAGATGATCACTTTAAGTAAGGCACCGATTATTGCTTCACACTCTTCCGCTAGGGCGTTGTGTGACCACAGTAGAAATTTAGACGACGAACAGTTGCAGTTGCTCAAAGAAAATGGTGGTGTTGTGCAAACCGTAGCGTTCAGTTCTTATTTGAATGCCAAAAAACATGATGCCAGGGCGGCACATATGAAAACCATTCATCAACATGTGGCAGACTCTTTGGGCTTAGCTTGGTATGAACGTTCCGCTTTTTCATCCTTGAGCGATGTGCAAAAAGAAGTTTTTATGGACAATTATCCCAAGGTACTTAAGCTGGCCAGGGAACTTGTAGCCAAGGACACTACTGCCCCGCCGGCAGTTGATGTAGCGGATTTTGTGGACCATATTGATTATATGGTTGAAAAAATGGGTATTGACCACGTAGGTATCAGTTCTGATTTTGACGGTGGTGGCGGAATTGAAGGATGGTCCGATGCTTCCGAAACCAAAAATGTGACCCAAGAATTGGTCAAAAGGGGTTATTCTGAAAAAGAAATTGCGAAACTCTGGGGCGGGAACTTACTACGGGTAATGGATGATGTACAGGCCGTGGCAACCGATTTACAGCAAAGCTAAGCGTTAGGGTTGGTTTCTTGTTCTTTTTTGGCCAAACGGTCCTTTACATATTCAATCTTGCGTTTACCATGGGGTTTTGGTTTGCCATTATCGCCCAGGTTTACCATAATGATGTTATCTACGGTAACGATGGTTTCCCTTGTCATTTTGTTGCGTACTTCACAGTCAAGGTTCAGGGAACTCTTCCCAAACTTCACCACTTCAATGCCAATTTCAACAATATCACCTTCTACGGCCGTGCTCATAAAATTGATTTCGGACATGTACTTGGTGACTACTTTTTTACTCTCCAATTGTATAATCGTATATAAGGCTGCCTCTTCATCTATCCAAGCCAAAACCTTACCGCCAAATAAGGTGCCGTTGGCATTTAAGTCTTCTGGTTTTACCCATTTTCTAGTATGGAATCGCATGTCTTTTTATTTACAAAATTATATCAGATATACGGGTTGATGAAGTTTTTAGACCTCAGAAAGGTCTTTTAACAGTAGGAATTGCATAATTATAAAATTTGTTAAGTTCAGAATAAAATTTTCTTAATTCGCTGGTATCCAAAGTACGGATAAAATAATTTAAGGGGCTAATCAATTAAAAAACAGCAATCATCATGCAAACTACAGCACCCTACTATTCCGATTCTAACTTTACCATTTTTAAAGTCCCCTATTGGAGGGCTTATTTTTATAAGTTTCTATCCGTACAATTATGGGGAGGCCTACCAAACAAGCTGCAAAAAAAGATTTCTTGTTGGTATACCAAATTCTACCAAAAACCTATTTCAAAACACATTATCAAACCCTACCTGCGTATCAATTATCAAGATGAAAACTATTTGGAAAAATTTAAACCTCCTTTTGGGAAAGCCACTTTTGATACTTTTCAGGATTTCTTTACAAGGGAATTCAAGGAATTGCCCAAACAATCCCATAAATACGCTTGGCCTTGTGAGGGGCTCTTGTGTGAGGAAGCCCAAATTGAACAAATGGGGCTTGCCAATATAAAAGGGGAACTCCGGAGCGTTGAGACCGTTTTTGGGTTAAAGGAGGGTGATATTCCCAAGGATTACAATTTTACCAATGTTTTTTTACATAATAAAAACTACCACCGTATTCATGCCCCCGTTACAGGCACCATTAGAAGAATACAGCACATCCCCGGGGATTTGGTCGTACTTAGACCTTGGATATACAAACAGAACCCATCATTGCCCGCTTTTAGAAACGAGCGGTATACTATTGATCTTGCAGATACCACCGGTAAGATCTGGCATCTTTCCGTGATTGGGGGACCGGCAGTTGGGACCATAGCATTACATGGGAACGTCAAGGTAGGGAAAACTGTTTCCATCATGGATGAACTAGCTTTATTTTACTTGGGTTCCACATGCTGTATGGCTTCTCCCTATCCACCTAGCTTGCATACCAAAAATACGTTTGTAGAAGTGGGAATGCCCTACTAAAAAAGGCCTTTCTGTTGTCCACCCAAGGTTTTAGGTACGGTAATGTCCATCCCCAAAGTACTATTTAAACTGTCAATGAAGTAGGCTGCCAATAATGGGGATTCCAATTCCATATTCTGATGGACAAAAAAATGGATGTTTCGCAAGCCCTTATCTTTCCATTCTTTTAAGCGTACCACCCAATCGTCCAATCTTTGATAATCTGTTGTATGGTTGGCCCCTACATAACGTATAAAGGCTTCGTTGGTCGTCAAACGCATATGCATAATATCCCTTCTCCCGGCAGTATCTACCAATACATTGGCAATCCCATTTTCTTCTAAAAGATAATACAGCTCCTGTGCAACTACGGGATCATTAAACCAATCAGTATGCCTAAATTCCATGGCCAACGGAAATTCCTTGGGCCAATAGTCGACAAAGTTGACCACCCTGTCCCAATTTTTGGGTCCAAAATTATTGTGCATTTGTAAAAATATGGTCCCTAACTTATCCTTTAATAAAGAGGTAACCTCCAAATAACGATCGGAAATGGCATAGACTTTATCGTTCATTCGACGGAGATGGCTCACCTCATTGGTCATTTTTGGAAAAAACGTAAAACTGGAAGGCGTTCTATCATACCATTTTTCATAGGTTTCAGCAGGGAAAATGCGGTAAAAGGTAGCATTAAGCTCTATACTGTTGAACTGGCTTGCATAATAGGAAAGTTCATCCTTAGTTCCCCTAGGATAAAAATTCTTCAAATCTTGACGGTTCCATTTGGCACATCCCACAGAAACCTTAAACGGTTCTTTTGACTTGGTTGTGCCCAACAGCACTTCCGTTGCCGCATGGTCCGTAGGAAAGGTAAAATCAATAAGTTCTGGTTGTTCAACCTTGCCAAATTTCATAGGTGTCCTTAATTCCCATTAAAAGTACAAATTCATAGGTTGTATAGGGCACCCTTGTTCATAACCCGTTAACAAGTACTTTATCCCCATTTCCTTTTGACCCATGGCAAGATGTAACTTTAGACAAAGCTCTTGGTTATGAATGATAGGTCACCCCGGTTGCTAACGGCACGTCCCCAATTAAAAACCACCCAAATCAATGACATGATGAGTAAGGGTGAGCGGTTTCAAAATGAAACTTTGCGTCCCATTCTTAAGATGCAGAACGACTTGTTCTTGGCCGTATTCAAAAACTATATTGCAAAACACAAGAATGTTTTCTACCAATTACCTTTGGAAAAACGTTTGGGGTATATTGAAAAATCCCTTCAAAAAGACATCAAATTCCGCAATTCCCTAAAAGGGATGGTCATTGGGTTGTTTACCGTAGAGGAATATACTATTTATATACAGCATTCATCCGCACTGAACAAGCGCATGATGAACATGATAGTAAAGCGGTTAAAGGACCAAGTGCAACTTTTGGAAGAAGAGCTAGTCTATTAAGGATTCGCCATTTAGATTGGTGGTCAATACCATACCCATAAAGTCAAAATAAGGCCTTATGGCTTTAAAACTGGTGTTTACCGTCTCTAAAAAATCTTCGGATAGTACTTCCTCATCCCCAAAATGCCGGGTAAATATAAATTGTTTATGTCGTATCAAGTCAATATTGGGATCTTCCTTGTCAAAACCTTTTGGGGCCGTTTTTAGGGTTTCCCCTTCCATAGTACCCCAAACTGCTTTGAAGTCCTTATCGTTTATTATGGACCTCATAGGTTCGGCGTCCATTTCCAGTTCTTTACGTATTCTAAACAAATCCTCCTTATTGGGATCCCAAAAACCAGCGGCCATAAAGCTTTCTCCAGGTCGTATACATAGATAGTAGCCGCCACGCCTTGATGCTCCTGCCCTGGCAAAAGAAACGGCAAAATGGGTTTTGTACGGGGTTTTGTCCTTGGAAAAGCGAACATCCCTATAAATCCTGAACATTTTCATTTTTTCAAGCTGATCATGCTTGTTCATAACCTCCATCAGCCGTCCAAAGAAAGTTTTCATTTGCGCTTCATGGATCTTAAAGACCGCTTTATGTTCTGTAAACCATTCCCGGTTATTATTTTGGGCAAGTTTCTTGAAAAATTGAAATACTTCCTTAGTTATCTTTATATCCGATTCCATAGGTACCTTAAATAATTTATGCTAAAGTTAACCATTTTTAAAAGTGCTATTTTTTAAGATTAGCTAAATTTGGGCCTTGCAAACTTGCCATAACCCATGAACAAATCAGAAATAATAGCGCAATTAAAAAAGCACAAAGTACAACCCCACTTAGACTATAGGATAAAAAGAAATACAGAAGCTTTTACGGACACCCTTTTTTATACCCTTTTTGATAGCAACACCGAAATTGAGCAAAATCTGGAACTTTTGGAACAACAGTTTGATGATTTGGTCCATTTGGCCTGTTGGGATACAAAACATCCGTGCAAGAAAATCTGGGAAAGTTATGTGGCCTCTTTGCCAACAGTATTGGAAAAACTTAATAGGGATGCGCAGGCCATCCTAAATTGTGACCCGGCTTCTTTGTCCATTGAAGAAGTATATATGGCGTATCCCGGTTTTTACGCAATAGCCATTTACCGTTTGGCCAATATCCTATATTTAAAAGGATTTCCTTTAGTACCCCGTTTAATGACGGAATATGCCCATAGACAAACCGGAGTGGATATTAATCCAGGGGCAACCATTGGGGATTCCTTTTTTATCGACCATGCCACCGGTGTTGTCATTGGGGAAACCGCAATTATCAAAGATTACGTCAAGCTGTATCAGGGGGTTACCTTGGGTGCCCTTTATGTAGCTAAATCCCTTAAAGAGACCAAACGGCACCCCACAATTGAATCTAACGTTACCATCTATGCCAATGCGACTATTTTGGGTGGCGAAACGGTTATTGGAGAAAACTCCATCATTGGAGGCAACGCTTGGGTTACCGCCTCCATACCTCCAAACTCCAAAGTATTCCATACCCCAGAAATAAAAATAAAGACTCCTACAAATGACTAAGTCCATTTTAGATTTGATCGGAAATACCCCCATGGTAGCTTCTAAGGTATTAAACACCAACCCCAATGTGCAGGTGCTTTTTAAATTGGAGGGCCATAATCCTGGCGGTAGCGTTAAAGACCGCCCTGCCTTAAATATGATTAAAGAAGGTTTGGAACGCGGTGATTTTGCTACCAATACCAAACTTATCGAAGCTACAAGCGGAAATACAGGAATTGGCTTGGCTATGGTAGCTTCTGCCTACGGTTTGGATATTGAACTCGTAATGCCAGAAAATTCAACAAAAGAACGGGTACAGACCATGCGTGCTTACGGGGCAAAGGTAACTTTGACCCCATCAGATATAGGTATCGAAGGCGCACGGGATTATGCTTTAAATAAAGTCAAGAACGAAGGATATAAAAGCTTGAACCAATTTGACAATCCGGATAATTGGAAGGCACATTACAAAACCACCGGCCCTGAAATTTGGACGGAAACCGACCATAGCATCACCCATTTTGTATCCAGTATGGGTACAACAGGCACTATTACCGGAACATCCACCTTTTTAAAAGAACAAAACAGCAATATAAATATCATTGGGGTACAGCCCAAGGAGGGTTCCCGTATTCCGGGCATACGCAAATGGTCACCAGCTTACGTTCCCAGCATTTACAATCCGGATAAAGTGGATGATATTCTTTATGTTGATGAAAATGAATCTGTTAGTATGGCAAAACGCCTAGCGCGTGAAGAAGGCATCTTTTCGGGCATGAGTAGCGGTGGGGCGGCAACGGTGGCATTACGCTTAGCCTCCCAACTCAAGGAAGGCGTGGTTGTTTCCATAGTCTGTGATCGCGGGGACCGCTACCTCTCCTCCAACCTATTTGAGGGATAAAACCGCATCGATACTATCTAGATACTCGGGAAAAGTGCCTAAATTATTGTGTTTCCCATGTGGTACGGTAATAAACTTCTTAGGTGTCGGGGCCATTTCAAAAAGTTGTTTGCCCGATTCATAAGGTACTACGGAATCCTCGGTGCCATGATAAATTACCAAAGGACACTTTACATTTTGAATATATTTGTTGGATTCAAACCGATACCGCAACAACAGTTTTAAGGGCAGAAAGGCAAAACGATGTTTGGCCGCAGCATAGAGATTGTAAAATGGGGTTTCCAATACCAATTTAGCAGGACTGTTGTTGGAGGCTACATGGGTGGCAAAAGTGGCCCCCAAGGAACGCCCATATACCAGAATTTCTTTCTCTGGATACCGTTTCAAAACATAGTCATAAAACAACTGTGCATCCGCAAACAGCTTGTCTTCCCCTAATTTTCCGGTGCTCTTGCCGTAGGTTCTATAATCCATCAGAACCACATCATACCCCTTTTTGGTAAAAAAGGTGGCAATCTCCCCCCATCTGGCCAAGTCACCTGCATTCCCATGAAAATACAGGATAACGCCTTTAGGATCTTCCCGTTTAAAATGGATCGCGTTCAATACGGCACCATCCTTAGCTTCCAAAGAAAATTCCGTAAAAGGCTCTGAAAAAGTGTATTGATAGTCTTGGGGAAGCTTAGTTGGTTGAAAAATTAATTTTTCTTGAAAGAAATACAACATTATGGTGATTAGGATATAAAGAAAAGCAAGAACCTTAAGGAACTTTTTAAACTTTTGCATTGGTGGGTCTTGAAGTATGGATAACATCGATGCTGGACCCTTCTAAATTGACCTTTTTGGGCCTGGCATTTACAATTTCCGAAAGCATCTTATGGTAGGATTCAAAGGTGTTCAAATTCTTGTGACCACCTCCTATTACGGTATGTAAGGTGGTTATTTTTGCCTTGATACGCGAGAGTTTTACACTTGTTTTATAGGGTATCAAACGATCGTCCGTACCATGGATAATATGAATAGGGCAGTTAACGTATTTTAACCATTTGTAGGTGGGCATTGGAAACTTTATGAGCAATGATAATGGCATAAACGGAATGAACTTTTTGGCTACCTTGCTCAAACTATAATAAGGAGCATCCAAAATAAGCATTTTAGGATTGTTCATAGAGGCCAATTTAGTGGCAAAACCAGAACCCAAGGACCTACCATAGAGAATGATATATTTTTCCGGCACTTTCTCCTTTATTTTGTTATACACAACTTGCATATCACGTTTTACGGCCTTTTGGGTCCGTCTTCCGGTACTTTTGCCAAAGCCCCTGTAG
This sequence comes from uncultured Croceitalea sp., assembly GCA_937959125.1. GTDB lineage: Bacteria > Bacteroidota > Bacteroidia > Flavobacteriales > Flavobacteriaceae > Croceitalea. The sequence goes on from CALGQU010000104.1 coordinate 12,463, forward strand.
TCTACCATGATCACATCGTAACCGTGGCGGGTAAAATCTACCGCAAACTTGCCCCAACCCTTAATGCTCTTGGAATTTCCTTTTAAATAAAAGACCACCCCCTTAGGGTTTTTGGCTATAAAACGCAATCCATTGATTGTGGCCCCGTCCCTAGTTTCTATATTGTATTCCTCCGTTTGCTGGTTCTCGTAATAAAATTGAAATTCCGGTGGCAGCTTTTCCGGTTTAAACAAAAAATAGTCCTGCAAAAAATAAAGGAATAGACTCAAGGCCAGATACGCCCCAAGGACAATCAAAAGTATGTACTGCCATTGCTGCACTTTGGTGATTTTTGTTAAAGTACAAAAAAATGGCAACTTAGGGAACCAAAATTTGGGAGCCCTAGTATAACGAGGATCTTGTTAGCTAACATAGTTCTACAAACAACTCCAACAGCCACGTGGATATTTGTAACAACTTTTTTTAATACGCCCCGATAAAAGTGTAACAAATGGTTGTATATTAGAGTCTTATATTCATCAAATCATCAATCAAAAAAATCATGACAACCACGACCGATCCATCGCCATTTAAAAGAATCCATATCATTGATGCCCTTAGGGGCTTTGCCTTAGCCGGAATCGTCATCTGCCATGTTGTGGAAAATTATTTGGGATCCATGCCCCCTGCCGGCTTTAACGAAGCCGTACATCAAGGTCTGTCGGACGATATTGTAGACGGTTTTATTGGTTTTTTTCTTAGGGGAAAATTCATTGCTCTATTTTCATTTTTGTTTGGGTTGAGCTTCTTTATCCAAATGGATAACGGGCATAAACGCGGTGGCTATTTTGGTGGACGGTTCTTATGGCGGCTGTTGTTATTGCTGGGCATTGGTTTTGTACACAGTCTTTTTTACAGGGGCGATATTTTAACCGTGTATGCATTCTTGGGAATTTTTCTAATTCCCTTTTACAAACTTCCCAACAAATGGGTTTTGGGTATATCCGCCTTAATTTTCCTAGGCTTAGGTCGGTTTTTAGTATTTATGGCTACTGGTGGGGATCCCATGTTTGGGGGTACTGAAATGAATCCGAGTAGCCCCGATCTGTTGACCTATTACGATACCCTTAAAAATGGTACACTGCTGGACGTCTTTGCCACAAACGCCACTGAAGGGCATGTGGACAAGGCAGAATTTCAATATGGTGTTTTTGGTAGGGGGTATTTTACCTTTGCTTTCTTTTTGGTTGGACTCTATGTAGGTCGGATGGATTTTTTTAAGCGGTTGGAGGAAAATCGGAAATTCATTAAAAAGGTACTTTTATATGCTACCATAGTCTTGGTGCTATCCTTTGGTGGTATGGCAGCCGCTTTTGCCAGCATGGGGGAGAATTTTACGATGAAAAGCTGGAACGCCATGATAGGACTTACCGCGATGGACGTAGGCAATGTAGCCATGACACTGATTTATATTGCGCTTTTTGCATTGCTATACCTTAAGGTAAAATGGCAGGATCGATTGAATGCTTTTGCACCCTATGGCCGTATGGCACTCACCAATTACGTTTCCCAAAGCGTCCTATTTACCTTTTTCCTTTTTGGATGGGGGCTTGGGTTCATAGGCGAACTGCGGCAACTTTATACTTTTTTGATTTCCCTGGTCTTTATCGCATTGCAAATGTGGTTCAGCAAATGGTGGCTACAACGTTTTGCTTACGGACCGCTGGAATGGCTATGGCGCAGCCTGACTTTCTTTAAATTATATCC
>CALGQU010000105.1 GCA_937959125.1 uncultured Croceitalea sp.
ACTCTGAGTTATTTTAGTTGATGATTTTAGTGTCTTAAAGAATTATTTAAAGTGAAATGATACATTTACTTAAATCATAAACAGTAAACCATGAACATATCTACTAAAACAATAAAAAGATGGAAACAACTAAAAATTACAAAGGATTTGGAAATTGGATACGCACCAGTACTACGGCTAGGATGCTCATGATCGGCTTTATTATTCTGGTTCTTTTGATTCCCCTGATTTTTATTAAGGACCTTATACGGGAACGGGCCCAACGCCAACAAGACGTCGTAAAAGAAGTAGGACAGCTTTGGGGGGAGGAGGTCCTTTTTATGGGCCCGGTATTGCGCATACCTTATAAAACCTACACGGAATCCACTAGTTATGATGAAGCACTAAAAAAGAGCAAACGTATTCGAACCACAAAAATCAAATATGCCTATTTTTTCCCAGAGCAATTGCATATGGATTCCCAAGTGGACGGCATCAAAAAAAAGCGGGGCATTTATGAAACTTCGGTTTTTGAAAGTGTACTTGATATTAAGGGAACTTTTGGGGTGCCGGATTTTAGTTCCAAAGATGTCCTGCCGGAAGATGTGCTCTGGGAAAAAGCCATCGTCCTCATCAAAAGTTCCAACCTTAAAGGCATAAAAAACCAAATTACCATGCAATTGGGCCCAGCTTCAACCACCTTTTTACCCAAATTCAGTGATACGGACAATACCAACTCGTATCACACAAACTATGTTACCTTACATAACCTGGAAAGCCCCTTCTTATCCCAAAAAGCGTGGCCCAAAGAAGCTAACGTTCCTTTTTCCACGTCCATAAAAATCAACGGAAGTGCACGGTTGCGTTTTGTACCAATAGGAAAAGAGACCACACTGCATATGGAAAGTAATTGGAAGGACCCCAACTTTACCGGGAATTTCTTACCGGAGGAAGATGAGGCAAAAGAAGTGACGAACCAAGGTTTTGTGGCCAATTGGAAGGTTTTACAGACCAATAGACAGTTTGAACAAGCCTTTTTTGGCTCCTTGCCCAACCTTTCCAAATTTTCCTTTGGCACGGAACTGCTCGTCCCCGTAGATGAATATCAAAAGAGTGAGCGCTCCGCTAAATATGGATATTTGGTCATTGCTCTCACTTTTCTGGTTTTCTTTCTGTTGCAAACCGTAAGTGGCATCCACATACATCCATTTCAATACCTCATGATCGGGTTGGCCTTGGTGTTGTTCTATACCCTCTTGATTTCTATCTCTGAACATCAAAGCTTTCTTAAAGCCTATGCTATTGCGGGTACAGCGGTAATAGGACTCATTACCTTCTACTCCCAAAGCATCTTAAAAAGTAAAAAGTTTGTCCTGCTCATTTTAGCCTCTTTAACTGCGTTATACACTTTTATCTTCGTCATCATACAATTGGAAAGCTATGCGCTGCTGGTAGGGAGTATTGGGCTATTTACCATATTGGCGTTGGTGATGTTCGCCTCAAGGCGTATCGATTGGGACCAAGCTTAAAAAAGAAATCTTAGTTGGTTGATGATAGGGTCGTAATCTTTAGTATTGCGGCCCTTTCCAAAACAGTTAGCATGAACAAAATAACTCTGGCCAGTCTCATTTGTAAAGGTGCGCATACCATTACCCTAAGTTCAATAGTAGTAGGTGGCCACCTTACCTTAAGCTACTTTTTGCTTCAACCAAATGCACCGGCCATTGATACTTATTTTATCACGGTTCTCATAATTATTGGGGTGAATTTTACGTATTTCCTAGGTCTTTTAGCATTACAATTAATCCCTTTTCCCAAAAAATCGGAATTAAGAAATGCCGCTTTATGCATGCTATGGAACATCCCTATTGCCATTTTCTATTTCTATATTCCTATCATTTATGGATTTTAAACATTTTATTTTTAGGAACTACATTAAAACAAGCTACTTTACTATCGCGACATTGTTGGCCATTGGATTGTTGGTGTTGCGAATTAAGCTTACGCATAGCTTTTTCTTGCTTTTTATGGGCTGGAACCTCATCCTAGCCTTTATCCCATTGGGCATAACCTTGTTCTTGTATAAGTATCCAACGCTTATAGCAAATACTTGGGGTAGATGGTCCTTTGCCATTCTATGGCTCCTGTTCTTACCCAACGCCCCATATGTATTTACGGACCTTATCCATTTACAGCTATCCAGTCCTTACCTACTATTTTTAGATGTGTTCTTATTGCTGGTTTACGCATTGTTGGCATTGGCTATGGGCCTATATTCCTTGCAACTCATGACGTATTTCTACGGTCTGTTTTATAAAGCAAGAACGGTTCGTATCCTGCTATTCATCTGCTGTTTTTTGAGTGGTTATGGTGTTTATCTGGGCAGGGTGGCCCGTTTGAACAGCTGGAACGTGCTTACCGCACCTTGGACCACCGTACTCGAAGTCTTTAAAAATATAACCTCACCTACAGCATTTCTATTTACGGCAGTTTTTGGAAGTGTATTGGTGCTAGGACACCACTATCTTTTAAAAAAATATCCATTACAACTCTAATAACGGACCATTGACCTTAGCCGGGAAGGTATTCCCTATTTTTGGACGTAAAACGTATTGGGATGAAGACAGCATTAGGTATTTTTCTTTTATTATCGATGGTCCTTGGCTTTGCCCAAAACCATAGTCATACAAGTACTAGGGCATTGGCCTTTCCTGATATTGCCGGATATGTTACCCTTAAAACCGATTTACACCAACATACGGTTTTTTCCGATGGGGAGGTTTGGCCCACCATTCGTGTGCAGGAAGCGCTGCGGGACAATCTGGACGTTATTTCCCTTACCGAACATTTGGAATACCAACCCCATAAAGATGATATTCCCCACCCGGATAGAAACCGTGCTTTTCAACTGGCCTTGGAAGAAGCCAAGGAACACGATCTTATGGTGATCAACGGTACTGAAATAACACGGGGAAATCCTATTGGGCATTGTAACGCCGTTTTTATTAATGATGCCAATAGATTGATGGAAAAGGATTCCGTTCTCCAGTTTGCCGAAGCTAAACGTCAAGGGGCTTTTGTTTTTTGGAACCATCCCAATTGGTCTTGGTTATCCCCTACCGGAAATCCAATTTGGACGGATTTTCAAGAAGAACGCCTAAAGAAAGGGGAACTCCATGGTATTGAGGTGATCAATACCGGCTACTTTGATGATGCTTCTTTAGCATTGGCCTTAAAACACGATTTGACCATTATGGGCACCAGCGATGTACATGGCCTTGTGGAATGGGATTATATGGAAAAAGGAAATTCCAGACCCATTACCTTGGTCTTTGCAAAAGAAAAAACGGAAACCAGTTTAAAGGAGGCCTTGTTCGCTGGCCGTACGGTTGCCGTTTTTAATGAGTTGTTGGTTGGTAAGCAGGAAGTATTGGTTCCCCTTTTGGAAGCCAGTGTACACATAGAAAAAGCTTCCTATCTGGAAAATTCCAAGATACTGGAAATACAGCTTAAGAATAGCTGTAGTAGTCGTTTGCTGTTAGAAAATGCTACGGAATTTTCATTTTACGGCAGCCCGCCCTTACTGGAAATAGCAGCAGGGGAAACCAAGGTTGTACAAATAAAAACATTGGAAATCCTGGATACTTTTTCCTTAAAATTAAAGGCTATTGCTTGCTATACGGCGCCTAAGAAACATCCCATTGCCCATTGGGAGGTGGTTGTAGAATAATTAAGGCCTATCCGAAACGGTATTATGATCAAGCCGGAAATTAGGATTGAATTCCCGATAGAAGTCTTTCTCGATGACCGTTTTTAAGAATACGGGCGACTGATTGGAAATCTTTATTTCTTTGGTAACCATATCCACATCAAATACCAGATGATCAAAATCATCCATGAGGTCATCCCAGTTGCCGATCAGGAATTTGGATATTTTCTGTCTTAGGAGGTACTCCATATCCAGACAGCGTTTTTTTATCTCATCGTTGGTATCTAAAGAAACAATCCAGTTAAACCGCATTTGTTGTATAAAAAGTCTTTCAATATACTATTTTCTTCTCCTTTTTATCCCAAAATGGTTTACATCATCAACTATTTTATCACCAAAGTTTTGAACAATTTGATATACAATTTGTACAAGGTCGTTCTTCCTATTGTTTAGCGTTTTAATGCAAAATGTCCCTTAAAAGATACGTTCTGATCGGTGGTAACATCAAAGTAACTGGCCGTAAACCAATAACTTGAAGACGGTAGGTCTATTCCTTGGAAGGTACCGTCCCAGCCTTCCCCTCCTGGGGCGAGCTGTACCAAGAGTTTGCCATAGCGGTCAAAAACAAAAATCTCCTCGCCCAAAGTCAAATCGTTATCAAAGCCCAGAACGTTCCATGTCTCATTGGTGTTGTCCCCGTTTGGCGTGAACACATTGGGATAGTTGACCACCAAAAAGACATCGCTTGGGATAGCCCCACATCCAAACCGGCTTCTTACGTATACCCTATGTACGCCCGCTTCCACCTCCCTAAAGATATTAGAGATTTGGAAAGGGCCATCCGGATCGTCCAAGCTATATTCAAAGCGGTCGGCAATGGACGGATCGTTGTTCACCGTTACCACAACGTTCAACCCTCCTATCACAAAACTGTCCCTCACCAGTTCCACACTAACGGTATCCGGTATGGGGTTGGCCTCTACTGTTATCGTGGCCGTACTCTCGCATTCACCGGGGGCCAATTGCCTTGGCCTGATCGTTACCGTATACTCCCCCGGGGTTTCGGCCATGAAAAGGGCTTCTTCAAGACCGTTTCCATCCAAAACATTGGATGGGGTCCACGTATATATGAAACCATCCCCAAAATCCTCGCCTAACAATATGGGTTGGAATACGCCATTACTATCAACACAGATGGTCTCCAAAGGGTTTAATACCAAATCTGGCGCGAACAAAATAGTGACCATGAACGAGCTCTCATTGGTACAGGCTTCAGGACTAGTACCTGTAGTAAGAATATAGATCATGCTATCCCCGGTGATGACATCCCCCTCTTGCAATTGGTTTCCCGTACCCTCTGATCCCGTAAAATAGGTGCTTCCGGCAGGTAAAGGGGGCAGGATAAATTGCTCACAGGAAAAAACGTCATCCATGGCAACGGGTGCTGGTAGGGCTTGAAAACGTATGGTTATCTGTGCGGTAGCATCAGCACAAGGGCCTGGGCCTTGCACCCGATATTCAAAGGTACTGTCAGTGGCATCCAAACTAGGGGTGAAAAAGCCGTTCAAGGCATCAAAATCCCCATTGTCGCCCGAGGTCCGCATCCAAGTTCCATTGGTATCGGCATCTCCCAATTCATCGTTCAAATCAATCTGATCCATAGCATCTTGACAAACCGTCAACTCCTTATCCTGCCCTGCATTGGGTTCTGGAAAAATAGTTATGGTTACTTCCGATGAATCATCAGCACAAGGTCCTGTCCCCGTGACGGTATACGTAAAGGTACTGGTGGTCGCCCCAACCGCGGGGGTAAATTCCCCCTCCATCACATCAAAGGTACCGCCAGTTCCCGTGTCACGGACCCAGGTCCCCCCGGTATCCGCAACCCCTAGGAGGCCGAACAGACCTATTTCAGCGGTGTCGTTCTCACAGACCGTAGCGTTACCCTCCATGCCCGCATTGGGTGGCGGAACAAGGGTAAGATCAGCTTCGGATTCCTGTGGACAAGGGTTTAAACTGGAGCTCACCCTTACCCTATAGCGTCCTTCTTCCGTTTGGGCCATCAGGGTCAAGGTATTTGTGGTTTCCGCCAAATCAGTATACGTTAATCCGTTGTCCGTACTAACTGCCCATTCATAAACCAAAGTACCCGATGCTGCATTGGCCGCCACGGTAAAAACAGCATCTTCCCCCTCGCAAATAGTTGACCCTTGAAGAGGGGTGGTTATGGTCACGGTATCTGGAGTATATACGGCATCGCTCACCGGTTGTGTATAGCCGCCACTCATTTGAACACGGCCAAGACCATCTACCACGATGCCCGCACCGCCCAATTCCCCGTTTCCATTGGTGTCTGTAAATCCTGCTTCAACAACATCAAAACAACCATCCCCATCACTATCCAAATCAACAAAATCCCGCCCTTCATCACCATCAGAATCAACGGGAATGATACCTATGGAATCAAAAGTTAAATCACTGGTATTATCAAAGTCAAAAACGCCCAATAACCCATCATCGTCGACATCTGCGTTTCCCGGGCCGAGAACTGCTTCTGCCTCCGTAATTGATAGCATCCCATCACCATCTGTATCCAAATTTATGTTTACGCCCGTATCGCTTTCATAGCTATCGTAGATTCCATCATTATCACTATCCAAATCTATACTATTATCGTTGCCGTCCCTATCAAAGTCCCTTGCACTAGTAGAAATGGCCAAACCATCCAGCCCTATAAAGGATTCTCTTGTAGCGAATTCTCCCTCGTCAAAAAATGTAAGATGGGTAATATCTTGCGTAAGGGTATGGGTAAAATCTACAAGTACCCAACCTTCTACACTACTTTGTACAAATGGGGTGTCAAAAATAAACTCGTCCTCTATACCAAATCCCAATCCGCCCCTAATGTTAATACGTCCCGGGTTATCCCAATCCCTATCACCATTATTGAGTATGTGCATATGGAAAACAATCCGGATTTCTTGACCTGCCCTTACGGCTTGACCCAATTCAATGCTCCATGTTTCAGACCTCATCCCGTTATCTGGCCCTGTATGGAACGAAATATAATTATTCCCAAAAAGGGGATCAATGGTTACCCCAAACTGACCCATTTCATCCTGCACATCTACGGTTCCAGAAATATTTTGAAATCCAGGAGCATTTTGACCTGCTAAACTGCCACTGGTAAAGGTCTCTATTACTGAGTCAAAATTGGTGATCTGGTCTTCCACCTCATCCAATATACCATCATTGTCGTCATCTATATCGCATGCATCACCCACGCCATCACCATCCGTATCCAACTGGTCGGGATTAGGCACATTCAAACAATTATCCATGGCATCCGGTATACCGTCCGCGTCTTGGTCTTGGGATTGAACGGAACTGCTAAAAAATAAAAAAAAAGAAAACGCCAACAGTAATGGCCTAAAAGACAAGGTGTAGGTAATTATTTTCAAAACATGCTATTTGGTGCCTTAAATGTATCATCTAAGCTTATTCAATCAAATTATTATCGTTAACTAGCCTATTTATAGTGATTTACGGCATAATTTGTTGAAATTTCAAAGAATATGGCATGCTGGATTCAATGGTCATTCTTATCAAAAAAGGCGTATATTTTGGCGCCCTTGACTAGTTTGCCTAGGTCCTTTTTCCGCACCTTGGCTTTCATACCTATCTTATCACCATTATGAACCAAGGAAAGGGCTTAACGCCTGGGCATATCTACATTCTAAACCTGATATGTACAAGATTTAATAAACGGACATAGCGCTAAAATAGCTGGTCATCTTTTAGCGTAAGACCTTTGCATAAAGGCATAAAAGGTGTTTTGCTATCGGAATTATAAGGAATTTCTTCCTTCTTAAAAGTTTAAAGTTTTACGTACTCATAACCAATAGGTTACTGCAAGTTAATATTTTTTTGGGCGTCAAACTTCCCACATACTTTGAATTTTGAAAAGGTCTCATTTAGTCATAGTGACCGTTTTCCCGTTTTTTAGGTACCATGTATTTCTCTTGTACGATCTGTATTGGGAACAACTTGGTTTAGTCCTTACCGTTGACATAATCTTCTAAATAAGCATACCTTGGGGTTAGCCTTCCTTGATGGGTCATTTGGGCCCTAGCCAATATATCTTCTTGATCCCCATTGAAAAAAGCAGGGATGACATATTTGGAAAAGGCGGTACCAAAACCGTCACTGGCATCTCTTGGAAGTTCTGCGGGCAGGTTATCCACCGCCATTACGGCAATAGCATGTTTTTCTTTGTAGTTTATTTCTTTTTCCGCATGCGGATCATAACCGTAGATAGGGTCTGCGATAGTAGATGGGCGTATCGTTGTTGCCACGGGACCATCTATATCACAACTGATATCCGCCACCACTTTTATCTTGAATTGGGGACGTTTGGCATCCTCCCTAGTATACAGATAGGGAGCACCGTCCCCATAGAAATGACCAGCTATGTAAAGGTCGGATACCTTGGCAAAGCGGAAAAAATTGGATTTGTATTCCCCCGGATTCGCAAAAAAATCTTCTTTACTGCCTTTTATGCCATCCTTACGCAAGTTGTACTCCGCAGCATCTATTTGGCAATAGACGGGTGTTGTAAAATCTTCTTTTAAATAGGCTGCTACGTCTACCTGGGGAATATTCATGGCATCCAACATTTCCTTGGCACCATTACCTACCCTACCGGCCCCGGTCAAAAGGATTCTAATATTTGGCAACGAAATTTCCTTAAGCTGGTCGATCAGGGCCTGGCGGTCGCGAAGTGTTTCCGCCTTTGGCAGTTGGAACAGGTCAAATTTTAA
>CALGQU010000106.1 GCA_937959125.1 uncultured Croceitalea sp.
CTGGTGTAACAAGAAAACGAAACGTAATATCCGACCCATCGCCATTTTCATCTACCCATACGATGTTATCAATTTTTAATTGCTTATTTCTAAAGTTTCGATATCCTCTTAAAACATGTGACTCCATGGTAATTCCATTCAACAGATATTTAGAATTGTCTGAGGGGTATTTCCCCCCCATAAAAGAACCTGTAATAGTATAGAATAAATCGTCGCAACCTCCGAACTCAAAAGTTTGCGTTAATGTGGTATCCAATTTGTAAAATAAAGCCGCCGAATCTGCAGTTAGAGAAGTGTTCCGTTGTGGATCTGGCGGACAATTTGGTCTTTTGGGTGGCTCTGGTTTACAGTAAAACATAATAAAAATAAGGATAAGAGTATTGAATATCGCTAATACAATTAAAATTTTGCTGTTTTTCATAATTAAATGATTTTAGTTTATAAATTATTAATTGGTTCCTTTTTTAATTTTATCCGTGTCATTGGAAAATAGCGCAACTCCAATGGCAATTCCCAGCCAAGGTTTTCCTTGAAACTTCCATTGCCTAGAGAGGGCTCCCGGTAACAGATCCGTTCCAAAAAACATCCCTACTTGAAAGGCTTCGTATTGATATAAGTATCCTGCACTCAACATAATTCCAGAAGCGGTATCATCATCTAATGGACCACCGGCATTAAGGCTATTTTCATTTAATTCTACTCTTGAGATACCAACACTTCCCAAAAAGTTATGGCTTTGCTTCACCCTACTTTGTGGTTGTTTCTTGTATCCAAATGTAAATCCTAAATTTAAGTTCTCTTCAAAATTAAACTGACGGTCACTTCCATTGCCAAACCGTAATTTTATGGGCAAGGTCATAACCCCATAGGTAAAACTGCCTGCTTTCCCATGATATTCGATGGTTTTATCATTTAGATCCGAGAGTTTCATTTTAAACTGAAGATGGTTGGCCCAAAGACCAATATATTTTTTCCCCAAGGCAAGTTTCAATGTGACATCGGTTTCCGATAGCTCATGTTTCTTCTTCCTCAAAACCTCTTCAATATAGGCTTCCTCAACATCCAAAATCAGCATTGTCTCCAATTTTTCACTTATAGGAGTATCCAATCCATCTATTTCAAGAAGGCTTTTTTGTTGTTCTTCTCCCAAAAGTTTTTCCAAAGAAACCTGTTCCGCTTCCTTCTTTACCTTTTTTTCTCCAGTATTGTAATCCCAAAAAGAAACAAATACCCAATCTGTGCCATCTTCAAACCCATCGACACTGAACTTGGTTCCTTTTGGAACTAAAAATTCTTTTTCTAAATCATCAACATGATAAACGGTAATATTGTTTGCAACTGTTAAGTATGATTTACCAATAATAGCTTGGGAATTTCCCCAAAAACTTATGCAAAAAAACAAGGTGGTAATAGTAGTAGATGTAATGATTTTCATGATTTAACTATTTAAATTTAATTGGATTGAAGTCTTTTTACGGCCATAGGGTTTAGCTCCATAAGCAACTGATACACCACCACATCCCTAACACATCTAAAATGGCCTTTTCTATAAATGTTCTTTCTATGGGTGTCCACCGTCTGTTTAGAGATAAAAAGTGCATGGGCAATTTGATAACTGCTATAACCTTTGGCTATCAACGCAATGATTTCTTCCTCGCGGGAAGTAAAGGGTTCTTCTGGTTCTCCAATCTCTTGTTGGAGTTGTGCCACCCAATGGGATAGCTGGGTCTCCAAGGTATTTTCTACGGTTGGTTCTGAATAGGATACTGACATCTTGTTTGGTTCTTTTGGTTTGCGCCGCTCAAAAGCAACGATTCAAAACTGTTTCAAAATCAAGGGATTGCAAAAAAAATGTCGTGAATGACATTATAAATGACGCGAGTTGCATAGAAAGAACCCGTTAGTCTTACGCAGCTAACCATATATAGAACCGAAAAGGAGTATTTTTGTTTCTAAATTCCGCATTTGGGTTCATTATTGGAACATATCGACTCCCCGGCAGACCTTAAAAGGCTCGCCCCAACGCAATTATTGGTACTTGCCCAGGAACTTCGGGAGTTTGTTATTGACATTGTCGCTACCAAAGAAGGGCATCTAGGGGCCAGTTTAGGTGTGGTGGAACTGAGCATTGCCCTACACTATATTTTTGACACCCCAAACGACAACCTAATTTGGGATGTGGGCCACCAAGCCTACGTCCATAAATTGTTGACGGGCAGGAAAGCCCGTTTTGATACGAATCGCCAGTTGGGCGGTATCAGTGGATTTCCAAAACGTAGTGAAAGCGTCTATGACGACTTTGGAACGGGACACAGCTCTACCTCTATCTCCGCTATTTTGGGGATGGCGCTGGCTTCACAACTACAAGGGAATACTACCAAACAGCATATTGCGGTTATTGGCGATGCCTCTATTGCCAGTGGAATGGCCTTTGAAGGCTTGAACCACCTGGGCGTTACCAATGCCAATGTCCTCGTCATTTTAAACGACAATGCTATTGGTATTGATCCCAGCGTGGGAGCCTTAAAAAAATACCTGACCAACGTAAAGAAAGGAACGGCCAAAGACGAAAACATTTTTGAATGTCTTAATTTGGACTATAGCGGCCCAATTGACGGCCATGATTTGAGCGCATTATTGACCGAGTTGGAACGTCTTAAAACGCGTAAAGGCCCTCGCTTGTTACATATCATCACCACTAAGGGCAAAGGCTTACAAAAAGCGGAAGAGGACCAAGTACGTTACCATGCACCTGGAAAGTTTAATAAAGAAACGGGGGAAATCCTTAAAAAGCCCAGCCAAACGCAACCTCTAAAATACCAAGATGTATTTGGGCATACTTTGGTAGAATTGGCCAAAACCAATGAAAAAATTGTGGGAATCACCCCCGCTATGCCCACAGGCAGTTCCCTAAAGTTTATGATGGAAGAAATCCCGGAGCGGGCCTTTGATGTAGGCATTGCGGAACAGCATGCCGTTACCTTGGCCGCAGGAATGGCCGCACAAGGGTTGGTCCCTTTCTGTAACATCTATTCTACTTTTTTACAGCGCGCTTACGATCAAGTCATCCATGATGTGGCCTTGCAAAACCTTCCTGTGGTATTTTGCGTAGATCGTGCGGGGTTGGTAGGACAAGATGGTCCAACCCATCACGGGGTTTTTGATCTTGCCTACCTACGGTGTATCCCTAACCTCTCTATTTTTTCACCACGGAATGAAATGGAGCTGCGTAATATCCTATATACGGCACAACTGGGCCTAAATGGTCCCATTGCAATTCGATATCCAAGGGGGCGTGGGCTTACCTTGAACTGGAGAAGACCTTTTACAAAAATTGAACTAGGTACCGGACAAGAACTTAAGAAAGGGAAAAAAATAGCCGTGCTCTCCATTGGTCCTATTGGTAATACGGTAACCAAGGCGCTTGAACAAATTTTAGATCAAGGGGCCATTGGGCATTATGATATGCGTTTTGTCAAACCTCTGGACGCTACATTGCTTCATAAGGTCTTTGAAAATTACAATCGCATCGTAACGGTGGAAGATGGATGTAAACTTGGCGGGTTTGGGGGTGCCGTGTTGGAGTTTGCCAATGAACATGCTTATAACCAAACGATTACCGTTTTTGCCATTGAAGATTTGTTTGTTGAACATGGTACTGTACAAGAATTGCACGAAATTTGTGGTCTAAATACCAATACTATAAAAAAATATCTTGAAGAAGTTTTACAAGAAAAGGTATAATACAGGAACCTTTTTACTCTTAGCACTACTCTCAAATATAGCAGTCTCCCAGGATCGCGCCGCGCAAGACACTACACAGACCGATAGTGTTATTACAAAGACCATTGTCATTCGTTGGCCCTTAAAAAAGGCGGAGATAACACCTAAGGGCATTAAGAGGATAGAGACCTATACCACGGTGCTCCTAAATAAATCAAAACCACTACGAAAAAAATTCAAACGCTTTGTCCCATTTTCCTTTTGGGACAGTGAAAACCAATTTAGCCTTAACGTCAATGAAGTAGCTTTTGTAAACTGGAATGCGGGTGGTGAAAATTCCGTATCAGGTCTTGCCAACCTTAATTTGACACGCAATTATAAATTTAGATATGTTACATGGCGAAATGAGTTGCGACTGCGCTACGGAATAAATGTACAAGAGGGCGATGGGCTTCGTAAGACCGACGATTTTATAAAATACGCCACCACCTTTGGTTATAGGACCGATACCATATCGCCATGGTACTATTCCGCAAAGTTTAATTTTAACACCCAATTTTCCAATGGGTTCAAACTTACTGATAGGGATACCCCCATATCCCGGTTTATGGCTCCAGGATACTTATTCCTTGGTGCCGGGGTCACGCTACAGAAAGAGAAGGAAAAATTTGTGCTCTATATGTCCCCAATTACCCAAAAAGCAACTTTTGTGCTGGATGGGAATCTCTCTGACCAAGGTGCTTTTGGGGTAGAAAAAGGAGAACGTATTTTTATGGAATTTGGTTTTTTGGTAACCAATACTTGGGAGGAGGAAATTTTTAAAAACATTGTCCTAAACCATAGATTGACCTTGTATACGGATTATCTGAGAAGTTTTGGTAATGTGGATTTTGATTGGGAAATGAACTTTACCTTAAAAGTAAACCAATATGTAAACGCCAATATTGGTACCCATCTCATCTACGATGATGACATTAAATTTGACGAACAACTGGCTGAAGATGGCACCGTTGCGGACGCCGGAATCCCTAGAGTTCAATTTAAACAACTATTGGGGGTTGGATTTGTCTACAAATTCTAAATGCCATCACCCATAAGCATCCTGTTCAAATGTACTGCGGAACTGTCTGAAAGACCAGCTATATAGGTACTTGCCGCAAGTAAGATATCATAGGTACCGGCCTTTTCAAAATCCATGGCAACATCCAACGATCGCAACAGCATGCTATCGTAGGCACTCACCTTCCCATGCTTTGCATGGAGCATGCTGGTGCTTAAAGCATCCAATAAATTGGATAAAATACGATAGCCGGCCAGTTCCTTTTCAATAACTTCATTGGACTGATACACTTTCTCCACACACAGGCGCAATATATCATCAATCTGGGCTGAATAACGGGAATGTTTTAGCAAGGGTTCCTCAAATCCTCCTTTGCGGATACTCTCCTCATGTTCCAGAAAAATACGCCCGGCATCCTGTATCAAGGTTCCTATGGCCAAAGCACGTAAGTACCCTAGACGGTCCTTGACCGTGGTGATTTGGTTGTATTTTTTGGTATTGATGGTATCCCTTACCAAATTGATAAGATATTCCAAAGCGTAATCTTCAGATATGAGTCCCAAATTGATCCCATCCTCAAAATCGATGATGGTATAACAGATATCATCGGCAGCTTCTACCAGATAGGTCAATGGATGTCTATGGTACCTAAGGTCATTCCCGGTTTTTTCCAACAATCCTAAATCGTCTACAACGCCCAGAAAATCATCTTTCTGAGCTTGAAAAAAGCCGAATTTCTTGTCTGAAATGGCTGTCGTTGGCTTTTTGGGCAGGGATCCCTTTGGGTATTTTAAAAATGCGCCCAAGGTTGCATAACTTAAACGGAGGCCGCCGGGCACACCCTGTTTGGATTCTACCATTAATTTAAAACCATTGGCATTTCCTTCAAAATCTATCAGATCCTGGTATTGCAGCGCACTTAACTCTGAGGCATAGTGCTTGCCTTTACCATCCTTAAAAAAGCTGCCAATGGCCTTTTCACCACTATGCCCAAAAGGTGGGTTGCCAATATCATGCGCAAGGGAGGCCGCAGCCACAATGGCCCCAAAATCACTGAAACGATACCCCAGCCGGGATAAATCTTGGTGTTTTTCTAAAATAGCTTTCCCCACGGTTCTGCCAAGGCTCCTGGCCACTACGGAAACTTCTAAACTATGGGTAAGCCTTGTATGCACAAAGTTCTTTTTTGTACCCATTGAAATGGGCAGGGGCATCACTTGTGTCTTGTCTTGCAAACCTCTAAAGGCCGAAGAAAAAATAATACGATCGTAGTCCACATCAAACCCAAGTCTGGTCTCATCTTGTTGGTTGCGTGCACGTTTATCCGTATCACCAAATCGTTTTAAGGACAAAAGCCGTTCCCACGTCATAAAAAGTAGTTTAAAATTGATTGGAATGTAAAACTATACTTTTATTTGTACCCTTGCACATAGAAATACGCTTCTTTGCTGTTTCTATTTGGTAACATTTTATTAACCTGTAAGCAGAAATATAATGGCATTTTTGCTTACTTTTTAGCACACTATGGGCGAAAACATATACATTTTCATGATTGTGGCCTTGGCCATTCTTGCCATTACGGATTTGGTCGTTGGGGTTAGTAATGATGCCGTAAATTTTTTGAATTCGGCCATTGGCTCCAAAGCCATTTCCTTTAAGACCGTAATGATCGTTGCTAGCTTGGGCATTGCCTTTGGGGCCATGTCTTCCAGTGGAATGATGGAGGTTGCCCGTAAAGGGATTTTTAACCCTACGGAATTTGTCTTTGAGGAGATCATGTTCATTTTTATGGCGGTGATGATAACGGACATCCTGCTATTGGATTTCTTCAACACCTTGGGAATGCCCACATCGACCACCGTATCCATTGTTTTTGAGCTCTTGGGAGCGGCCGTGGCCATATCCTTGGTGAAAATCGTGGGTATCGATGGTAGTTTTTCAGACCTCACGAATTACATTAACACAGAAAAAGCGACCCAAATTATCTTGGGCATTTTATTGTCCGTATTTATTGCCTTTACCATTGGTGCCATCGTCCAATTTGTTTCCAGGGTATTGATTTCCTTTAAATATGACAATCGTCCAAAATATGTGGAGGCCGTTTTTGGAGGGCTTGCCATTTCTGCCATTGTTTATTTTATCTTGGTCAAAGGGCTAAAAAGTGCTGCCGTTTTTGATGAAGGACTAACGGAATTTGTCTACACCTCGCCAATACTTTTTCTATTGGGCAATTTTGTGGTTTGGACGCTCCTATCTTGGTTGGTAGCTACGTTTCTCAAATGGAATATCTATACCGTTGTTATCGTATTGGGCACCTTTGCCTTGGCCATGGCCTTTGCAGGTAATGATTTGGTCAACTTTATTGGCGTACCCATTGCAGCCTTGCAATCGTTTCAAGACTGGCAAGGTTCCGGTATTCCGGCATCGGAATTTAATATGAAAGGGTTAACGGCCGCGGTGCGGACACCGACCCTATTGCTATTATTGTCAGGAGCCGTTATGGTCATTACCCTCTGGTTTTCCTCCAAAGCCAAAAGTGTAGTAAAAACAAGTGTGGATTTAGCTAGGCAAGATGAGGGGGAAGAACGTTTTCAACCTAATTTTTTATCGCGTCAAATCGTAAAACTGACCGTTACGGCATTTGAAGGGTTTTCCACCGTTTTTCCGCCAAAGCTCAAAGCAAAAATAGACCAACAGTTTGAAGTGCCGTACGCATACGTCCCAAAAAGCAAGTTGCAGGACATGCCCGCATTTGACTTGGTCCGTGCTGCCGTTAACCTCATGGTGGCCAGTGTCCTTATTTCGATTGCTACTTCTATGAAATTACCATTGTCCACCACCTATGTCACCTTTATGGTAGCCATGGGGACATCTTTGGCAGATAGGGCCTGGGGAGCGGAAAGTGCGGTATATCGCGTGGCCGGGGTACTCAACGTTATAGGTGGCTGGTTCTTTACCGCATTCAGTGCGTTTACCGCCGCAGCCATCATTGCTTATATTTTGCATTTGGGCGGGTTTATAGCCTTGGTTATTTTATTGGTTATCGCGGCCGTACTGCTATTGCGCAACTATATGGCGCACAACAAGAAGACCAAGGAAATAAAGGCAGAAGATAGCTTGCGTAGGGCAGAGAGCAGTTCCATACAAGGCGTGATCGAGGAAAGTGCCGATACCATTAGCAATATGATCCAGCGTAGTAATAAAATTTACACAGGCGCTATCAACGGTTTGGCAAAACATGATTTGGATGCCCTAAAAAAGAATAATAAGGGAGTCTCCAAAATGTCCAAGGAAATAGAAGGGCTTCAAAACAATATTTTCTATTTCATTAAAAATCTGGATGAATCCAGTGTAGGTGGGGCCAGTAATTTTTACATCTCCCTTTTAGGGCATCTACAAGATCTATCCCAGTCCCTAGAGTACATTTCCAAAGTGGGCTATAAACACGTGAACAACAACCATAAAAAACTTAAATACAATCAAATCAAGGAATTGAAGGATTTGGACCAGCATTTGGAAACTTTATTCAACGATACCTCGGAAACTTTTGCCAATAGGTCTTTTGAACGTGTAGGAAAAATGTTGGCCTCTAAAAATCGGTATTTTGAGCTGGTCGATAGAAAAATAGAAAAGCAAGTAGCTAGAACCCGTACCGAAGAATCCAGCCCAAAAAACACCACCCTTTATTTTTCTTTGCTTACCGAAAGTAAAGATTTGGTCAAAGCGGCCATGAACCTTTTGGAACTCTACTATACGGAGCATGATAGTTCCGTTGCCCCCGCGCGTATTGAAAAAGACTAATTCATATGAGACATGGTCTTATTATTTTTACGTTTTTCATTTCTTTTCTTGGGTATGCACAAGTGCGTACCGCAACGGAACTGCTTGATAATTCCATAAAATTTCATGACCCCAATAGTGCTTGGGGCAGCTTTAAAGGACAGTTTAAAGTGATTATGGAAACACCGTCCAGCCCACAACGGACAAGCGAGATTATGCTTGATTTTCCCAAATCGTATTTTTCCCTACGGGTAGCCAAAGATGCGGATACCTATGCATATGAAATCCATAGGGATTCCTGCGCTATCAAACTTAATGGTGAAGAAAACCCAAGTGCTACTGCTATGTCCAAGTTGGGACTTTCTTGTGAGCGGGGGAGTATGTTCAAAAAGTATTATACCTATTTGTATGGCCTGCCCATGAAACTTAAAGACCCGGGGACCATACTACATCCTAAAGTTGAAAAGCGCCGTTTTAAAGACAAGGAGTATTTGGTGCTAAAGGTGACTTACACCAAAGAAGTAGGCGGGGATACCTGGTATTTTTATTTAGACCCAAAGACCTATGCCCTAGAGGTATACCAGTTTTATCATGACGAATCCAAAAACGATGGGGAGTATATCCTTTTAAGTAGCCTAGAAAATATTAATGGCATACAAATGCCCAAAACAAGGGCATGGTATTACAATAAAGATGACCAGTACTTGGGTACGGATATCTTATTTGCCATTAAAAAGTAAATCAAGAAACCAACTCCAAGGTAACCTGATACAACTTTTTCCCTTCAATTTTGGATTTGAGCCAGGCATAAAAACTCATTACAAAAATATCTTCTTGGTCATTGCCCACCCAATCAAAGGAATTTTCCACGCTATCTTTAAAGCTATCTTCTGTTGCCAAGTGCGGAGCCTCGTAGTAGGCTTTAACCAAATCCATAAAAATCAAAACACGTTCCTCTCCTATTGCGCGTAGCTGCTTGCCAAAATTTTTGGAAAATCGGTTCAGTCGGTTTAAAACGAGTTCCAGTTTATCCAATTCGATATACAGTAGGATTTCCATGATGTTTTTCTTAAGCACCCAAATCCAGTCCATTTTCTTTTCATACCAAGCATCGTTCTTATTCAGTTGTATGAGTACGGTATTCGCTTCTGAAAACTGCTCTTTTTGAAAATAACACATGGCCAAAAGTAATTGGGCGTTCAAGGAAGTTTTGCTTTGCAACTTGAGTATCGTAAGGGCCTCTTCAATTTTGGAAGTGAACAAGGCATTTAGGGCATGCATGACCCCTAGCTTCTCCTTAAACGCATGGTAGGTTCCTTTTTTTGCAGTTTTAATTACATCTTCAATTTCTAAAAGTTTGCATTGGGAACTATCAAATTTCTTGTTCCTAAAATCCGTGACCGCCAGAAGATATAAAATATTGAGATAGTAATACTGTTGCTGCAAGGGCACCTCTCCTTTTTCTCTTACGGCATTGAACAAGTCCATCATATATGGGGCAATACTGTAAAAATCCCGTTGCAGTTTTCCAAGGGTAGCGGTAATCTCCATAAGTTGAAAGACCGATTTGTAGGTGAGGTCTTGGTTAATTTTCACCTTAAAATGGGAAAAAGCCTCCCCAACAATGGATTGCACAGGTTTTTTAGGGGTATTCACCAAATTTTCCTTAATGTTCGCATAAGCCATATTAAGTTGAAAATCCTGTTCCAACAGCACTTTGTTTAGCTCGTAATCCCAAATTATTTTTTTTAAGGACCAAGCAGGATTTGCATGGGCATATTGCATCTTGGTGTGGTATATCTCGCTAAGGATGGAGAAGTTTTCCAAGGTCTTGGCTTTTTGCTCTGCCTTTCCCAAAGTTTTAAAAGCCGTCTTGAAATACTTTTTTTCAAAAAAAAGCCTACTGGCAAGAAGTAGCTTAAGCGTTTCCATATCTTTTTGGGACTCGTTCGCAAAACTTTGGGAAGCCACAAAATCCACCAAGCTGTCCTGCACCCTTTTGCACAAAGCATGGAACGCTCCCTTATCTTGGTTGGGATAAAGAATCGTATGGGCATTCTTGACCTTCCCTTTATCCAAAAGTTTGAGCAACGCTAAGTTTTTAGTATCGTTTCTTCTATTCTTGTCCTTTAAATATCTAGCAAACTCTTTTTTCTCCTGAACGGTAAACCCACCATATATCTGAATAATTGTATTCATTTAATCATAATAAAATTTATTATTATACTATTGTTTATCAATTATTTATGCAATAAATAACTTGTTTTAATCATAAGTAATTAAATAAAAATACATTGTTTGTCTTTAGGAACAAAGAGATATTTGCCTCTTAATTCATTTTAAAAGTTCAATTATGGAAAATCTAACATCTGCTGAAAAAGAAACGATGTCATTTCAAAAAAGCCAGAAAAAACCGCAAGGGGAATTGCGACCTACACCCGCTTTTATATCGGCCTCTTGGTTTGCGCTTTTTATTGGTATGGTGTCTTATTGCATTGGATTATGGAACGCCACCATGTGGTTAAATGAAAAGGGATATTACTTTACGCTACTGCTTTTTGGGCTTTTCTCCGTGGTTTCCGTTCAAAAAAGCGTGCGGGACAAACAAGAAGGGTTACCTGTAACGGACGCCTATTATGGTATAAGCTGGTTTACCACCATAGCCTCTTTGGTCTTATTGGTCATCGGGCTTTGGAACGCCGATCTGGAACTAAGTGAAAAGGGATTTTACGGCATGTCTTACGTACTAAGCATGTTTGCGGCAATCGCCGTTCAAAAAAACACCAGGGACCTGCAATATTTACAACATAAGGAGGATAATGTTTAGGCAAAGCCCCTAAAAGCTTAGTGGAGTAGTTAAGGAAAAGTTCTAAGCATTTTAAAGGAAGTACGGACTGTTCAAGTAACTTTAGTTGTCACATGGACAGTCCAAAGCTTTATCCTATTAATCACGCATCATGCAATTAACAATTACGCCAATGCGTTACCTTTTAAATCCATCCTATGAATTCTAAACTAAAAAGCGAGCTTGCGGAACTTTTGGAAGCAGATATCATTACCACGGATACCGCCCAAAAAATCACGGCCTATTATCATACCAAAAATGAGGCTAGACCCAACAGGTTGTTTCCCATTTTTGGGGTTTTAGGTGCACTTCTCAGTGGGCTGGGCATCATCTTGATCATTGCCCATAATTGGGATACCATGCCAAAAACCATCAAAACAGTTTTTGCGTTTTTACCTTTACTTATTGGCCAAATTGCCTGTAGTTATAGCTTTATAAAAAAGAAAGGGACCGCTTGGGTAGCGTCGTCGACTACCTTTTTAGTATTGGCGGTTGGGGCTACCATTTCCTTAGTGAGCCAGATTTATAATATCCCCGGCAACATCAACGACTTTCTATTAGTATGGATTGCCATTACGGCACCCTTGATGTATTTGATGCGTTCCAACATCGCAGTGCTACTCCATCTTGTATTGATTACCTGGTACGCATGTTCCTTAG
Organism: uncultured Croceitalea sp.; assembly: GCA_937959125.1. Classification (GTDB taxonomy): domain Bacteria; phylum Bacteroidota; class Bacteroidia; order Flavobacteriales; family Flavobacteriaceae; genus Croceitalea. The sequence continues at coordinate 12,069 of CALGQU010000106.1, forward strand.
GTTACACCTATAGGGGGCCAACACCTTGGTGGTATGTGCTATTGCTCGCTTGGGTAGTTCCCTACTACTTCCGCTTACAAAAACAGAAAGCGGCAAGTAATATTTCCGGAGTGCTCAATTGGTTGCTTCCATTAAGTCTTATCATCGTCTTAGGAACGTTTCCAAATAGCCAATCCATGGGTTTTTTAATGTACTTGGGGCTGTTTGGGTTGCTTTACAATCTTGGGGAACTTCCTGTATTTAAGCATCAAAAACTAAGAAGAAACGGGTATACCGTTATGGGATCTTTAGGTACGACTACTGTCCTTATGATGCTTAGCTTTAGGTGGTTTTGGGAAGAAGCCGGTCAGGATTCGTTTGAGCCAATTGACACTTTAATTACCAGTACTTTGTATGTAGCCGCATTAGGTGTTTTAGGTTATTTATACCTAAACAAACATCTAAAAAACTTCAATTTATTTCAGTACGCTTTTCTTATCGTTGGGGTGTTGTATTTGACCCACAGTCTGGGGTATGTACACAATATCGTCCTCACCAATGTATTGGTGGCCGCATTGGGACTGTTTGCTATTAAAATAGGCATCCATAAGTCCAGTTATGCCATACTCAATTACGGCCTGATCATTATTACCGTATTGATCATATGCCGGTTTTTTGATACGGATTTGGATTTTATCTTTCGAGGGATTCTTTTTATTGCCGTGGGTATGGGTTTCTTTTTTACCAACTACCTCTTGCTCAAAAAACAGCGTAATACCAATGTACTAGTCACCCAAAAAACTGAAAACGATGCGTAAACTACTGATCATTCTACTTTTTCTTGTTTTTGCGGTACAGCTTTCCGTACCGGCCAAAATGATATTTCAACAAGAAGACGCTATACAAGCAGGGACTTCTTATAAATTTAAAACACGCCCTATTGACCCTACGGACCCGTTCCGGGGTAAATACATTACCCTGAATTATGACCTAAACTCTTTTGAGACAACAGAAGATTGGAAGGGTTATAGGGGGCCGGTTTTTGTATATCTGGGGACGGATGGTCATGGATTTGCAAAGGCAACTGCCGTAAGTAAAACCCTAT
>CALGQU010000107.1 GCA_937959125.1 uncultured Croceitalea sp.
CCTCATTTTTGAGATGTGCCGTTCTTTACTTTTCTGCCATCGGGGATATAGAACAAGCAGAGATTCGTTATGAAATAATGCATCAACTGGCTCCTTACGCCGAGGAAACGAAAATGGCGATGGAACACCTCTATATGGCAAGAATGAAGGCTGGTCAAATGCGATTCGAAGAAGAACAGAAAAATAGAATAGAGGTAGAAACTAAGCCACAAGCAATCAAAGCCATCACCAAAGTTCCAGAATTTAATCATTCCGAGACAACATGGCTTTATACTAATGGACTTTATATTGGTAGTGAAAAGCTGGACAAAATCTTGTCACTGCCAATGGATACCCTTGTTCAAGACCTAGAAACGGTACTACAGGACAGCATTGACCGTTATGGCTATTTTAACGACTTGGTTGAAGAAATGGGATGGGATGAGGAACAGATGACTTTCCCAGTTCATGCCGTCTTTTTACTAGGCGAACTTGGAGCGAGCAGCAGCTTGGAAAGCATTTTTAACATGCTGGAACAATCTGAAGAGTATTTGGAGCTTTATTTTGGTGATTTCCTTACTTCGGTGATGTGGGAACCCTTGTATAAGATCGCTTCCAATAATCTGGAGGTCTGCAAACGCTTTGTATGTACACCGGGCATATACACCTTCGCGCGTTCTGCTGTAGAGGATGTACTGGAACAACTGGCCCTGCACCAGCCGGAAAGAAGAAGTGAAGTATTGGATTGGTATGCTGATGTTATCTGTTTTATGTTGGACAGTACATTGGAGGACAATGTGATCGACAGTGATTTTATTGCCTTTTCAATTTGCCACCTCGCTGATATTAAAGGCATTGAGTTGTTGCCCCAAATTGAAAAACTGTTCGAAAGAGGCATTGTATCAACCGGGATCTGTGGTGATTGGAAGGAAGTAAGCAAAGCTTTTCATGGTAATGAAACAAACAGGTATGATGAGAAAAGGACAATACTACCCATAGCCGAAAGATACGATCAAATAGTGACAACTTGGGCGGGATATAAAGAAAGTAGCGATACCCCCGAAATGGAGGACCATGAAGATTCTTTTGATTATTTGGAGTCTTTGGAAACGCCCTACATTTCCTCCAAAAAAATAGGCCGTAACGAACCTTGTCCCTGTGGTAGTGGTAAAAAGTACAAAAAGTGCTGTCTAAACGGAAAGTCTTGAAGACTGAAAAGGGTAACGCAAGATGGTAACGCCTCACTTGCCCGTTTATACCTAATACAATAGGACCAAAAAAAAAGGTGTTGGAATAAAAGCCAAAAACCGTAACAAAGTATCGGTATAGGCGACCTATAGTTTAGAAAATCCGTAGCCTTATGAATACCACGTTAAGCTCCAAGAAGTACGCTTTTATTTTTGGGGCTCCTGTCTTGTGTGTCGTCGTTTTGATTTTTTTAGCAAAGTCAACACTATTCCAACAATATCCAGCTGAACTATCCGTGGGGATCACTATTGATTTCTTGATCACCTTACCCTTGCTGTTTTTTCTTTTGATACGGAAGACCAAAATCCCTAAAATTTTTGTGGTATCCCTTACCATTTTAGGGATGCTTTTGGCAAGTTACCTTATCCCATCGGAGCATCAAGAAATATTGGGATATTTTAAAACTTGGGGATTACCTATCCTAGAGCTTTTGGTGTTTTCCATTGTGGGATACAAAATCGTCAAAGCCGCAACCTATTATCGTTCCCAATCAAAAGTAGGTTTTGATTTTTATACGATCTTAAAAATGAAATGCGAAGCAATTGCCCCCAAAGGCATAGCATCCATACTCATAAGCGAATTGGCCGTTTTGTATTTTGGACTGCTGAGTTGGAAAAAACGTGCATTAAAAAACAATGAGTTTTCCTATCATAAAGACAGTGGAACCCCAACCTTACTTATCGCTTTGATCTTCATCATTGGTATAGAAACTTTTGTGCTGCATATCCTATTGGCCAAATGGAATACCACCGTTGCCATTGTTCTTACTGGACTCAGTATTTATACCGCATTGCAATTGTTCGGTTTTATGAAATCGATGGCAAAACGACCGATTGCGGTTACTAGTAACGAACTGCTATTACGATACGGTATTATGGGCGAAGCTACCATCCCTTTGAAACAGATTGACACCCTAACGTTAAGCACCAAATCTTTGGAAGAGCATCCAATGAACAGAAAGCTTTCCTTTTTGGGTGATATGGAACAACATAACGTCATCATCCAATTGAAATACACCAATAGCTTAAAAGGCTTGTACGGCAGCACAAAAGAATACCGGACATTGGCCTTTTATGTTGATGATCCAAAAGGATTTAGAAATCACCTATTGGAAGTACTATCTAAAACAAGCGCATGAGTTTACTCGCTCGGTTTCTCCCAATAAGTTCCCGTTTCTGGCTTATCGTAAAAAGTGGATGGCCTTGCTTCCGTAGACAGGGAGCGGTTTTCAAACACAAGGGTGTTTACCTTTTCCTTAATATCGCGTCCTTCATGGGCATGCCAAGAAATTGCCTTGGGCAGTACCACCCCATTTAAAGCTTCCCATTCGTGGTAACCGATCCAATTGACCTTGTCGGAAACTTCACCGCTACGGTAAGTAACCGTATATCCCAACCAAGCCATTTGGTTGGTTTTGGCATCGTAATGCAAGAAATATTCATCTTTGGGCGAAACCCCGACCCCCATATCATAGGAAATTCTGATACCGGGATAGGCTACGCCATCCACTACTAAGTCCTCGGCAATATCATAATTGATTCCTTTATCCGCCAAAACAAAGGGCATCGCATAGAAGTAAAACATAAGGTTATGATAAAACTCCGGATTGCTCTCGTACTTCCCATCCTGCTCCAACACCCAAGGTTGACCGTCATGGCCAACAGTGTACGCCGGGGTTTGTATGCGTTCTTTTCTAGTCAGCAGATCTATGGTATGGGTTTCTGGATTTTCAGGCTTTGGAAGGGTAAATTCCAAGGTGCGTTGTTCTTTCCATGCTGCTAACCCACCATGGGCCTCAAAGATACCATTCAACGCATCTGGATACAAGGTAGTTTTCTTTTCCATGGGCTCCGGCGTTGCAGCAGTTTCAGGAGTTTTTGGGGTTTGTTCTTTGCAAGAAAAAACAAATAGGATAAGGGCTAAAAAGGTGAAAAGTCTCATAGTTTTGGTGTGTTTTGAATATCTGTCGTTTTCATTTCTTAAAATTACAAGAATACCTACTTTTAGACCGTGGAGGAACGGAAAATAATTACAAGTACGCAAAACGCCTTGGTCAAGCACGTTGCCCAGCTAAAGGAAAAATCAAGGTTACGCAAGAAAACGGGACAGTTTGTTATTGAAGGTATACGTGAATTGGAATTGGCAGTGGCTGGCGGATATGTCTTGGAAACCCTTTTTATATGTGAGGAAATCTTGGAAAATGGGGCTTCCCAAATACTTCCTTTTGCAAAGGAAACCATCCAGATTTCTGCATCGGTGTACGAAAAATTGGCCCATAGGGGTGGTACGGAGGGTGTTTTAGCCATTGCCAAGGCAAAATCGCATGCATTGGAAAACATTAAACTTACTACTGGAAATCCGCTTATTTTGGTTGCCGAAGCCCCGGAAAAACCGGGAAACATAGGAGCCCTGCTCCGTACGGCGGATGCCGCCAATATTGATGCGGTCATCATAGCCGATCCAAAAAGTGATCTTTACAACCCCAATATCGTTCGTTCAAGTGTGGGTTGTGTATTTACCAATACCATTGCCATGGGCACTACGGAAGAGGCGATTTCATTTTTGAAAAACAAAGGAATCAGCATTTTTTGTGCCGCCCTAACGGCCTCCAAAAATTACGTAGAGGCCACCCTTACCGGGCCAACGGCCATCGTCATGGGAACCGAGGCTACAGGTCTAAGTCCATCTTGGCTATCCAATGCAAAAGAGAACCTCATTATTCCCATGCAGGGACATATCGATTCCTTGAATGTTTCCGTGTCCGCGGCAATACTTATATTTGAGGCCAAACGCCAACGCGGATTTTAAATCTTATGGACAAAGATTCCCTCTTTTACCTCATCATAGGCATCTTGGTGGTGCAATATCTTGTGGACACTTTTATTGATTATCTCAATGCCCAACGTTTTAAATATGAAGTCCCGGGGGAACTAGAAGATGTTTTCGAAAAGGAGGAGTACCTAAAGTCCCAAGCGTACAAGCAAAGTAATTATAAATTTGGGCAGCTCAACAGCGGTTTTTCTTTGTTGCTCACCTTAGGGTTTCTTTTTTTAGGCGGATTTGAGTGGTTGGATTCTTTGGTAAGGTCCGTAACCGACGCTCCCATCCCCATGGCTTTACTTTTCTTTGGTTTCTTGGTTTTGGGTAGTAGTATATTCTCCATTCCCTTTTCCTATTACAAAACCTTTGTCATTGAAGAAAAATACGGTTTTAATAAAACTTCAAAGACTACTTTTTTATTGGATTTGATCAAAGGTTGGGTATTGATGGCCATTTTAGGCGGCGGCCTATTGGCCTTGATCATTTGGTTGTTACGGTTTATGGGGCCGGATTTTTGGTGGTACACTTGGGCCATATTTGGGGTATTGATGCTATTTGTAAACCTTTTTTACAGCAAGCTGATCGTACCCTTATTTAACAAACAAACCCCTTTGGATAATGGAACCCTAAAACAGGCCATAGAAAGCTACGCGAAAAAAGTAGGGTTTGAACTTGAAAATGTCTTTGTCATTGATGGTTCTAAACGGTCTACAAAGGCCAATGCCTATTTTTCTGGTTTTGGCAAGCAAAAACGCATTACACTTTTTGATACCCTTATACAAGATTTGGACGAAGAGGAGATTGTGGCCGTATTGGCGCATGAAGTGGGTCATTACAAACGTAGGCATATCATTTTTAATCTAATGACCTCCTTACTTTTAACGGGATTTACCCTTTTTGTGTTATCTCTTTTTGTGAATAACCCGCAATTATCCTTGGCCATTGGGGTACGCCAACCAAGTTTTCATGCCGCTTTGGTAGGCTTTGTTTTGTTGTACAGCCCCGTATCTGCACTTACCGGACTGGCTATGAACTATCTCTCCCGCAGGTTTGAGTTCCAAGCGGATGATTATGCCAAGGAAACCTTTGCCGCCAGACCACTCATCAGCTCCTTAAAGAAACTGTCCAAAAATAGTTTAAGCAATCTTACGCCGCATCCTGCATACGTTTTTATGCATTATTCCCACCCTACATTGGTTGAACGTATACAAAACTTAAAGGCATAGTTTTTGTTGGTTGGCTATAAAGTTTAATGTAATTTTAAATTACAATGACGCAGGCGGCCATAGAAAAGGAAAATAAAGAGATTGCCAAGCAGTATAAGGAATTGCTTCGCATAAGCTATCAGACTTTATCCAAAGAAGATAAAAAATTGATACGCTCTGCCTTTGATATTGCCGTAGATGCCCATAAGGACCAGCGCAGAAAATCAGGCGAAGCCTATATCTTTCATCCTATTGCAGTGGCCAAGATAGTAGCTTCGGAAATTGGTTTGGATGCCGTTTCCATTGCATCGGCCTTATTACATGATGTTGTTGAGGATACTTCATATACCTTGGACGATATTGAGCGGATGTTTGGCGAAACCGTAGCACGCATTGTGGACGGCCTTACTAAAATCTCCCATCTAAAAAAAGACAAAAATATTAGTCAGCAAGCGGAGAACTTCCGCAAAATGCTGCTTACCCTTAATGACGATGTTAGGGTCATCATCATTAAAATTGCCGATCGCTACCACAACATGCTCACCATGGATGCCATGCCAGAGCATAAGCAGGTAAAGATAGCTTCTGAAACTTTGTACATTTATGCCCCTTTGGCACACCGGATAGGCTTGTACAACATTAAGACCCAATTGGAGGACTTAAGCCTTAAATACACCGAACCACAGGTTTATGAGGATATTTTTAATAAAATTGAAGATACCGAGGAGGAGCAAAAAGCATACATCAATTCTTTTACCAAGGTTATCAGGGATTCTTTGGATACGGAAGGATTGAATTATGATATTAAAGGCCGTATGAAATCCATCTTTTCCATACGAAGAAAAATGGTAGCCCAAAACGTAGCCTTTGATGAAATTTACGACAAATTCGCCATCCGGATCATTTATAAATCCGATAGGAAGAACGAAAAATTCCTGGCCTGGAAAATCTATTCCATAGTCACGGACCACTTTACCCCAAACCCCGTAAGGTTACGGGATTGGATAACCTCTCCCAAATCTACGGGCTATGAAGCCTTGCACATAACCGTTATGGGGCCGGAGGGCAAATGGGTAGAAGTACAGATACGCAGCGAGCGCATGCATGAAATTGCGGAGAAAGGCTATGCCGCCCACTTTAAGTACAAGCATGGCGATCAAAAGGAACAGGGTATCGAAGTTTGGCTGAACCGCCTACAGGAAGCCTTGGAGAATGCCAACAGCAATGCGGTCGATTTTGTAGAAGAGTTTAAACTCAACCTGTATTCCAAGGAAATCTTTGTGTTTACCCCCCAAGGGGAGTTAAAATCACTCCCCAAAGGTGCCACTCCCTTGGATTTCGCTTTTCACATTCATACGGAAGTAGGAATGAAAACCCGTGGTGCTAAGGTAAACGGCAAGCTGGTACCCCTCAATTCCTTGCTCCACAGTGGGGATCAGGTAGAAATCATTACCTCTGAAAGTGCAAAACCCAATCAAAACTGGTTGGACTATGCCCATACCGCGCGGGCAAGGGCTAAAATAAAATCCTCCCTAAGGGAAGAGAAAAAAGAAGTTGCCGATGAAGGCAAAGAGATTTTACGTAGAAAGTTAAAATCGCAAAAAATTACCTTAAACGAAGATGTTGTCAATAAAATGGTGCTGTTCTTTAAACTGAAAACCAGTTTGGATCTCTTCTTTAGGGTTGGCAATGGCATTATAGACAATCAGAAAATCAAGGATTTTGCCTCCAACTACAACAATGCCTTCCTCAACTTCTTTAAAAATAAAATTAGGCGTACGCCCGATCCGGAGGGAGTTGAAAAAGAGGAGATTACCACTAATTATGACATGCTCGTCTTTGGTGGGGAAGAAGAAAAACTCAACTACAAACTATCACAGTGCTGTAATCCCATACCCGGTGACGAGGTTTTTGGCTTTATCAGTGTGAACGACGGTATTAAGGTACATACCAAAAACTGCCCCAATGCCATTTCCCTGCAATCCAATTACGCCTACCGCATTATATCTTCCAAGTGGATAGATTCTACCCAGGAAGATTTTACCGTGGATATCGAACTAACCGGAATCGATAACCTTGGGCTGGTGAATGGGATTACCAACATCATTTCCGATAATATGCATGTGAACATGCGCAACCTTAACTTTAGTACGGATGGCGGCACCTTTAAAGGCAAGATTACCCTAGTGGTAAAAAACAATGCCATCCTTAAAAAATTGATTACCAATTTAAAGCAGATCGGGGGCATTGATAAAGTGGCCAGAATTTAATTTTTAGATGTACCTTTGCAAGATAGTATTGGGAAGAACACTATGGGAAACGTTAAAAATCAGGAAATTGTAAAAAACGTATTCACTACTTTTTTAGAGGAAAACGGACATCGCAAAACACCTGAACGTTACGCTATCTTACAGGAAATCTATGAGTCTGAAGATCATTTTGATGTAGAATCACTTTATATTAAAATGAAGACCAAAAACTACAGGGTAAGTCGCGCCACATTGTACAACACCATTGAACTTTTATTGGACTGTAAGTTGGTACGCAAACACCAATTTGGCAAAAACCAGGCGCAGTATGAGAAATCTTATTTTGACCGCCAACATGATCATGTTATCCTAACGGATACGGGCGAAGTAGTGGAGTTCTGTGACCCTAGGATACAATCCATTAAAAAGACCATTGAAGAGGTTTTTGACATTAAGATCAGTAACCATTCCCTTTACTTCTACGGAACAAGAAACAAAGAAGAAAACGTAACCGAATAACCAAAAAAATTTCATGGTAGATTTATTGCTTGGACTCCAATGGGGGGACGAAGGAAAAGGAAAGATTGTTGATGTCCTTACCAAAGATTATGATGTAATCGCTAGATTTCAAGGAGGTCCAAATGCAGGACATACTTTGGAGTTTGATGGCATAAAACATGTCTTACACACCATACCATCAGGAATTTTTCATGAGAATGCGATAAACGTAGTAGGTAATGGGGTAGTGATAGATCCTGTGATTTTTAAGAAAGAACTAGACAATCTTGGGAAGTTCAATATCGACTTTGTCAAGAAACTATTGATCTCAAGAAAGGCGCATTTGATCCTACCCACACATCGCTTGTTGGATGCGGCATCCGAAGCCTCTAAAGGAAAGGCAAAAATTGGCTCTACCCTAAAAGGTATTGGCCCAACCTATATGGATAAAACCGGGAGGAACGGTATGCGTGTTGGGGATTTGGAATTTGACAATTGGAAAGAAAAATACCGCGAGCTTGCCAACAAGCACGAATCCATGATCGACTATTATAACGTAGACATCCAATACGATTTAAAAGACCTTGAAACGGAATTTTTAGAAGGCGTTGCTACGTTAAAAAAATTGAAGTTCATAGATTCCGAACAGTATATTTTTGATGCCATGGCTTCTGGCAAAAAGATTTTGGCAGAAGGCGCGCAAGGGTCACTTTTGGATATCGACTTTGGAACCTATCCCTATGTAACCTCTTCCAATACAACGGCTGCCGGGGCATGTACTGGATTGGGTGTATCCCCTAATAAAATAGGGCGTGTCCTAGGTATTTTCAAAGCATATACCACCCGTGTGGGCAGCGGCCCCTTCCCTACGGAACTCTTTGACGAAGATGGGGAAACCATGGGACGCGTAGGGAACGAGTTTGGTGCAACTACAGGAAGACCAAGACGTTGTGGTTGGTTGGATTTGGTAGCGTTAAAATATGCCGTTCAAATCAACGGAGTGACGGAATTGATGATGATGAAGGGCGATGTCCTTAGCGGATTCAAAAGCTTAAAAGTATGTACCGCCTATCACTACAAAGGGGAAGAAATCACCCATTTGCCGTATAATATTGAAGCAGAAAACGTAAGCCCGGTTTATAAGGAAATGAGCGGTTGGGACAAAGATTTGACCAAAATGACGACAGAATCGGAATTCCCGGATGCTTTGAATGCATATATCGCTTTTCTTGAGAAAGAGTTGCATGTGCCCATTAAGATAGTTTCCGTAGGTCCTGACCGTAAGCAGACCATACATCGGTAAACAAGAATCATAAATCCGTATTAATCAATTCACGGGCTACCGCTAAAAAGTATATTTTTGGTTAAATTTTACGGTTTGAAAAAAATCTGGATTGCACTTCTTCTTGTTGGCCTACCCTGTATTGTACTTGGCCAAGATAATACCGAAGACAAAGGTCAAAAAAGACAGATCAATATCGTTTACGGGGCAAATTTCACCAAAGATGAGGCCCAATTTCCTGGAGCATCCATCTTTAGCAAAGACGACGAACGCCAAGTACAGTTTGAGCATCAAGGAGCCGATTTATGGTGTGATATCGCCATTTTTTATTCCGAAGAAAACCGTCTGAAAGCTATTGGCAATGTCCGCCTACAACAAGGGGATTCCGTAGAGATGAACAGTGGGAAGATCAACTATGACGGGAATACCAAAATAGCAAAGGCCTGGGAAAGCGTAGACCTCACCGATGGCCAAATGACATTGACCACGGATACTCTTTATTTTAATAGGGAAAAGCAGGAATCCTTTTACAATACCGGGGGTACAGTCGTGGATTCCGTAAATACCTTGACCAGCATTATTGGTACCTATTTTATGGAATTAAAAAAGGTGCAATTTCAAAAAACCGTTCACATTGACAATCCGGAGTATACCATAGATTCTGAACAACTGGATTACTACAGACTTTCTAAGAACGCCTATATGTATGGACCTTCTACCATTATTGGTGAAGAATACACCATCTATTGCGAACGAGGTTTTTACGATACCAAAATTGAACAAGGGTATGGGGTGAAAAATACCACCATCAACTACAACAACCGTATCATAGAAGGGGATAGTGTGTATTTTGATAAGGCCACCTCCTTTGCATCGGCCACCAATAACATTACCGTTACGGATACCATTAACAACGGCGTAATACGCGCCCATTATGCCGAGGTTTTTAAAGAACGGGATTCCGTATTTGCCACCAAAAGGGCGGTTGCCATCAGTTTGGTACAACAAGATTCCCTGTATATCCATGGGGATACCTTATTGGTCACCGGACCCCCGGAAGATCGTAGACTCCGAGCCTACCGAAATGCCAAATTCTACAAAACCGATTTAAGCGGCAAATGTGATTCCATCCATTCTGAGGAAAAAACGGGTATTACCAAATTGATTACCAACCCCATTCTATGGAATGTGGACAATCAAATGACCGGGGACAGCATCCATTTGATTTCAGATTTAGAAACCGAAAAGCTGGACTCCTTAAAGGTTATTGAGAATGCGTTCATCATTGCTTTGGATACCATCAGCAAAACTGGGTACAACCAAGCGAAAGGCGTAAATCTCTATGGGAAGTTTATTGAGAACGAACTTAAAATAATAGACTTGGTCAAAAATACCGAGGTCATTTACTACCTCTATAATGACGACCAAGAGCTTATTGGCATTGACAAAACCATTTGCAGTAAGATCAGATTGCTCATGGAAAACAGCGATATTGAGGACATCACCTTTTTTGTAAATCCCGATGGGGATATTTTTCCAGAAGAGGATTTACCTATGGACAGTAGAAAATTAAAAGGGTTTATTTGGCGTGGGGAAGAACGTGTCTATGCCAAGGACGAGATTTTTGACGAAGACGATAACAATATCCAATTGGTAAAAATAAGGGGTATTGACCAACCCGTGGATATCGATACCGAAGAACGGGAACGCAGTGGTCTCCCTCCCTTGGAGAAAAAAGAAGGCAGTAACCCCAATACCCAAGCAGTAACCCCTACCCGACCTAAGCTTAAAAAAGTAGGGAATACCCAATAATTTGCATTAAGTTGCCCTAGTTTTAGCAAACGCTTATATTCCTGTGAAGAACGATTTTTTTACATATCAGGCCCAGACTACCCCATATCCCTTGGGTCTGGAGGTTTCACATGCCAAAGGCAGTTATATTTATGATGTGGACGGTCATGCGCATTTAGACTTTGTTGCAGGGGTATCCGCATGTAGTTTAGGGCATTGCCACCCAAAAGTGGTATCCGCCATTGAAGCCCAACTCAAAAAATACATGCATGTGATGGTCTATGGGGAATACGTGCAACGACCAGCGGTCGCTTATACCAAAATGCTGGCAAGCCAGCTCCCAAAAAACTTGCAGACCACATATTTGGTCAATTCTGGCACGGAAGCTATGGAAGGGGCCATAAAACTGGCAAGAAGGGTTACCGGGCGATCGCAATTGATTGCGGCCAAAAAAGCTTACCACGGCAATACCATGGGAAGTTTAAGTCTAATGGGGTATGAAGAACGTAAAAGTGCCTTTAGACCCCTTATTCCAGATGTTTCCTTTATTACCTTCAACACCATTCCGGATTTAGGGCAAATTACGGAAAAGACGGCGGCTGTGGTCTTAGAAACCATACAAGGGGGAGCAGGATTTGTTATGCCAGAGGATGGCTATTTAAGCCAAGTTAGAAAACGGTGCGACCAAGTTGGGGCCTTATTGATTTTAGACGAGATCCAACCTGGTTTTGGACGAACGGGAACATTGTTCGCTTTTGAACACTTCAACTGCGTTCCGGATATTCTGGTCATTGGCAAAGGCATGGCGTCCGGTTTACCGGTGGGTGCTTTTGTGGCTTCTAAAGAACATATGCAAAGCTTACAAGAACGGCCCAAACTAGGACATATTACCACTTTTGGCGGAAACCCTGTCATTGCGGCGGCATGTTTGGCAACCCTAACGGAACTAACACAAAGTCAACTGATTGCGGATGTCCAAATAAAAGAAAAACAGTTTCGAAAACTTTTGGTACATCCTTTGATTAAAGAAATACGGGGTAAAGGATTACTATTGGCGTTGTTGTTTGAAAATACCGATGTTGCCAATTATCTGGTGTTGGAAGCGGCAAAACAAAAGCTTATTTTATTTTGGCTATTGTTTGAACCAAAAGCGGTCCGAATTTCACCCCCTTTAACGATTTTAGAAGAAGAAATCAGCAAAGGTTGTCAACTCATTTTAGCCATTTTGGAGGCATATCCAAAACGGGATGTTAACTAAATTGTTGATAACAAACCCAAATCAAGGACGAAAATTAGTCGGTATAAAGTCTATTTTTAAGTCCATAGTTAAACAAAACTGCCTATGGCGTTAGAATCTAACGAAAATGCGGACAAGTTCATCCTAAAGTTTGAGTCCATGCTCAAAACGGACGATGTCTATTTTTTTGATGCTGAGGATTTTGAGGGCATCGTACACCACTATCTCAATCTGGGGAAGGTGGCCTTAGGCAAAAAAGCCATTAAAATAGGGCTGCAACAACATCCAAATTCTATAGAATTAAAATTGCTTCGGGTAGAAGTCTTGGTTTTTGAAGACCATTTTACCCAAGCCGAAACCTTGTTGGATGAGCTGCAGACCATTGCGACCAATAATGAGGAAATTTTTATCCAACGGGCCAACATACTGTCCAAACAGGACGATCACCAAGGTGCCATAACCATGTTGATGCAGGCACTACATATGGCAGAGGATAGTTTTGACATCCATTCCCTCTTAGGTATGGAATACCTTTTCATAGATGATTTTGAAAAGGCAAAGAAGAATTTCATGAAATGTTTGGAGTATGACCAAAGCGACTATTCCTCGCTTTACAACGTGGTGTATTGCTTTGAGTTTTTGGAGGATTTTGACGGATGCATCTATTTCTTGAACGAATACTTGGAAAAAAACCCGTATTGCGAGGTTGCATGGCACCAGCTAGGAAAAATGTACGACCATAAGGACCTGCTTACGGAGGCCTTGGCGGCATATGATTTTGCCATTATTTCCGATGAATCTTTCTTGGGGGCTTATTTTGAAAAAGGCAAAATCTTGGAAAAACTAGGCAAATACAACGAGGCCATTGAAAGTTATGAAACTACCATAGCCATGGATGATCCGACATCACATGCCTATCTGCGTATTGGAAAATGCCATGAAAAACTGGGTAATGATGATTTGGCTAAGTACTACTACTACAATACCGTACATGAAGACCCCTTATTGGACAAAGGCTGGCTGGCCATTACGGAATTCTATACCCGCCAAAAGGATTACGGCAAAGCACAGTATTATATCAATAAAGCGATAAATATCGACGGTGAAAATCCATTGTATTGGAAAAAAAGTGCTAAAATTTTTCTAGCGCAGAAAGATTATAGCGAAGCTGATTTTGCTTTTAAGCAAGCCGTTGATTTAGGAAATTATGAATTGGATTCCTGGCAAGATTGGGCCAATGTACTGCAACAGTTGGAAGACTATGAATCCGCGGTACAAGTCTTGTTGCAAGGCTTGGAGTTTTACCCGGAAAATGCGGAAATGAGTTATCAATTATCCGGACTTTATCTTAAAACCAACCAAATAGACTTGGCCAAGGAAAAACTACATACCGCACTACAATTAAATACCGAAAAGCAAGTTTTCTTTAAGAAGAAGTTTCCAGAGTATGCCAATCTCAAATGGATCAAGGATAGCTTCTCCAACGACAGCAAAGCTTCAACATAAATTTAAAAAACTAAGCGTAGCATGGGGCGCAAACTGATTGACTACCTGATTATAACGCTTAAAGGCATGGCCATGGGGGCCGCAGATGTAGTTCCCGGGGTTTCCGGCGGTACCATAGCTTTTATTTCCGGTATTTATGAAGAGTTGATTTCTTCCATCAACAATATCGACCTTAAGTTGTTCCAGATCTTAAGAAAAGAAGGTATAAACGCGTTTTGGAAACAGTTGAACGGAAATTTTTTAGCTTCCCTTTTCTTGGGAATCTTTATCAGTCTTTTTTCACTGGCCAAATTTTTAAGTTGGCTGTTGGAAAACCAACCCATTTTATTGTGGTCCTTCTTTTTTGGGTTGGTAACGGCAAGTATTTTTTTGGTAGGCAAGGAAATTAAAAAATGGAACCTAGTTACTATAGTGGTTTTGGCCTTGGGTGCGGCTATCGCTTACTTTATCACCACCTTACCCCCTAATGAAAATGTAGACAGTTTGCCATTCTTGTTTTTATCCGGTGCGTTGGCGGTTTGTGCCATGATCCTTCCCGGCATATCCGGTGCTTTTATCCTTGTACTTTTGGGATCCTACAAAACAATCTTGGACGCCGTGCACGAGCGGGAAATAAAAATGGTGGTTACCGTGGCCCTAGGTGCTATTTTTGGCTTACTCAGCTTTGCACGTCTATTAAAATGGATGTTCAAAAACTATAGAAATGTCACTTTGGCCTTGTTGACCGGTTTTATCTTAGGTTCCCTAAGTAAGATTTGGCCTTGGAAGAAGGTTTTGGAAACCAAGGTTTTTGATGATAAGACCATCACCATTGCCGATAAAAATATCTTACCCAATACTTATGAAGGTGACCCACAACTTATGTTTGCCATTCTTCTGGCCGTGCTAGGTTTTTCGCTTATTTTTATCCTGGAAAGGATAGCCGCTAAAAGTAAGTAGGCCCAACACAAATGCATCAAGAACGCACATTTTCAGATAAGTTTTTTCTGGTGGTCAAAGGCCTGTTTATGGGTGCTGCCAACAAGGTACCCGGGGTTTCGGGAGGTATAGTCGCTTTTGTGGGGGGATTCTATGAAGAATTTATTTACTCGCTTCAAAAAATTAATGGCAAAGCCTTTAAACTACTTGTTAGTGGGAGGTTCAAAAGTTTTTATCGGTATACCAACGCTACTTTTCTTTCCCTATTGATCCTAGGGATGCTCATCAGTTATTTTAGTATTTCCCGGCTATTGGATTATTTCTTGGAACAAAAGGAGCTTTATGTATGGGCAGCCTTTTTTGGAATGGTCCTAGGCTCCATTTACTACATTGCCAAAGATTATGGACATTGGAACAAAAAGACGTTGATCGCTGGCATTATAGGCTTGCTTGTTGGTATTTCCATAAGTTTTTTAAGCCCTGCAAAGGAAAATGATAATTTAATCTTCATATTTTTTTGTGGGATGATAAGCGTCTCTGGAATGACCTTACCCGGCTTATCCGGGTCCTTTATCCTTATTTTATTGGGAAATTATGTGCTACTCTTAGTGGACTCCGTCAATAGCCTTTATGATACGTTCGCAGAACTCATTAAGGGAGATTTTAGTTTTGTAAACAATACGGAACGCTTGCATATTCTCAAAATTCTGGGGGTTTTTACCTTGGGTTCCACTGTGGGGTTGGTTACCTTGTCCCATCTGCTCGGTTATGTCCTTAAGCATTATAAACAAATTACCACGGCGGTCATTATCGGATTTATCACAGGATCTTTGGGCGTAATTTGGCCTTGGAAAAAAACAATCTACAAAACAGATGGTCTAGGGAATATATTGGCAGATTCCAACGGAGATCATATCATAAAAAACTATGAGCGGTATTGGCCTGATCTAAGTATAGCGGAAACTTGGGGTGCCTTTTTCTTTGTTCTAGTAGGAATTTTTGTATTGTTAGGAATTGATTGGTATGGTAAAAACAGAAGATAACGGAAAGCGGTTTGGATTAGTGGGAAAGAATATTTCGTATTCCTTTTCCAAAGGGTATTTCACCTCAAAATTTAAGGACTTAGGTTTAGTCGACCATAGCTATGAAAATTTTGATTTACAAGACATTTCGGCCTTTACGACACTTATCGAAAATAACAGGCTTAGCGGTCTCAATGTGACCATTCCCTACAAAGAAGATGTGATGGCGTATTTGGACGAAATTGATCCACAAGCCGCCGCCATAGGTGCCGTAAATACCATAAAATTCACAAAAAATGGCCTTAAGGGCTATAATACGGATGCCTACGGATTTGAGCAGTCTTTACGGCCCCATCTAAAGCAATACCATAAAAAAGCATTGATTCTGGGTACCGGGGGCGCTTCTAAGGCCATTGCCTATGTGTTGGATGGCTTGGGGATAGATTTTTGTTTTGTGTCCAGAAAACCGTTGAGATTTCAAATGCATTATGACGAGATTACGGCCACCGTGCTCAACTCGTATACCCTGATTGTCAATTGTAGTCCGGTGGGTACATTTCCGGACATCGATGCCAAACCCAATATTCCATATGTACATCTAAACCCGCAGCACCTTTTGTTTGATTTGATCTACAATCCAGAAAAAACGGCCTTTCTACAGGAGGCGGAAAAAAAAGGTGCAGGCTATGCCAATGGATTGCCTATGCTCCAGTTTCAAGCCGAAAAGGCATGGGAAATTTGGAACAACCGGTAATACCAGTATTTTTTACGTCAACCCACTACAAAAGAATAACCGTTATCTTTGTTGTTGCTGGGTATAGTTTGTAACTTACCATAAAGCCATCAATCCAAAACCAATAAAGTAAATCATGATGGACATGAACGACGAGAAACTGCAACATACCGCAGGTGAAGATTTAGAAAACGCGGCTGAGGTTCCTGCCCAGGAGGATACCTCCAAACCTGTTTCCGAGGAAACTACTGGAGAAACGGATACGGACACAAGCAAGGGAATCGCTGAAAACGAGGAAAGCAAATCCGTAGCCACCCCAGAAGAAACGGAACAAGTACCAGAGGAAAAAGCGGAAGCTATAGAGGAACCCGCAGAACCCAAGGAAACACCCGTTGAAGAAGACAGCACCGCGTCCAAAACCCCTATTGGGGAAACCGAAGAGGTATTGGCAGAAATTGATCAAGAAAATGCAGAAGATGCTGAGGACAAGGAGAACGAGAAACGGCATGAAATTCCTATGCTCGACTACCATTCCATGTCCATGGAAAACTTGGTGGGCGAATTACAGCGTCTGGTAAAAAATGAAAAGGTACAGGCCATAAACAAACATGTGAGTGGCATAAAACACGAATTTGACCTTAAGTTCCAAGAGTTTTTGGAGCATAAAAAAGAGGAATTCGTGGCCAATGGCGGTAATGAGATAGATTTCCATTACAACTCCGTGACTAAAAGACAGTTCAATGAGGTGTATGGGGAGTTTAGGGAAAAACGCAACCAGTACTATAAAAACCTGGAAAAAAACCTAAAGGAAAACCTTACCAACAGATTGACAATCATTGAAGAGCTAAAAGGTTTGGTCAATGTGGAAGAGGACATCAATACTACCTACAAGAATTTTAAGGATATACAGGAAAGATGGCGTAATGCAGGGCCTATTCCAAGAAACAACTACAATGATGTATGGCGTACCTACCATCACCATATTGAAATTTTCTATGATTTCCTGCACCTCAACCGCGAGTTACGAGACCTTGATTTTAAGCATAATCTAGAGGAAAAAGTAAAGCTGGCCGAAAAAGCGGAGGCATTGGCCAACGAACCCGATCTAGGAAAGGCGTTCCGGGAATTACAAACACTTCATAAGATTTGGAAAGAAGATATAGGTCCGGTCGCCCAAGAACACCGGGAGGCCATTTGGGAACGCTTTAGCAATGCCACCAAGGCCATGCATGCCCGCAGGCAGGAGCATTATACAGCCCTTGAAGCCACCTACGAGCAGAACCTAGAAGAGAAAACCAAGATTATTGAAGGTATAAAAGCGGTTGCGGAAAACGTAGCGACCAACCATAGGGGCATACAACAACAAATCAAGGAGATAGAAGCCCTACGCGAAGCTTTCTTTAAGGCTGGTAAAGTACCCCAAAAGGTGAACGAAGCCACATGGGCATCCTTTAAAGATGCCGTACGGGAATTTAATAGAGGTAAAAACAACTTTTACAAAGGGCTCAAAAAAGAGCAGCTGGACAATCTGGATAAAAAACGGGCCTTATTGGGCTTGGCCGTTGCCTTAAAGGATAGTGAGGACCAAGCCATGGCCACTCCGGAAATGAAACGTATCCAGAGCGAGTGGAAGAAAATTGGGCATGTCCCCCGTAAATATTCCGATAAAATCTGGAAAGATTTCAAGGATGCCTGTAACCATTACTTCAACCGTATCCATGCGGAAAAGAACGGAGCCCAAAAAGAGGAATTTGCCAATTTTGAAAAAAAGAGCGCTTGTTTGGACCGCCTAAAGGCTTTTCAATTAAGTGGGGATAAGGATAAGGACATTAAAGCGATAAAGGCATTTATTGCAGAATGGAAAACCTTAGGTCGCCTACCGTACAATAAAAAGCACATCAACGGCAAGTTCAATAAAATCATTGACGCCCTTTTCAAAAAATTGGATGTCAGCAGACAAGAATCCGAGCTGTTGAAATATGGCGATAAAATAAAACAACTCGCCAATTCCGATAATGATCGGGCCATAGGTAATGAACGTACTTTTATCCGGCGCAAGATCGATGAAAGCAAAAACGAGATTCGCCAATTGGAAAATAACCTCCAGTTTTTCTCCAATGCCTCAGAGGATAATCCTTTGGTTAAAGATGTGGTCAAAAACATCAATAGACATAAAGATGCACTCGCTACTTGGCAGACCAAGCTTAAAAACCTGAACATCATGGAAAACAAGCTCAACCGGGAAGCAGAAGCTGGTGAGAGTGCTGAGGAAGGTACTGGGGAGGAGGAGTAATCAATACCTTTTCAAGAATTGAACGGTGGGTGCACCTGCTGCAACATTGTCTTGCTATCTAAAACACCGGATGTGATGTTATGCTAGTTCTCCATTGCTCTTCTTCCTAAAACGAAGAACCTTCCAAAAAATTGACTTTAAAAAGTTGAAAGTGGCTTAGTATGGTACATGCTGCCCCTAGTTCCGTTAATCTTCACCATATTAAGGACCGAATCACGCACTCCTAGTTACTAGATGCTGAAAAACGCGCTACCGAATCCTTCTGGCTGTATACCAATTCTCTTTGCATATACCATACTACAAGGGATTCTATAAAAAACAACCTTCCAATTTGTCAAAGATAGCGACCTTTTCAAAATTCAAAGTATGTGGAAAGTTCGACGCACGACAAAATTTTAGTCCGTAGTAACCTATTGGTTGTGAGTACTTAAAATTTTCTAGAGGGAAAGAATTTCCCATAATTTGGACGGCGAAACACTTTTTACGCCTTTACACAAAGGTTCCATATAGGTAAGATGCATTTTTACATCTATAATGCCACTTCTTAGATAAGTCTTAATACCCAAATGTACAGTTTTAAGGTGGCAAGGTCAATAACTGGGGTGCCCTCAAAAATAACAATTGCATCTAAAAACAATACCATTCATCGAATATTAAGCGATTCCTGCATAAAACCCTTTAGCTTAGTAGGTTCTAAATCTTAACCATGCAAGCCGACCTACGCTTACCCTTACTTATTGCGCTCTTTTTTATAACAATTTGTTCCGGCCAGTTCAATGAAGGGGCGCCATGGATGCAGAACATGCAAAAGCCCCAATTGCGTACACTGCAACAACGATCCAATGAGCATACTTTTAATGCAATCCAAGAAGCTTTTGAAACCTACTGGCAAGATAAAGATCATAGCGTAAAAGGAAGTGGGTTCAAACCCTTTAAGCGGTGGGAGGAATATTGGCGTTACCAATTGGACAGTAATGGTAATTTACCAAACGCACTTCAAATTTTAGAGATGTGGCGGGCTAAAACCTTAAATGCCTCCAATCTACAGAATACCGGTAGTAATTGGAGTCCCGTTGGACCAAGTAGACCAGGGACCATGGCAAGGGGCTTACCTGGGGTGGGGCGAGTAAATGCTATTGAAGTAGATCCCAATAATACCAACGTATGGTATGCCGGTGCCCCAGCTGGAGGTCTTTGGAAATCAACGGATGCCGGAAGAAACTGGACTAGCCTCTTCAACAACTTCATACAAATTGGGGTGTCCGCAATTGCGGTAGACCCTAATGATTCCAATACTATTTATATAGGTACCGGGGATGACGATGCCTCTGACTCTTTTAGCGTAGGTCTGTTTAAATCTACGGATGGTGGTAATACTTGGACCGAAACGGGCTTGGGTCCATCTACGATAAGAAATTGGGGCAGTAGGAGGCTAATGAGCGAAATTCTAATAGACCCCACAAACTCAAACGTTATCTGGGCATCTACCAGTTTTGGATTGTTCAAGTCTTTAAATGGCGGGGATTCCTGGGATTTAAAACAAGATGGGAACATCAAAGATTTTAGATTAAAGCCAGGGGACAGCAATACGGTTTACGCCGTTACCAATTCCAGATATTATAAATCCACGGATGGAAACACTTTTAGAAGAATAACAAATACCTTCCCCAATGCCTCAGGACGTCTGGTATTGGATGTAAGCCCCGCCGACCCAGAAGTACTCTACATCCTCTCCGCGGATGTGCCCTCCAACAATTATAGATACCAAGGATTGTACAAATCCACGGACAGTGGGGAAACCTTTAGCGCTACTGCAAACACACGTAATATTATGGAGAGCAACCAAGCTTGGTATGATCTGGCCATAACAGTTTCGCCCACGGATGCCAATAGCATCTTTATGGGTTGCTTGAACATTTGGACCAGTGAAGATGGTGGGGATAGCTTTCGCCAGGTCAATCAATGGTTCCGTAATTCGCAGACCTATACCCATGCGGATATCCATACCTTAAAATTCTTCAATTCCAACCTATTTGCTTGCACGGACGGTGGCCTTTACGTTTCCCAAAACAACGGGGGAAGGTTTACCAACGTAACCGGTAATATGGACATTACCCAATTTTACAGGTTGGGCATAGGCAAAAACAATAGCGATCGCCTAGCAGCGGGGAGTCAGGACAACTCGGGTTTTCTTGGTAATGTTACCCAATGGAACACCTATACCAGTGGGGATGGAATGGACTATGAAATAGACCCTAACAATGAAGATATTATCTATGGGTTTAGTCAATTTGGGGGAAACCTGTTCATTACAACAAATGCAGGCGTTCGGGTCGGTGGGGTGCCTGCACCAACAGAAAACGGAAACACTATTCAGGGAAACTGGATTACCCCTTTGACCATTACTACCGATGGTTCTGTGTACTCAGGATATACCAGGGCCGTTTACAGATTAGGGAACAGTGGTTGGGAAAAATGGTCCAATAATTTTGGGAACAATAATCTAGAAGATTTGGAAGCAGACCCCAATAACCCCATGGTGTTGTATGCTGCCGATGGAAATACGGTGTACCAAAGTTCCGATGGCGGAAGGAATTTCTCAGACTTTTTTACGTTTCCCGGTCCTATTGGGGATATCACCATTGATTATGACGATAGTTCTGCAATCTATGTAGTTACCAATAGGGAGAGAAACGGAGACCGTCGCGGTATATACAGGGCCGCGGTAAATTCCGATGGCAGTATTGGGGCGGTAGACAATATTACCTACGACTTGGATACCAACCAAGGCTTTTTTTCCATCATCCATCAAGGGGAACACCCAGATAATCCCGTTTATGTGGGTACCACCTTTGGGGTATATCGATTGGATGATACCAATAATGCTTGGGAAGCCTACGATACCAATTTGCCCAATGTGGCAGTACGCGATTTGGAAATTAGCTTGGACGAGCAAATGATCGTTGCGGCGACTTACGGAAGGGGCGCATGGAAATCCCGGTTACCCGCATCAACCGTAGAAACCGACATTGCTTTTGTAGACCTAACCCCACTAGAAGGTGCCTTGGTATGTGATACCGTTGTTCCAGAACTTACCGTGGAGAATAGGGGTAGTGAACCTATTACACAATTTGAGATCAGCTACGACCTAAATTCCGGAGCGGAACAGACCATTTCTTATGAGGGCGTTTTAGCCCCCAATGCTACCCTTACTATTTCCTTGCCAGAGGTTGTTGGGGAAGGGAAAGGCCTACATACCTTAAACGTAACCCTTTCTTTGGTCAATGATTCGTTTCTGCAAAATAATACAGGTAGCACCACCTTTCTACAAACGGGAATAGGAGAAGTCGATCATGTTTTTGATTTTGAATCCAGTGCCAACAGCCTGGCCACTATAAACGAAGATTTTAACGCTAGCCTTTGGGAACGTGGGGTACCGCAAGGAACCCTATTGAACAATGCAACATCCGGAACGCATGTACTGGGCACCAATCTCTCTGGCAACCACCCAAACGCTACCAAAAGCTTTATCTATAGTCCTTGCTATGCGTTGTCTACAATGGATGCCCCAATGCTAAAGTTTCAAATGGCCTATGCCTTAGAGCTAAATTTTGATATCGTCTATGTGGAATACTCCATGGACCAAGGCAATTCTTGGCTGCTCTTAGGGAGCATGGACAGCCAGCCCAACTGGTATGTGAGCGATCGTACCAATGCCACTTCGGGCAGGGAGGATGATTGTCAAAATTGTCCTGGGGGGCAATGGACCGGTTCCAACCCACAAATGACGGAGTATGCCTATGATTTTGGTCTGAATGCCTCCCGTGGGGAAACAGACCTTACCTCAGCTGAAAATATTGTATTCCGAATCGTATTTGAGTCCGACCCCGCAGTAGTGGGAGAAGGGGCCATAATAGATGATTTTGTAATCATGGAAAGGCAGGAACTACCCGATGGCGACAACGATGGAATAACCGACGGTTTGGATAATTGCCCAACCGTGGCCAATGCAGGACAAGAAGATAATGATAATGATGGTGAAGGTGATGTCTGCGATGACGATGATGATAATGATGGAATCCCAGATGCAGAAGACAATTGCCCGTTTAGGGCCAATCCAGAACAATTGGACAATGATAACGACGGTTTAGGGGATGGCTGTGATAACGATGATGACAATGATGGTATACTGGATACAGAAGATAACTGTCCGTTCTTTGCCAATCCCGATCAGCTGGATTTTGACAATGATGGGCAAGGCGATAATTGTGATGAAGATGATGATAATGATGGTATTCCCGACGCTCAGGATAACTGTCCGCTCTTTGCAGATGCCGATCAGACGGATACCGATGGGGACGGAATAGGTGATTCTTGCGATGACGATGCCGATGGGGATGGTATTGAAGACCTAATGGACAACTGCCCAAATGTGAACAATCCAATGCAGAACGACAACGATGGTGATGGCATAGGGGACCTATGCGATGACGATGATGATAACGATGGTATCTTGGATACTGTGGACAATTGTCCATTGATCGCCAACGCGGGCCAAGAAGACTTTGATGGGGACGGTATTGGTGATGTATGTGATACCGATGCCGATGCGGACGGCATTGAGGACCAAAACGCCAACTGTCCAAATGTGGATAATCCAATGCAGAACGACAACGATGGTGATGGCATAGGGGACCTATGCGATGATGATGATGATAACGATGGTATCTTGGATACTGTGGACAATTGTCCATTGATCGCCAACGCGGGCCAAGAAGACTTTGACGGGGACGGTATTGGCGATGTATGTGATCCAGATACTGATAATGACGGTGTTTCCAATACGCTGGACTCTTGCAATGAAACACCACTCGACGTAGATGTGGATAGCAACGGTTGTGAGCTTATAGGACTGTCGCAACAAGATTTCAGTATAGTTACCGTTGGGCAATCATGCCCTGATACCGCAGATGGTAGTATTAGCATTGCCGCGCAACAGCAAGGTGCTTATGTCGCGTTTTTGAGTGATGGACAAACAGAAACCGGACAACTACGTTTTACGGGCAACGGAACTTTTGATGGTCTTGCCCCAGGTACGTACGAGATTTGCGTTAACTTGAGAACCCAAGAAGAATCAAGGGTCTGTTTCAGCGTTATGATATCTGGCCCAGAGCCGTTTGAGATCGTTTCTTCCGTTCACTCTTTAGAACGAGAAGTAGAACTAACGTTAAATGGCAGTAACGGGTATACGATCGTACTTAATGATGAAACGTATTATACCGAGGACAATAGCATTACCCTGCCGCTCTCCAAAGTTCAGAACGTACTGTCCGTGACATCCAATATTACCTGTCATGAAGTCTATGAAGAAACTATAATCGTATCCGATCAAATATTGCTATATCCAAATCCCGTGTCAGATGGGAATCTAAATCTGGCCTTTGGACCTTCGCAAGCTAATGAAGATGTTGCCATTTCTATCTATGATATGAACGGGAAAACCCTCTATTCCAAGGTGCAAACGGTACAGAACGGAGTTGTAAGCATGAATATATCAAGGTTCTCCCAAGGAGTATATATACTTAACGTAAAAACATCGGAAGAGCTACTAAGTTTTAAAATGGTCAAACGCTAATAGGCGGTACCAGTTTTCCAATTAGCTTGAAGGAATTTAATATTGAATTTGATGAATTTAGATTTTATTTCATCTTAAAGTAACCTCCCAATAAGGGATAAAAGATGCTGGGTTATCGCTTCCTTTTCTTATATAAACGAAGGATACGATCTTTCCCTTTTTTATTAAAAAATATGTTTTGATTTCTTTAGCAATGCTGACAACATAAACTTCTCCATCACTTTTAGTATCAAATGACCAT
>CALGQU010000108.1 GCA_937959125.1 uncultured Croceitalea sp.
TGTTTTTCAGTTAGGGGGTACGTTCGCTGCTTTTGGCACTACTTCCGTGGGTAGGCTCCCGGCCCTAAAGGCTCCGGAACATCTTTTTGTTTCTTGCGATACTCCGGTAGAAATCCAAGCCAATGTGATTGCTTTGAATGATCTACAGGCCTCAAATACCAATACCTTCGTGGCATTGAAGGGTATGGAAGTGGTAGAAGAGGAAATGGGACTTCCCTTTGCGGAGGTTCGGGAAGAAACGGAACGAACTTTAAAAGATTGTGATGGGAATACGATATCCATGCTGAACAGCGGTTTTTCGGATTTTCAGCCCGAAGTACTGCCTACGGGGAATGGCACCATCTCCGGGGTAGTATTGCGTGAAAATGATGATTTCCTTATCGCTATAAGAAGTTTGGAAGATATTTCGTTTAACGATGAACCTTGTGCAGAATTGGTGACGGAGTTTACCTCCAATCAAATTTTAATATCAGAATTGGCGGATCCCAATAACAACGCAGGTGCTAGGTTTGTTGAATTGTTCAACGCAAATACGGAAGCTTTGGATTTAAACGGATGGCGTTTGGTACGTTATACCAATGCCAATACGGAAGCCAGTTCGGATATTGATTTATCCGGAAGGGTAATAGGGCCAGAACAAACTTTGGTCATTGCGGCAAATGCCATGGTATTTAACGAGATTTATGGCTTCCCCCCGGATTTGGAAGCAGGGAGTAATAGTCCAGCAGATTCCAATGGTGACGACAATTTAGAATTGGTAGACCCTTTTGGGAAGGTAATCGATGTTTTTGGAGTAGTGGGGGAAGATGGTACTGGGACTAATCATGAGTTTGAAGACGGTCGAGCAAATAGGAATCCTAATGTAAGGGAAGGCAACCCCGTTTACACATTTATGGAATGGGAAGTGTTCAATGATTCAGGAGAAGAAGGCACTACAAATCTACCTCAAAATGCTCCGGAAGATTTTACCCCCGGTTCTAGAAATTGACTTTATAGAGATACAACTGCCAAGGCCACAAGAAATGACGGAATTGGTACACAAATTACATTTTGATGTTCTAGAAGTTTGTTAACTTTCGGGTATTATGGAAAACAGCCCCGATTTTTTTGACCACTTACGAAAAGGCAATGCCCAAGCAACCCTGGACTATCTCAAAAAGGAACCTAGTTGGGTAAATGTAAAGGATGATAGGGGGTCTACACCCCTAATTTTGGCCGCATATTACGATCAAGGGGAATTGGTCGATTTGTTGATACGACATGGGGCGGAACTAAATGCCAAGGACGGTTCTGGAAATACAGCACTCATGGGAGCCTGTTTTAAAGGATACGAGGGTGTTGCAGAGCAATTGATCAAGGCCGGGGCCAATGTTAACCTTACCAATGCCATGGGCGGCACCTGTTTGATTTATGCGGCAACGTTTAACAAGGTAGCCATTGCAGCACTCCTATTGGAACACGGTGCTTTGGTAGGGACCAAAGATGCTAGGGGAAACTCAGCCATGGACCACGCCAAATTGCAAGGGGCAAGGGAAATGATAGCCTTATTGCAAAAACATCAATGAAGAATATGACGGCCAAAGAACATCTAAGCATGCTCAAACGATTAAAAGCTATTGCGGAAACGGGATTGGTGTACAATCAAGAAGCCTATGATCGTGAGCGCTACGAAGAATTAAGGGATTTAAGTCTTCGACTAATGGCCAATCTTGGTAATGTTCCCTTTGAACAGCTGCAGGATTTTTTTGTCCCACAAGAAGATTATCCCACCCCAAAAGTAGATGTCCGAGGTCTTATTATTAATGAAGACGATGCCATTTTAATGGCAAAAGAAAGTGTTGATGACAAATGGACCATTCCAGGCGGATGGGCAGACATAGGAAACTCGCCCCAAGAAGTGGTTGTAAGGGAGATAAAAGAAGAAACCGGATTGGATGCGGAAGTGATACGTTTATTGGCGATTTACGATAAAGAGAAGCATGATCACCCAACAGAACCCTATCATATTTATAAGCTTATGTTTTTGTGTAAGGCCACAGGAGGCCAAGTAAAACCGGGTTTTGATATGCGCGGTGCGGGATATTTTTCTTTGGACAAGCTTCCAGAGTTATCTACGCCACGTATTTTAGAAAGCCAGTTAAAACATCTTTTTGCATTGGCGAAAGAAGATAATAAAAAGGTCTATGTGGATTAGTTTATTACAATTATGCGGGATATAATGGAGGCAAGCTTAACTATAGCCCTTGTTCAATCCCATTTGTTATGGGAGAACCCAATAGCCAATAGGAGCATGTTCGAAGAAAAGATAGCAAGACTATCCACCAAAGTGGATGTCATTGTGCTGCCAGAAATGTTTACCACCGGTTTTACCATGGCACCGCACCATATGGCCAATGATGAAGGACCCAAGACACTCGCATGGATGCAAGAAATAGCCAAAAAAAATGGCTCTGCTATTTGTGGGAGCGTAGTTTTTTTTGAAAACGGCAACCATTATAATCGCCTGTTTTTTGTCCATCCAGAGGGTACTTATGAAACCTATGACAAGAAACATACGTTTACCTTGGCAGGGGAACATGAGGTGTACACTGCTGGGCGCGAAAAACTGGTTTTTAAGTATAAGGGCTTTAAAATTTGCCCGTTGATCTGTTACGACCTTCGCTTTCCCGTATGGGCAAGGAATATTGAGGATTATGATGTATTGCTATATGTTGCCAATTGGCCCAAACCTAGAATTCACGCTTGGGACACGCTTCTTGCTGCAAGGGCCATTGAAAATATGAGCTACTGTATTGGGGTAAACCGTATAGGTTTGGACGCTACCGGCCATGAGTATGTAGGGCATTCTGCGGCCTATGATGTTTTAGGGAATCCAATGATAAAACTTTTTGAAGAAGAAATCGGTACGGTTGTCCTTTTCAAGGATGAGATATTGGCAAAAAGGGCCAAACTTCGTTTTTTGGAAGATCGGGACCATTTTAATTTAATATCGTAAACGTAGGCCGCTCTTCCCAGTTGGCACGCATGGATATCAGATCCGGATAATATTTTATGACTTCGGGCTGTAGTTTTTTAAGGTAGTTTCCAGTATCCCATATCCCATTTCCATTGCTGTCAAAAATAACCCGAATACCATATTCCTCAGGGTCAAGATTATTAAAAACGTAAGGCTGGGGCTTGTCGCTATAGCGTTCTCTGACCACGTCACCTTTGTTATCCGTAAGTTGTACAATTATCGGATATTCAACATTTCCGGCTACGGTGAGTTCTAAATTTCCATAATCGGCATAACTCCCGGTACTTAGCCTATATGCTAAAGTGTCGTTCTGTTGCCCAAAAAAGTCCTCAATGGCCCCAGGCAATAAACTCACTACGTAATTTTGGTTATCCACTAGCTCAAAATCAAAATCAACCTTGTTGGCTACGCTATCCAATAGGGCATTGAAGGGGGTTTGTACGGAATCTTGGTCCATAATTTGTATGAATGCCGTATCCAGTTTTATTAATGGGGTATTGGCCAAAATCCCAAAAGTATCCTCAAAGCCTATTTTACCCCTTGGACTGGCGTTCAATACCAAACTGTCCAAAGGCAATTTTCGGGTCTTTACGGTAAAGGTATCCTTGACCTTTAAACGTTCGTTGGTAACGGTAAACAATATAGAATCGATATCCGTTGGCGTGAGCCAAAAGTTTAGGGTGTCCTTATCCCTTTCTTTTAACAGTAAGGTCCGTACAGAATCCGCCAAGGGCGTCAATGTTTCTATTTTGATGTCCTTTTCATCCCCGTTATACCCAAACATAATTCTGTTCTTGGCTACAAAACTGGGTACGGATACACTATAGTCGGGCTCTTCCATAAACAGGTTGAGAAGGTACAAGGAGTCTGTGGGCAACGTAATGGTATCGGTCAAAAACCCAATTTTGTCGGCCCGTTGGTCAAACACGTTGTTTTTCCCCTTGTCCGTAATCCCAAATAAGGCATACTTTCCGGCTTTTAGGTTTTTCAGTTCAAAAAAAGGCAAACTGTCCAAGGTGTTGGTCAGGTAATTTGGAGGGTATTGATAAATGGTGGAATCATTGTAAATACTATCAATTTCATAGAGCATCACACTTACAAATTGTTCCGCCTGTCGTTTATAAGCATCTTTGACCGCGCCGGATAAACTTAGGGAATCAATATAATCCCCGGTAGAAAAAACATAACTTAAAAAGCTATTGGGATTCCCCTCATTATGGTCGACGATACTTTGACCAAAATTGACGGTGTAGGTCGTGTTTTCGCGCAGCGTATCCTTAAAGACCAGTTCAATGAATTTGGAAGCCCCTCCCGCGGGTTTCAGTTCGGGGG
This sequence comes from uncultured Croceitalea sp., assembly GCA_937959125.1. Classification (GTDB taxonomy): domain Bacteria; phylum Bacteroidota; class Bacteroidia; order Flavobacteriales; family Flavobacteriaceae; genus Croceitalea. The sequence continues at coordinate 4,349 of CALGQU010000108.1, forward strand.
TGTATTTTAAAGGCGGGGATATGATAAGTTGGTTCTGCACGTCGTTTAGTTTGATGAACTCATCAAAAAACAGGCGTATACGTCGTTGCTTAAAATTGGTGGTCAGATTAGGCGGCTCGCTTTTCAACAGTTTTGGGGGAGTAACGTCCTCTGGGCCGCCAGAAGGAGATCCACGTCTGGCACATTGCAGCAATACCAGTGTTATCACTATTAAAAATGACCAACTCAAGACCTTTTTAATCAATCCCATAATACCATTGTAGATTCTAAAAACAAAGAAACAACTAATTGAGACCTTCGCAAAATCCGTAAAGTTATTCATGTTAAGGTACGAACGCCATTGTGGCTACGTAGATACGTACGTTTTCGACTTGTAAAAGGGCTTTGGCACAAGATTCGATGGTTGCCCCGGTGGTTATGACATCATCTACCAAGAGAATGTTCTTGCCTCTAATATCAATGGGATTGCGCACTTCATATAGATTTCGGGAGCCCAAAAGTCTGTTTAACCTATTCTTTTTGGTTTGTGTCCTAGTATTTGCAGTTTTGATCAATACATTTTCCAGACAAGGGGCTTCTGCATATTGCGCAAGTTGCTCTGCAAATAATGATACTTGATTGTACCCTCGTTTTCGCTGTTTTTTTGGATGTAAGGGTACGGGAATAACGGCATCCAACATAGGGAAACTCCCTTGCTCCCCTACGGTTTCTGCATACCATTTCCCTAAAAACCTACCAATTTCTTGTTGGTTTTTATACTTCAATTGGTGTAAAAGCGATTTTACAATGCCGTTTTTATGGAAAAAAAGGAAAGATACGGCCTTTTCAATAGGCACTCTACCGTAGAATATGCGGTCAACAGCGTTCTCTTGGGTAAAATTAAACTCGGTAATCGGTAAATCATATCGACAAACGGTACACAGGAATTGTTCTCCCCTGATTAATTGTGCATTACATCCAAAACAAACAGGGGGCAATAGTACATAGTTAATATCGTTTATTATCTTTGAGAACTGAACACCAAACATACCAAGTACCTACTATTTGTCCTTAAATGGAAGCTCAACAAGATACTACTTTCAATTATAAAATTATACTGGCTGCGTTAGTAGCGGTAATCATTGCTATTTTGATTGCCTTTTATTACAGTTATGCCAGATCCCAAGATACGATGGGTTACTTAGAAGATGAGAAGCGTCTCTTGGTAAAGGACCTTACGTTAATGAAGGCAGAAGTAGATCGTTTGAGTGGGGAGAACGAAATCAATGAGATTGAGCTTAAAACCCGTAAAGTACGTATTGACCAACTCTTGGATTCCGTTGGGAGGTTAAATTTTAATATCGTTAAACTCAAGGAAAACCAAAAAGCTTTGCGCTTTTTGGAGGCAAAGTATGATAGCCTAAAGCTTAAAAATAACTTTTTACGCTATAACAATGGCCTATTAACGGAGAGATACCAGAGAAGTCGTAGGGAAATTGAGCAATTGCGGGGGACGACCAGCTCTTTGCAAGAAGCTCAGGATTTGGTTCGCCAAAGAAATCAAGAATTGGCCAAAGAACTTAAAGTAAAAAGCTATCTAAAGTTGGAAAACGCAGAAGGCAACGGTTTTAGGCTTAGGGCCGGGAGACCTTTAAAGACCAATAAGGCGTCTACAATTGAAAAACTACGAGGCTGTGTGACCATATTGGGCAACCCCAATGAGTCCGGCGAGGTAAAAGTCGTTTACTTCCAATTTTTGGATCCTGATATGGAGGTTATTGAGGATAACGCCAATTTGATCAATGTTGGCGGCAACAGTTACAGCAAACGTGTAGAAGTAGTTTATTTAGGCAAGGAATTAAGTGTTTGCGATGCCATTACGGTGCCCGCCGGATCCTTGGAGGAAGGGATCTATACTTTGAATGTTTTTGAGGATGAACGCCTGCTTTCTTCTTCGGAATTTCAGTTGAAATAAACTTCCCTCTTTTTACCCATTGTACTATTTTTGCGCAATGGCAAATCAAGAAGAACAATTTAAGAAAGTCATTTCGCACGCAAAGGAATACGGATATATTTTCCAAAGCAGTGAGATTTATGACGGTTTGAGTGCCGTGTATGACTATGCACAGAATGGGGCCGAACTTAAAAAGAATATAAGGGAATATTGGTGGAAGGCCATGGTACAGCTCAATGATAATATTGTAGGTATCGATGCTGCTATTTTCATGCACCCCACCACATGGAAAGCTTCTGGTCATGTAGATGCGTTCAACGACCCTTTAATAGACAATAAAGACTCCAAAAAAAGATACCGGGCAGATGTTTTGGTAGAGGACTATGTGGCTAAAATTGAAGCCAAGATTGACAAGGAAGTCAAAAAAGCGGCCAAGCGCTTTGGTGAAAGCTTTGATAAAGAACAGTTCTTGGCCACCAACCAACGGGTGTTGGATTATCAAGAAAAAGGAGACACTATTTTAAAACGTTTGGGGAGATCCTTGGAGAACGAGGATTTGGCAGACGTAAAAGCGTTGATCGAAGAGTTGGAGATTGCTTGTCCCATGTCCGGTTCAAAAAACTGGACGGATGTTAAGCAATTTAACCTCATGTTTGGCACCAAGCTTGGGGCAACGGCAGAATCTGCTATGGATTTATACTTGCGCCCGGAAACGGCACAGGGAATATTCGTCAATTTTTTAAATGTCCAAAAAACAGGTCGTATGAAGATTCCCTTTGGTATTGCCCAAACGGGAAAAGCCTTTAGGAATGAGATTGTAGCTAGACAGTTTATTTTTAGGATGCGGGAGTTTGAACAGATGGAAATGCAATTTTTCATTAAACCCGGTACGCAGCAAGAATGGTATGATACCTGGAAGGAAAAACGAATGAATTGGCATTTGTCCTTGGGCATGGGGGCGGACAATTATCGTTTTCATGACCATGAGAAATTGGCACACTATGCAGATGCCGCTGCGGATATTGAATTTAAGTTTCCCTTTGGTTTTAAAGAGTTGGAAGGCATCCATTCGAGGACCGATTTTGACCTTAGCCAGCATGAAAAACACTCCGGCAAAAAACTGCAGTATTTTGATCATGAGGAAAACAAGAGCTATGTGCCCTATGTATTGGAAACTTCAATAGGGTTGGACCGTATGTTCTTGGCTGTTTTTTCCAATGCCTTGCAAGAGGAGGGGTTGGATAACGATACTACAAGGACCGTATTAAAATTGCCTGCCGTACTGGCACCTACCAAAGCGGCCGTGCTTCCGTTGCTCAAGCGTGACGGCCTTCCAGAGCTTGCCCATAAATTGGTGGATACCCTAAAATGGGATTTTAATATAGCCTATGATGAAAAGGATGCAGTGGGTAGACGTTATCGCAGACAGGACGCTAACGGAACACCATTTTGTATTACGGTGGATCATCAATCCTTAGAAGATAAGACCGTGACCATACGCCATAGGGATACCATGGAACAACAGCGTATTGCCATGGATGAAGTAAAAGCCGTCATTGCCAAGGAAGTTGATATGCGGGAGTGGTTGACCCGAATTTAAACTGACCCCGCTGGAACTTCCTATCCAATGGTTTTATATTATTTTTCCGTAACGGGTTTATAAACACGGATCCAATCTACTTTCATTCGGTTTTTTTCTGGGTTGTCCAGGTCCTTGGTAGATGGCGTACGCCCATCGTGCACATGCCAATCTTGGGACTCTACGTTTATAATGATATCCATTTCCTTATAAAACCCTTTACCCCGTTGATAGCTGTACGGGTCAATAACGTTTACCTTGGAAAGGCTGCTCGTTTTTCGTAAAGCTGCAAAAGAGTAGTTCTCATTTTTGGCAATGGTCTTTACAGCTTGGTAACCACCGTCAAAGGCTAATTTCCCTTCTTTGTTGGCCAAGGCATGCGTATATTCCCAAGTGCCGTTCACTTTGGTGGCAATGGCATTGTTGTACAATACCCTTACCAACTCCCCATCGATATAATATTCAAAATGAAAGGGGCTTACCCAATGTATACCAATTCTAACATATTGGTTGTCTCCATTATTATGGGCATAATCCCCCCAATTATCGACCCCTTGTTTTGCCCACCAGCTATTTCTGTCTTTAGGCTGATAATCCAAAAAAGGCTGCCTTATAAAGGAATGATGGCTTAGATGGATAAATTTTGAAAAGTATTCATTGTTGGGCTCCTTTCCCCCATAACATTCTATAATGTCAATTTCTTGGGTATCGTCCGGGGCCAACAACCAAACATCGGAAGCAAGTGCAATATTGGCAACACTAACACTCGCCTCTACATATACCGGATATTTTACTTTGTATTTTGAAGCCACACAACCCGCACTTATACCTTTACTAGGTAATCCCATTTTATCCGGACTTTGGGTCTTTGGTTGGTCCTCCTTTCTTTTTTTCCACCGGGATGCCCGTACAATAAGGTTGTTACCATCTACGGACGTATGGTTGTACTTCCAATAGGTTGTCCCGGGGCCATCCCAAAAATTATGGTAAAAGTTGAACCACTTTCCTTTTCCAAAATTGATTTTAGTATCCGTTTCTTTAAACGTATAGTTAAAGTCATCAGAGACATTGGTTTGCAGCTCCCATACTTTTCCCAACCCCGCGCTTGGAGGAATGGGGATATCCTGCCAGTCTTGGGCGTAGCCGTGTAAAAAGGAAATGCATAAGAGAATAGGGCAAATATAATTTTTCATGGATGCAACAATTTTGAATGCCAATTTTTTTGAAACTTAAAAATACCGGATTTAAAGGAAGACTCACCCTAGTAGCATCTTTTCATGGTAAAAAAGGTATGTACAAAAACTGAACAGATGAACGAAATCCGGTATATAATAGTCAAAACCAATGTCCACGATTGGCTGGCATAAGTATTTATGATGATCGCATAATGCAAAAAGATACCGGTCGATTCTTATTTAGGTCGGATGCCCGTATTTTTATAATGAACTCATTTAAACGGGTTCAATAGCCGAAAATGAACCTTAATAAAATTTAAAATGGACGATAAAAACAACCCGCATGGAGAAGCATTTGATATGAATGATGCCAGCAAATGCCCATATCTAGGGGGAACATTAAAAGAAAGTGCTGGTGGCGGTACTACAAATACCGACTGGTGGCCCAACCAATTGCGTCTTAACGTATTGCGTCAAAATTCAGAGTTGAGCAATCCTATGGACGACGATTTTGATTATGCCAAGGAATTCCAGTCTTTGGATTTGGCGGCCGTAAAGAAAGATATTGAAGATGCTTTGACGACGTCCCAAGACTGGTGGCCTGCAGATTATGGACATTATGGACCTTTTATGATCCGTATGGCATGGCATAGCGCAGGCACCTACCGTATCGGTGATGGTCGTGGGGGAGCTAGTTCTGGATCACAGCGGTTTGCCCCCTTGAACAGTTGGCCGGATAATGGCAACTTGGACAAAGCAAGATTGTTACTTTGGCCCATCAAGAAAAAATATGGCAGAAAACTGTCTTGGGCAGATTTGATGATATTGACCGGAAACGTGGCTTTGGAATCCATGGGCTTTGAAACTTTTGGTTTCGCCGGGGGGCGTGAAGATATTTGGCAACCGGAAGAAGATATTTATTGGGGATCGGAGTCGGAATGGTTAGGTAACGAAGAGCGCTTTGCAGAAGGGGAATATGAATTGGAGGGCTACCTTGGTGCCGCTCATATGGGATTGATTTATGTGAATCCAGAAGGTCCCAATGGGGTTTCCAATCCTTTGGGTACTGCCAAATTGATGCGGGAGACCTTTGGTCGTATGGCCATGAACGATGAAGAAACGGTAGCCTTGGCTGCTGGCGGTCATACCTTTGGAAAAGCACATGGTGCAGCGGACCCTAACGAATATGTAGGTGCAGAGCCAGCAGGGGCGAGCATCGTAGAACAAAGTACGGGCTGGAAGAACAGCTACAAAACCGGGGTTTTGGATGATACCATTACTAGCGGGTTGGAAGGCGCTTGGACACCCAACCCTACAAAATGGGACCATGATTATTTTAAGGTATTGTTGAGTTATGATTGGGAACAGGTAAAAAGTCCTGCGGGAGCCAACCAGTGGAGACCTACTGCTGCATCGGCGGCAAAGCAGGCGCCTAAAGCCGGGGATGCAAGTCTTGGACAAGACCTTATGATGACGGATGCAGATATGGCCTTAAAAGTAGATCCAGAGTATCTAAAGATATCCCAACGTTTTCATGACAACCCTAAGGAGTTTGAGGATGCCTTTGCAAGGGCATGGTTTAAGCTTACCCATAGGGATATGGGCCCTATAGCCCGTTATTTGGGGCCAGAGGTTCCAAAAGAAGAATTGATTTGGCAAGACCCCGTACCTGCCGTAGACCATGAATTGGTAAACGATACGGATGTTGCAGAACTAAAGAAAAGAGTGTTAGCTTCCGGTTTATCCGTTTCCCAACTGGTAGGAACCGCATGGGCGTCGGCTTCGACGTATAGGGATTCCGATAAACGTGGTGGTGCCAATGGTGCACGTATCCGTTTGGCACCTCAGAAAGATTGGGAAGTGAACAACCCAACGGAGCTGGCCAAAATTTTGGATACTTTAGAAGGGATCCAAAAAGAATTTAATGCTGCCCAAGCGGGTAACAAGAAAATCTCTATCGCAGATTTGATTGTGCTTGCGGGTAGTGCCGGTATTGAAGAAGCCGCGCTTCATGCGGGTCATGATATTCTAGTTCCATTTACCCCTGGGCGTACGGATGCGTCCCAAGAACAAACCGACGTGCAGTCTTTTGCGGCCTTGGAACCCAAAGCGGATGGTTTTAGAAACTACAATAGCGGTACCTACAAGGCAAAAGCCGAGGCCATGTTGGTCGATAGGGCCCAGTTATTGACACTGACGGCTCCGGAAATGACGGTATTGGTTGGCGGTTTGCGTGCTTTGGACGCCAATTTTGATGGCAGCACCCATGGTATCCTAACGGACAACCCAGGTAAGCTTACCAACGATTTCTTTGTAAACCTGTTGGATTTAAGTGTAAAATGGGAAGATACCACTAGTGATGAGACCCTATTTGCAGGGAGGGACCGTATGTCCGGTTCCGTAAAATGGACAGGAACCAGGGCCGATCTTATTTTTGGTTCTAATACGGAACTACGTTCTTACGCCGAGGTATACGCTTGTGATGATTCCGGCAAAAAATTTGTGAATGATTTTATAGGCGCTTGGACAAAAGTGATGAATGCAGATCGCTTTGAGCTTAGCTAATACCCTAAATTGCTATGTTTAGTCAAGGGACGTTCTTAAAAGAGCGTCCCTTTTTTGGTTTTCAATGGGTTCCCTTATTTTTGGTGATAGCAACGACAAGGGTATATATACATTAGTTAAATGCCATTAGCAAACTGAAATAATAAATGAGTAAGAAAAAAGACATACTTTCAATTGGTTTTGAAATACCAGGACAATCCAAGAATACAATGTCTTTTGGCACTAGTAAATCCTTTATGGATGCCGATATAATTGTTATTTCAGCTGAAGATATTACACCATATGGAGATTGGGTTAGCTTCTCTTCAGGTGGTGGTTGTTATGATACTAGTGCTACAAAAAGATTTAATGAGAATTCAAATCGGATAAAGAAGGAAATTACAGACTCATTAAAACTGGGTAAGACAATATTCTTATTTCTATCTAAAAAAATAGAGTTTTCTTTGGCAACAGGAGTAAGTCATCCAAGAAAAGGTGAAAGCCGTTATAGCACAATAACTAAATCCAACTATGAATTCTTACCGATAAACATTGGAACTATAACATCAGCTTCAGGCAATCATTTAGCATTTAGTGGAAATCAAATATTGAGTGATTTCAACAACAAATTCAAAGATTCTTTAAAGTATGAAGCATATTTAGAGAATTGTGAAAACGCAATAATAACTTATCACGGAAAAGATAAAACCAAAATATTGGGTGCAATATTTAAAGTGAATCTAGGGCATTTAATAGTTATGCCTGAATTAGAATATGACTATGACTTATTTGTTGAAACTGATGAAGAAACAGACAAAGACATATGGACTGATGAAGCCATAAAGTGTGGGCAGAAATTATCTGAGGCATTAATTAATATTGATGAGCAGCTATCCTCGAATTCGGATAAAACACCTCCCCCAAATTGGTCTCTTGACAAAAAATATTCTACAAAGAAATCTCTAAAAATTGAATCTCAAATTAATACTAGTTTGAAAAAGATTGAAGAAATTAAAAAAGAAATCGAATATTTCAATCAAGAAATACAATCTGAAAATCAGCTCAAAGACTTATTATATGAACAAGGTATACCTTTAGAAAAAGCTGTTACAAAGGCTCTTGAAATTCTTGGCTAC
>CALGQU010000109.1 GCA_937959125.1 uncultured Croceitalea sp.
GACCTTTGCATAAAAGTATAAAAAGTGTTTTGCTATCCAAATTATGGAAATATCTTCCTTCTAAAAATTTTAAGTCTCATAACCAGTAGATTAGAGTGGTTTAAAATTTTTTCGGGCATCGAACTTCCCACAAACTTTGAATTTTGAGAAGGGCTCCTTATAAATTTTTTAGGAACTACCCATTATTAGGCTAATCCTCCGAAGATACCAATGATTTACGCCATTGTTTAAAATCTGCCCTAAATGCCCTCAGTTCCCTTCTTAAAAGATGGACGTACTCTTTTTCTTTTACGCCATCCTTCTCAAGACCGTTGCAATACGCTAAAATATTACGAGTCATGATATTGATGAAGGTAATGTTTTTATTACGGGTTTTTCTAGAAGAGGCGGTTGCCGCTTCTACTAAATTTGAAGATATCAACGTGGCGTCCGTAAAAAGCGCGTTTGCAATTTCATTTCGTAAGCCCAATTTTCTGGAACGTCCAAAGGTGTCCCCTTCATAGGAGAAATAATTGGCAATGGCCGTACTCAAATCCCTTAATGCCAGAGATTTTTGATAAACGGGCAACGCTATGTAATTATGGGCTTTCATGGGCAATACCTAATCTACCATAAAGATACGTTGCTTTTAAATAACATAACTTTAATAAATATCTATGAATATTTGATTTTCTTTGAATATTAAATTTTAAACTCCTTTTGTTTTGAATATTAAAGTTGATGAATTGAGCTTGAAAATACTGCAGGCCTTACAGAAAAACTCTAGGGCAACTTTTGTGGAAATTGGTAAAGAGGTTGGGCTTACTTCACCGGCCGTGGCGGAACGGGTAAAGAAAATGGAAGACGTGGGGGTCATCGCCAGATATTCTGCCCAAGTATCCCATGTGGCATTGGGGTATCAACTACGTGCCATAGTCACGTTACGGGCTTTTGTAGGTAAACTTAGACCATTTTTAGAAGTGGTAAAAGGGTATAAAGAAGTGATCAATTGTTATAGGATCACCGGGAATGAGAACATTATTATGGAGGTGGTTTTAAAAGACCAATTCCATTTGGAAAAGTTTATCGATAAATTGATCAACTATGGGGAAACTAGGACACATATTGTGTTGTCTGACGTTATCTCCAATGCCTCTGTGATCGAATAAAAATTTTGGCTAGATTTTTGATATCTTTCAGATATGACAAGAAGTTACATCCTCCTCTTTTTTATCCTTACCGCGGCTTTTAGGTATGGTACGACCCAAGAGTTTAAAATCCAAAAAGGACGTATCCTAGATTCTTTGATGATAGGGGACTCCACCAATCAGAGTTTTGCCCTTTACCTGCCTAGAAATTTTGAGGTAAAAGGGCAATGGCCCGTAATTTTTGTATTTGACACCAAAGGAAAGGGGAAAGAAGCCTTGGTCAAGTTACGGTTGGCCGCCGAAAAACACAGGTACATTTTGGCAAGCTCCAACAATATCCATGATTCCATTTCCTTGGCAGACAATATGTTTACTGCCAAACGACTTATGGATAGGGTGGCCATGTTATTTCCTATTAATAGAAGTAGGATATATACGGCAGGGTATAAGACTTCTGGGCGTTTTGCCAACTTGGCACCACTTTTTATCAAAGAAATAGAAGGGGCACTTTCCATAGGGTCTTCCATTGCCAATTTGGAACTGTTGAGTAAAAGCAATCCTTTTTACTTTATATCCATTATGGACCGTAGTGATTTTAATTATACCGATTTAAGAACGGATGAAAAAGTATTGAACGGCCTAAAATTCCCTAATAACCTTCTTGTTTATGATGAAAAAGGCGTGGTTTCCCCATCTTCATACGTGGAAGATGCACTATTGTTGTTTGATCTAGCGGCAATGTCCAAAGGAAATATGGAAAAGGATAGCATCCTTGTTGAGGAGACCTACCAAAAGCATATGGGTAAAATACAGGAACTGCAAAAAAATGGAAAGATGCTTTTGGCAGAGCGCGGAATGCGTGAAGCCTTAACGGTGTATAGAACATTACGCAATACGGATTCCTTAAAAAATGCGCATAAGGAATTTAAGAAGGACAAACTGTATAGAAGTCTTAAAAGGATGCGGGGTGCTGCCATTTTTAAGGAGAATCTGTTAAAAGAAGATTATACGTATTACTTGGAAGAAGACGTGCTCACCCATAATTTTAAGAACCTGGGATGGTGGAACTTTCAGATGACTAAAATAAATGAATTTATCAATGGGCAAAGTGTTATAGAACAACGCATGGGAAAGCGGCTTTTGGGCTATTTGAATGCTTTGATAGCTGATACTGTTGAACTTGAAAAAGGGGAGAAAGTGGTCGATCAAGATGCCCTTACGTTTCTTTGGATGCTAAAGACCATAACGGAACCACGGCAGTTTGATAATTACTTCAAAGTGGTTTCCATTAGTGCTAAAAATGAAGATTATGGTACGGCACTTTTTTACTTGGAAGAAGCTTTTAAAAATGGTTTTAAGGACAAAGAAAAACTGTATAGTATAGAAGATACGGCCTTATTTAGGATTACCCCAGAGTTTAATGCGTTGGTAAAAAAATATTTGGATGAGTCCCGTTATGAGGGTGTTAAGGAATAAAATGAGGCACTTTTTGTGAGTCCCAATCAATAACCAGGCCTCCGGCCAAGGACCGCGCTATTTCAGCTCCATATAAGTATTCACAGAGGTAAAGGGCCGCTTCAAAACTTTTAGCACCGCCGGCAGAGGTAATGTATTTGCCATCATGGACGAACAAGACACTGTCCTTTACATTTAAGTTTGGAAACATTTTTTTATACTTCCCTATATCACTGGGAAAGGTGGTAGAGGCCACATTGTCCAACAGGCCGGCTTTGGCAAGTACAAAAGCACCATCGCAATGCGATGTAATGAATTGGGCGTCCGCATCAACACGTTTAATAAAATCCAACATTTGGGTGTCCTGTAAATCGGTATCCAAATGATGTTCCGCGCTGGGCACGACCAAAATATCAATAGCAGGTATGGAATCTTTAGTATAGTCAAAATCCGGTAGAATGCGCACACCTTCAAAAGAGGTAATGGGATCCAAAGTGTTTGCCACGGTAAAAGTATTCATGGCCTTAATGCCCTGTCGGTATTGGGTATGTTGAAAAATATCATATGGGGCCGTGAACTCCGTATTGTAAACGCCATCCATAATTAAAAAAGCTACATTGTAACGGTCCTTGGATAATTCTGGGAAGATTCTGGTCGTTTTTACCGGAGTGGTTTTTTTTTGTTCCCCACAGGCTAAGAGCAGAAGAAAAGCCAAAACGAAAAAGAAATTTTTCATGCAAACTAAAATTTGTAGCGCAAAATACGATTCCTTAAGGGGATAACCCTATCCTTTTTATGTTGCGAAAGATAAATTTGACAAAAGACAAAAATATTTAGACATTTTACGTATATTTGTGCAGTACTAGTTTCAAAGAAATGAAAACAAAGAAATCAATGATTGCCAATGGAGAATTTAACGATTGGGACGATGAGTCCAAACGTTATGATATCATCAGGCTTATCCGTGATGGCATTCCTTATGTAGATTTTTTAGGTCTCTTTGGAAATCACCCCTTTACGGACAAGGAATGGTCAGCATATTTAGGGGTGTCCCAAAGAACGTTGGACCGGTATAAAAATGGGCAAAAGAGTTTTCCCGTTAAACAATCGGAACGTATTTTGGAAATCAAGAGGCTATTGGACTATGGGGTGTCGGTTTTTGAGGACTATGATAACTTTATGGAATGGTTAGAGACCAAAAATATCCCTATGGGAGGTATGGTGCCCAAAAACCTATTGGATACTACTTTGGGTATTAATATGATACACGATCAGTTGGGCAGGATAGAACACGGTATCCTTGCATGAAGGTATACCGGCTTTCCAAAGAAAAATATAAGCTGGACCTTTCTGGTATTGGCGCGGAAAAATTGGGCGGTAGATGGAACAGTAAAGGAACGCGTTTGGTATACACTTCAGACTCCCGGGCGTTGGCAAAATTGGAAGTTGCGGTCAATATGGCCCTTAACCGACTGCCAAAAAACTATTACTTGACCATCCTGGAAATCCCTGACGATTTTATTATAGCATACAACATAGAACAATTAGACGATAAGGATTGGAAGAACAATCCACCCATAAAGTTTACACAAACCCAAGGGGATGAATTTGCGAAATCTAAGGAAGCATTGGTGCTAAAAGTACCTTCTGCTGTGGTGGACGGCGACTACAATTACCTGATCAATCCGCAACACACAGATATGTCTGAAATCAAAATTCTAGGTAGTGAAGCTTTTCGTTTTGATATGCGTCTCTTTGCTTAAACGCTATTTAATTCCATAACCCATGAGATATCCAATTGTCGTTTTCCTTTTAATCCTTGCAGCCTGTAAAAGTGAGTCAAAAGAGGTAACCAAAGTTGATAGCACCGTAGCTCAAATGTGGGTGGCCTATACCGAAGCTTTTCCGGAATTTGGAAAAGAAGAACGTCCAGAAGCTTGGTATTTTGGTATTGAAAAGAAAGATGCCAATAGGTTGGCCAAATTAACCGTAAACGGAAAAAAGAAAGCATCCTCTGGCCTTTACGCTTGGTATGAGGAGGCCGGAGCGGATTTACCAAAAACAGGGACCCAACATATAATTACAGATTTTGAAGGTAAAGCCAAAGCGATTATTGAAATTACCAAAGTCGATACCATTCCGTTTGATAAGATTCCCAAAGACTATGCGGTTTTGGATATGGGAACGGAAATTGAACCGCTAAAAAAATGGAAAAGAGCACATTGGGACTTTTTTGAAACTGTATTAAAGGAAAGCGGGGATACCCCCACCGAGGATATGCTTATCGTATGTGAATGGTTTGAGCTGGTTTGGCCTAAAAGTCACTAAAGCAAAAGGCCTTACCAATGAAGTAGTCTTTAATTGCCAGTTTCAAAGTATTTTTGTACTATGAAGTATAACTTTTTATTCTGTTGTTTGTTGGTGTTAACGGCCTGTGGACAGCAAAAAAAATATCACGATACTGAACCACAGTCTCTTTTAAATCGTTCTGAAAAGGAAAAAGCTATCCTAGCTTTTCAAGCAGAATTGAATGCGGAATATAAAAATCCGGAGACATCACCACTACCGGACAGGTATCGCAAAACGTTTGACGGATTGGATTTTTTTGCCGCTGATACCAACTATGTTATCCAGGCGAGATTTGAACGGACCCCGGACGCAAAACCTTTTTTATTGGCCACCACAACGGACAGAAAAACAACGGAAGTAGTTTATGGGATAGCCCATTTTACCTTAAACGGCAAAAAACATCAATTGGAAATTTACCAAAACCCAGAATTGACCAAGCAAGAGGAGTATCGAGAGTATCTTTTTCTCCCGTTTTTAGACGATACCAATGGGGAAGGGACCTATGGTGGCGGTAGATATATCGATTTAAGTATTCCCATTGGGGATAGCATTATCATTGATTTTAACAAGGCTTACAATCCCTATTGTGTATATAACAAAAAATACTCCTGCCCTCTGGTGCCAAGGCAAAACTATTTGAAAACCAGAGTAGTTGCAGGAGTAAAGGATTTTGTAAAAAAATAAAAGCCCAGTTGTTAAGCTGGGCTTTATATATGTATAGCTTCTGTACTTTTTAAATTTTAGTCAAAAGTATAGATTGCGGCAACCAAGAAAGACGATAAACTATTTGTAGGAGATAAGTCATTATCTGTAAATGGCTCAAAGTCATTACTCCAGCTATCAAGTCTGATCTCTGGCTTTATGATCAAATTTTCTACCGTAAAACTTCCCGTCAAGGTCAAAGCCAATACAGAAGCAATATCACTAGTATCGATTCCATCTGCGGTAGGCTGGAAGTATTCTCCTCTAAGCCCAATAGTAAAATCATCACTGGTAGCATACTGGGGATATAAAGCAGCTCCATAAAAACCGTTTCCGCTATCGGTAGCAATAGCGGCATTAATGCCTAGGAAAAAATCTTCTGTTACGTCAAATCCTCCTGTATAATCAATTTCAAAACCTAAAGCTTCGCCACCATCGTAGTAAAGATTTAAATATTGGTCAAAAAAGCCAAGCTGTGCACCAAGGGCGTAAGCTCCGGTAAGGTTATTGTTTACGTCAGTCACGTTCATAACGGCCAGCATTAAGCTAACATCATCAGACAATCCAAAGTCTGCTTTAAGACCTACATGGGAGAAAGGGCCGTTGGAGAACAAATACGAGGTACTGTAATTGAAGTTTCCTGCTGGTGCAATAACCTCATACCCTAAATAGGTGTTAAAACGACCTACTGTTAAAGTAGTTCCTTCACTAACATTCCAATAGGCGTATAATTGGTTCAAGTTAAAACCACCGGTAGCATCATCTCCCCTGGGACCAAAAACTAAATCTGCCACTACTCCTGTTTTTTCTCCTTCGTAAGCGGCAATTAAATTGGCCATGCCTAAGGCAAAACCAGTTTCATTGGCAAAAGATGTTCCGGGATCTATAACCCCTTCTGCATCGGAAGTACTAAGAGCAGTTCTATAGTACGTGTCAACGCTTCCACTTATTTGTACTTTTTTCTCTTCGGTTTCTTCATCTTGCGCAAAAGCTGCGGTAGTGGCTAGGGCAAATGCTGCCAAAACTATTTTTTTAGCGTATTTTGTAATACTAATCGTTTTCATAAGAATAAAAGTTATTGTCCCATGTTTTCATGGGGTTAGTAATTGAATGATGAAATTCTATTTGTAAAATGATTTTATATAACGGAGCGTTCTGCAAAACGCTCCGTTTTTTTTGGATGGTTGTTTAGTGCTGGTTCATCCTAAAGTCGGCATAGGCATCCATACCGTGTTCATGGATATCCAAGCCTTCCAATTCTTCCTGTTCGGAAACGCGAAGTCCAGCAACTTTCTTTATAATGAATAGGATGATAAATGCACTTAGCGAACAAAAAGCCGCAGCGGCACCTACACCTGCCAATTGCACCAAAAATTGATCCATACCTGCCATGGCACCAAAGATACCAACGGCCAAGGTTCCCCAGATTCCACAAATCAAGTGAACCGCTACCGCACCAACGGGATCGTCCAGTTTTAGTTTGTCTATCAAGGCTACACCAAATACGATAACCACACCGGCGATAAGGCCAATGATTACGGCATCATTAGGGGACATTTGGTCCGCTCCGGCGGTAATACCTACAAGACCACCTAAAATTCCATTTAAGAACATGGTAAGGTCATAATTTTTGTACTTGATCCAAGAGGTCAAGAATGCAGCTACCCCACCAGCAGCGGCAGCCAAACACGTGGTTACCAAAACCAAGGAAGTCAATTCTGGGTCTGCAGAAAGCACGGAGCCTCCGTTAAAGCCAAACCATCCTAACCAAAGGATAAGTACACCAGCTGCAGCTAGCGGTAGGTTGTGACCGGGAATAGCTTTTGGTTTGCCATCCTCGCCAAATTTTCCTTTTCTGGCCCCTAAGAGATAAATAGCGATCAAGGCTGCCCATCCACCTACGGAGTGTACCAAGGTAGAACCTGCAAAGTCGTAAAAACCAAGACCGTCTAACCAGCCACCGCCCCATTTCCAGGCACCAACGATAGGATATACCAATCCTACGTAGACAAGGGTAAAAATCATAAAGCCACCTAATTTAATACGCTCTGCAACGGCACCAGAAACAATGGTTGCCGCCGTTGCTGCAAACATGCCTTGGAACAAGAAGTCTGTCCACCATGTATATCCTCCGCTTGCGTAATCCGGTGTCATACCATTTTCCGGTGCGGCAATCCCAAATCCGGCAAATTTGAAAATACCCATGTCGCCATCTTCAAAACCTGGATACATTAAATTGAAACCACCTATATAGTAAAGCAATAGCCCCACACAGATGATAAATACGTTTTTAAATAAAATATTGACTGTGTTCTTTTGTCGTGTTAAACCTATTTCCAAAAAGGAAAATCCAAGATGCATGAAGAATACCAAGGCGGTACAAACCATCATCCATACGTTATTTGCTGTAAATAATCCTGCTTCCATAATAATTGATTAATTGTTTGGTTAGTTAGTTGATACCTGCGTGTCCGCTTTCCCCTGTTCGTATTCTGTAAGCCTCGGTTATTTCGGAAACAAATATTTTTCCGTCACCTACATTACCAGTGGACGCCGTTTTAGTTAGGGTCTCCACCGTACGTTCCAAGAAATCGTCCGATACTACGATGACCAGATACCTCCTTTGAATATCGGTAGTACTATACGTAATACCCCGGTATACATGTCCTTGTTTTTCATTGCCAACGCCCGTTACATCCCAGTAACTAAAGAAATTGACCTCAATCTCATGAAGTGCTTTTTTAACTTCATCAAATTTTGATTTTCGAATAATTGCCTCGACTTTTTTCATAATTGATTTTGTTAGTTAACGGCCCAAATATATATGAAATGGAAGGTTGGTATATAAAAAATATGGGTTCCCCTGATATTTTTATGGTATGAAGAGTGACACCCCCCTTTTTTTGAGGGTATGTTAATTTTAAGTTATAAAAAATGTAAGATTGACGATTTGGACAATCAACAAAAGAAGGAGAATTGTGAATAATTAAAACAAAATGGCACAATACATGTATTATTTGTAACAATTACGAAAAAAGTCTGCGAAATAAATAATCAGAAGAGTTTTGCCGCCCAGATTCCAAGGCCCACGGCAAGTATGCCCACGGCAAGACTCGCCACGGTATACACAGAGAAATGAAGGAACCCAGCAGTCTTTAGAAGGTTCTGCTGCTCGTACGCAAAGGTGGAAAATGTGGTGAACCCGCCGCAGAAACCTGTGGCCAAGAACAAAAGTTGGTTCTGGCTTAAAAAATTGCTTTTAACAGCTAAAGAAAGAAGGCATCCAATTATAAAACAACCTAAAACATTGACAGTGAAAGTGCCTAAATAAAAATGGGTAAAATAGTGGTTGAGATTTTTGGAAATGAGATACCGGAGCATACTTCCAAAACCTCCCCCTAAAAAAACAATAAAAGCTTGTTTCATACCTTAAAGGTACAAACTTAACTTGCTTTCTTAAACTCAGACTTGGTGTTTCCCAAAGGAAAAAGCTTAGTGGTCTGGGTTTCGGATAATTTTTGAAAGGGCTTTTTAAACCGTTCCATTGCCCCATTTACACTAAAAATCAATAATAGTGCATTTATGGTCAGTAAGACGAATAAAATACTAAAGAATGTTACCATGTTTGCTATGACTGTTGGTAGTACAAAAGTACGTTTTTTCCTATCTTATACGTGTTTAGACCTCAAAATGTTGTAAAAAGGTTAATTTTTGTAGTGTATGTAATTTCTCCGCTCAATTATTGAGAAAATATTTGATGATGAATAAAAATATTATGAAAATGACAAAGAAAAAAAGGACCCAACCTACACCTTTGTAATTTTTGTCATGCATTCTTTTGTCTTTTCTATAAACAAAGACCATTGCAACCACAAAAGCGATGACAAACAGTATTGCAAAAATGAGTTGTCCCGTACTGAACATAGTTTTTCTATTTTTACGCAAAGCTACTATAAATAGAAGGCAATGAAAAGTAAATTGAATGCTGTGGCCCAGTTCCACAGTTCTTTTGGATTGGGCATATTGGATGTGCCAAAAGCAGATTTGGGCAAAGCTAAGAACGAACTGCGGTTCAATCTTATGGATGAAGAGAATAAGGAGTACCTAGAAGCTGCGAATAACGGAGATCTGGTTGAGGTTGCAGATGCCCTTGGGGATATGTTGTACATACTTTGTGGAACTATTCTTGAGCATGGTATGCAGCATAAAATAGAAGAGGTATTCAACGAAATCCAACGGAGTAATATGAGCAAACTGGGTGCTAATGGGAAACCTATTTATAGGGAGGACGGAAAAGTACTCAAAGGCCCTAATTATTTTAAACCTGATATTGCCAAAATATTGGAAAAATAAGAAGCGCCAAGGGCGCTTCTTATACAATAACAAAAATTCCCTGTTTGGGTTGCTAAATTTTATACCGCCATCCAAATGGGTCCTCAGAGCGGTTATACTGGATATCCGTAATGCGTTCTTTCAATAGGTTGGCATAGCTGTTTTGCATTTCGGGCAAGTCATAATCTACCTCTTTATAACCAAAACCTGCGATAGGGGAGATTACGGCTGCCGTACCGGCACCAAAAAGTTCTTTTAGTTCCCCGCTTTTGGCTGCTTCCACAACTTCGGACACCGTAATTTTTCGCACTTCGGTCTTAATACCTTCTTGTGCAGCGATATCCAGAATACTTTTCCTGGTGATACCGTCCAAAATGCGGTCGCTGGTAGGGCCGGTGATCAACGTATCCCCAATGCGGACAAAGATGTTCATAGCCCCGGCTTCCTCAATATATTCATGGGTATTGTCATCCGTCCAAATCACTTGCTGATAGCCTTTCTTTACGGCAAGTTGCGTAGGATAAAATTGTCCTGCGTAATTTCCACCGGCTTTGGCAAAACCAACCCCACCGTTAGCGGAACGGGAGTATTTTTCTTCTATCAATACCCTTACCTTACCAGAAAAATAGGCTCCGGAGGGAGCACAACAAATGAGAAATTTATACTCGTCCGCCGGAGAGGCATGAAACCCAACCCCGGAAGCCAATACAAACGGCCTAATGTATAATGAACTTCCAGACCCTGTGGGAATCCAGTCTTTTTCCAAATTGACCAGGGCGGTAAGCCCTTCCATAAAGAACGCTTCAGGAATTTCTGGAATGCTAAGTCGTTTTGCAGAAATGTTCAAACGCTTGCAATTATCCATAGGTCTAAAGAGCCAGGCTTCCCCATCTGCATCTTTATAGGCTTTCATCCCTTCAAAAATGGATTGGCCATAATGGAAGATTTTTGCAGCGGGATCCAGGGTGAGCGGTTGGTACGGTATAATCTCTGGAGTTTTCCATTCCCCATCCTTATAGGTACAGACCAGCATATGGTCCGTATAAACACTACCAAATTTTAAATTACTGAAATCAACCGAGCTTATCTTGCTTTCCTTGGCCTTTGTAATTTTAATTTCTTTAGACTTTACTTCCATACCTTTTATTTAAAGGATTAAAATTAGCTATTTCTGTTTATTGATTATTGAATTAGTACTTTTAAATCGCAGTTAATAGCAAAGCGTAACTTATTTTTTCGTGATATGAACAATTTTAACAAATACCTTGTCATATTCTTACTGCTTTTTTGGTCAAAAGCATCCGCTCAAGGTGATGAAACGATGACCAACTATGGTGCAGCCTTTGATGAAATTGAGGACGTATCCGCCAATTGGAAAATACTTGGAGAACTCAAAGAAGGAAGTTTTTTAACAACACAACTTTCCGGTAAAATAACGGAAGTATGCCAGGCAAAAGGATGTTGGATCAAGGTGGTCCTTGACAATGGTAGTGAAGTGTTCGTCAAGTTTAAGGACTATGGCTTTTTTGTGCCTAAAAATGCCGCTGGCAGTGCCGTGGTGATGCAGGGCGACCTTTCGTTTGAAGAACTTTCCGTGGACGTTCAAAAACATTACGCCAAGGATAAAGGGGCATCCGATGGTGAAATGGAGAAGATACTGAAGCCAAAAAGAACCTTAAAATTTATCGCTGATGGCGTTGCAATTTCTACAAAACCTTGAAACGTAAAATCATCACCACGGCAGACGGTTCAAAAACCATTCAATTGGAAGAGTGGGACGAGCAATACCATTCTAAACACGGGGCGATCAATGAAGCTTATCATGTGTTCATTAAAAATGGGCTCAATACCTTTAATAAAGGTTCCATCGCCATTTTGGAAATAGGTTTTGGTACGGGCTTAAATGCGTTGATAACCTTTAAGGAAGCTCCCAAATTAGGTTTGCAAGTGCATTATACAGGTGTTGAGGCTTATCCGGTTTCCCAAGAAGAACTAGCAGCACTTAATTATGTGCCGCTTTTGAAAGAACCTACTTTGGAAGCGTACTTTAACCTAATGCACAAAGCGTCTTGGGATACTACTACCCCCATTTCCAAAGCATTTACACTTAGCAAGCAGAAAAAAGAATTTAAGACGATTACCGACCAACAAATGTTCAACCTTATATATTTTGACGCTTTTGGCGCTAGGGTGCAGCCAGAGTTGTGGACCGTATCCATGTTCCAAAAAATGTACGAGGCACTATTGCCCAAAGGTATTTTGGTTACCTATGCTGCCAAAGGCAGTGTGCGTAGGGCAATGGAAGAAGTGGGTTTTACCGTGGAACGTTTGCCCGGACCTCCTGGGAAACGTGAAATGTTACGGGCGCTAAAAAGTTAAAATGACCGATGCGGGGCAGTAGGACGCGCGCTATAAATCCTTAAAATATCTTAAACCTTAAACAATACTGTTAAACCTATTCTAAGAGCTGGTTTACAGCCTATTAAAACCAGTACCTTTATGTTTCAAACATGGGCATATGAGGGTTTTGATTACTGGGGCGACAGGATTGGTAGGGCAAGCCATTGTTAAGGAATTGCATGCCCTTGGTATTGACGTCAACTACCTGACTACAAGGAAAAATAAGATTGTCCCCCATGAAAACTATAAGGGATTTTATTGGAACCCTTCCTTGCAACAAATTGACAAAGAATGTTTTACAGGGGTAGATAGTATTATCAACCTTGCAGGTGCCACCATTTCCAAAAAGTGGACGGCGGCCTATAAAAAAGAAGTGTTGCTAAGCAGGGTACAAAGCATACAGACCCTAAAAGCCGGATTGGAGAGCGTAAATGTTTCTAAAATCACCGCTTTTGTCTCTGCATCTGCAATAGGCATATATCCTTCTTCTTACACAACACTTTATAATGAGGATGAAACAGCGGTGGATCAAAGTTTTTTGGGCGAAGTGGTTGAAGCATGGGAAAATGAAATTGATACCTTGAATACCTTTGGTTTTCCGGTGACCAAACTTCGGGTTGGTTTAGTGTTTTCAAGTTCCGGCGGTGCCTTGCCAAAAATGGCGACTCCTATAAAATATTATATGGGGGCCGCGTTTGGAACGGGCGAACAGTGGCAATCTTGGATACAAATACAAGATTTGGCAAGAATGTTCGTTTTCTGCATCTCCAAGAGGTTACAAGGCACTTATAACGGTGTTGCCCCAAATCCGGTGACCAATACCAAATTAACGTCTGAACTGGCCAAGGTGCTTAAAAGGCCGTTACTCCTTCCCAATGTGCCCAAATTTGCCATGCAATGGATTCTTGGGGAAATGGCATATTTATTATTTGCCAGTCAACGGGTTAGTAGTAAACGCATAGAAGAAGAAGGTTTTGAATTTAAGTACCCCAACGTTTGTAAAGCGCTGGAATCCATTTATGTAAAGGATGATGGAAGACAATCTGATTTTACGGGCTATTCCAAGAAATATGCGTAAGGCCAGCGCAAAAAAAGATGTACAAGATAAGAATCGGCCATTGGGTCGATTTTTTTTGGCCATATCCGTGACATTTTGACATTTTTGGACAAATGGCAGTACTTTTGCCATCTTAAAATCAAAATTAAACACCTTAACTTATGAGCAAGAAAAGCAAAGTTCAAGACGTGGAGAAAGAGACGGACGCTAAAAATGCACAAGAAACCGCTGAACTTGAGGTTGAAAAGAATGAAGAAATAGTAGAGGAAATTTCGGTTGAAGATCAACTTAAGGAAGAACTTGCCAAGGAGAAAGATAAGTTTTTACGACTGTTCGCAGAATTTGAAAATTTTAAAAAGCGTACTTCCAAAGAACGTATGGACCTTTTTAAAACCGCGGGCCAAGATGTTATTGTATCCCTCTTACCGGTTATGGACGATTTTGACCGGGCTTTAAAGGAAATTTCAAAAGCGGGCGATAAGGAATTGCTGACGGGTGTAGAACTGATCAATAATAAATTTAGGGAGACCCTTAAAAATAAAGGTTTAGAAGAAATGGAAGTGGCGCAAGGTGATGCCTTTGATGCTGAAATCCATGATGCGGTTACGCAAATCCCGGCCCCGGAGAAGAAATTGAAAGGCAAGATAATAGACGTTATCGAAAAGGGATTTAAACTTGGGGAAAGAATCATTAGGCACCCAAAAGTGGTTGTCGGAAATTAATAGCAGACTATGAAGCAAGATTATTATGAAATTTTGGGGGTGTCCAAAAGTGCTTCGGCCGCCGAAATAAAAAAGGCGTATCGTAAGAAAGCTATTGAATTCCACCCAGATAAGAACCCGGGGGATACCAAAGCAGAAGATATGTTCAAAAAAGCCGCGGAAGCCTATGAAATTTTAGGTGATGCGGACAAGCGGGCTAAATACGATCAGTTTGGGCATGCTGCCTTTGAAGGTGGCGGCTTTGGCGGTGGCGGTGGTATGAATATGGATGACATATTTAGCCAGTTTGGTGATATTTTTGGCAGTGCCTTTGGTGGTGGCGGTGGTTTTAGCGGTTTTGGAGGCTTTGGCGGCGGACAAGGTCGTGTAAAAGGCAGTAATCTTAGAATTAGGGTAAAACTGACTCTGGAAGAAGTAGCCAATGGGGTGGAGAAAAAAGTTAAGGTTCGCAGAAAGGTACAAGCAGACGGGGTCACCTATAAAACCTGTACCACTTGTAACGGCAACGGACAGGTAACCAAAATAACGAATACCATTTTAGGGCGCATGCAGACCGCTGCTACCTGTAGTACTTGTGGTGGTGCCGGGCAATCCATAGACAAACGCCCAAGCGATGCAGACGCCCAAGGATTAAAAGTAAAGGAAGAAACGGTTTCCATTAGAATACCGGCAGGAGTAGAAGAAGGCATGCAGCTTAAGGTGGGTGGAAAGGGAAATGAGGCCCCCGGGAACGGAATTGCCGGTGATCTTTTGGTCGCTATTGAGACGGAGGAGCATGAGACCTTAAAAAGAGAAGGGGACAACCTGCATTATGACCTTTACATTAGTTTTTCTGAAGCTGTTTTAGGAGGGTCAAAGGAAATAGATACCGTAACCGGAAAAGTGCGTATTAAATTGGAACCCGGCATACAGTCCGGTAAAATTTTGCGCCTACGTGGAAAAGGGGTATCCAGCATCAATGGTTATGGGGCCGGTGATCTTTTGGTACATGTGAACGTTTGGACCCCCAAAGAATTGAATAGGGAACAAAAAGAGTTTTTTGAACGGATGCAAAGCGATGATAATTTTGCGCCAAAACCAGAAAAATCGGATAAATCTTTCTTTGAAAAAGTAAAAGATATGTTCTCTTAACAGTTTTACTATTGTCAATTAAATAAAAAACGTATATTTGAATCGGATACTGTTCAACAGTATCTAATTTTCTTTTTCATAGCAATTTTTTTCCCATCCTTAATTCTTTTAAGGGTGGGTTTTGTTTTTAAAGGGTATCCCAAAGATTTTTAAGGAGTTAAAGGTCGTTGGTCAGAAAGTAAAATAGGCTAAAAATGTTAAACAAATTGGCAAAAGTGTTTAACGTTGGAACATGTTCCTGTAAAAATTTTCCAAGGCTGCAACTATCCATGAAACGATTTCATTGGACCACAAATTAATAAGAGTGTCTATTTTTTTTTGGAATTAGCTATGGGCATGTTTTTTAAGATAAAGAGCTGTTTCTTCCCTTTTTCAATATCCGTATCTTTGGTAAAATTCAATGCATGAACCACATCCTTGTTGCTGAAAATGTTTCCAAACAATTTGGGGAACATACCGCATTGAGCAACATTTCCCTAGAGATTCCTAAAAACTGTATCTATGGTTTATTGGGCCCCAACGGGGCAGGTAAGACCACTTTAATCCGTATCATTAACCAAATTACCCATCCAGATACCGGTTCAGTCTATTTTAATGGAAAACCTTTAGGCCCAGAGCATATTGCTACCATTGGCTATTTGCCGGAAGAACGCGGACTTTATAAAAGCATGAAGGTGGGAGAGCAGGCACTTTATTTGGCCCAATTAAAAGGATTGTCCAAGACCGAAGCCAAAAAACGCCTAAAATATTGGTTTGACCGTTTGGAAATTGGGGATTGGTGGAACAAAAAAATTCAAGAGTTGTCCAAAGGAATGGCCCAGAAAATACAGTTTATCGTTACGGTACTCCACGAACCGGAACTGCTCATATTTGATGAACCCTTTAGCGGCTTTGATCCCATCAACGCCAATAGGATCAAAGATGAGATCCTGTCCTTAAAAGAAAAAGGGACATCCATTATATTTTCAACCCATCGTATGGAATCCGTAGAAGAATTATGCGAGTATATTACCTTATTACACAAGTCTGAAAAAATATTGGACGGTAAACTGTCCGATATCAAAAAAGCCTATAAAAACAATATTTTTAATGTAGGGCTTAAATTACCCAAGGAAAAAAACGGAACGCTTGCATCCTTGGAGGAAAGATATAGGATTACGGATCAAGAGTACAACAAAACGGAGAACCAATTGAATTTTACCTTACAATTGCCTGATGACCGTACCACACAGGCATTGGACCTTTTAAAGGAAAAAGGGAACCTCAATCATTTTAAAGAGGTCATCCCTTCTGTCAATGATATTTTTATCCAAACCGTAAATGCCAAAATAAATGAGTAAGCTAAAGCTGATAATCAAACGGGAATATCTGGCCAAGGTGCGTAATAAGTCTTTTGTGGTAATGACTTTTTTGAGTCCCGTTCTTATGGTAGGTATGATCGTACTTATCGCATATTTGGCAAAGCTCAATGATAGCGAGAATAGGGTAATCACAGTTTTGAACCAGAGTGATTATTTTTCCAATGCCTTTAATGCTACGGAAACCATTTCGTATATAGAATTCAAGGAATTAAATCTGGAAACCGCAAGGGATTCTGCCTTGGCCATGGGAAGTTATGGGCTATTGTATGTGCCAAAGGCAAAAAACCTGGAAGCAACAACTAAAGGAGTGGTTTTGTACACCAAGGAAAGCCCCGTAAGTTATGTCCTTAATACTTTGGAAACCATTTTTCAAAACAGGTTGCGGCAAAGCAGATTGACCAAATTTGGGGTTTCCTCCAAACAGTTTGCGGATATCGATGAGGATTTTGAGATGGTCACGGCAACCTTTGAGGGCGAACAGAACGTAAAGGGCATCAATGAAATTAAGGCGGGCATTGGCGGAGCTTTTGGATATCTTATTATGATGTTCATTATTATTTATGGGGGTTTTGTAATGCGCAGTGTTATTGAGGAAAAAACAACAAGGATCATTGAGGTGATCATTTCTTCGGTCAAGCCTTTTCAACTCATGTTAGGAAAGATAATAGGGACCTCCCTGGCCGGGATTACCCAATTTGCCATTTGGATTTTTTCCGCTTCCCTTTTGTTATTGGTGGCCATGTTCCTTATGGATATCGATTTGGCGGCCTTGAGTGCCGGCCCTGGGATAGCCAACAACGCCATGGGTGGGGTCGCCCATTTACAAGCTGGTATGGATAACGATATGCAAATGTATGCTTCAGAGATTCTAAAAATACCGTGGTTACTCTTGATTGTTTCTTTTGTGCTGTACTTTGTGTTGGGCTATTTAATTTATAGTTCCATCTATGCCGCAATTGGTGCAGCTGTTGATAATGAAACAGACACGCAACAATTTATTTTTCCGATCATCTTACCGTTGATGTTGGCCATATACGTAGGCTTTTTTTCCGTGTTTAGCAATCCCCATGGGCCTATAGCCGTTGGCTTTTCCTTATTTCCTTTAACTTCCCCCATTGTAATGCTTATGCGGTTGCCCGGTGGTATAGGCGAAGGTGGTGTTCCATTTTGGCAATTTTTGGTGAGTATCCTCTTGTTGATCGTAACCTTTTTGGCCATAGTCTGGTTGGCCGCCAAAATTTACAGGGTAGGTATTTTAATGTATGGCAAAAAACCAACCTATAGGGAGTTGTTCAAATGGTTAAAGTATTAAAAAATGTATCAAGATCAAGCGGAAGATAGCGGTATCAAGGAAATTTTGGAGGAGGACGTCTGGGGTTCCATCCAAGAGTTTTTGAACATTGGTTTCCATTATGGTGAAGGCAACAACGCCATCCACGTTACCATAGGCTTGGTATTACTGCTTACGGCGGCCCTTGTACTTACCGGTTTTTTCTTGAAATGGTTGCGGCGGTTCTTTACCAGAAAAATGGAACAAGATGATAAACTTAAATTCATCAGCATCTTTAAGTTCATCAAATATGTGGTTTATGTCATTGTCATCCTGTTGACCATGAGTGCGGCAGGAATCAACGTTACGGTCATTTTAACGGCTTCTGCGGCCTTATTCGTTGGGTTGGGACTTGCTTTACAAGAACTCTTTCAAGATATTATAGGAGGTATTTTTATTATCGTTGATAAGTCGTTACGGGTAGGTGATATCGTAGAGGTCAATGGAAAAGTAGGTAAGGTCTTTGAGATAAAATTACGGACGACCCGTGCATTGACCAGGGATGATAAGGTCATTATCATTCCCAACCATCATTTTATCAGTGATATCATCTATAACTATACCCAAAACCATAAGACCACAAGGGAAAAAGTAATTGTAGGTGTTGCCTATGGTAGCGATGTAGATTTGGTGACCAAACTATTGGAAGAAGTAGCTGCCGAACAAAAAGGAATCCTTAAAAACCCAAAACCCTTTGTACTTTTTGAAGATTTTGGGGATTCTGCACTGGTGTTCTCCATCAATTTTTACATTAGTGATAGTTTTAGTGACCCCAGAATTAAAAGTGAGGTGCGTTTTGGTATTGATGCCAAATTCAGGCAAAATAAGGTGATCATACCATTTCCGCAGCGTGACGTACATATCTTTCAACCACCAAGCGGTAAAGCCCAATGATAAAATTAGGTCCACACGTTAAAAATTTCTTTTCTTGCCTATGCCTTCTATTCTTAGGGATGACCTGGACAAAGGCACAGAGTTCAGATCTGGTCCGGTTGGAATATCTTAGGATCCCACAGAACGATACGGGCATACAAACCTCCAGATATAAGTTTTTGATCAATGCACCTATTAAGATAAATGCGGAAGATTATCTGGTCGTAGGTGGGGAATACAATGAATTTGATATTGATTTTACAAGGGAATTGGAATTTGACGAAAGTGTCGTAAACAAACTAAGGATTATTGATCTTAATCTTGGTTTTATTAAAAAATGGAATGATGATTGGCGTTTAATAGGCATTATTACGCCAAGAATAGCTTCCAATTTTACCAATGGGGTAGGTGGGGATGACTTTTTCTTTAATGCTACTGCCACTTTTTTAAAAGATAAAAAGGATGTCGATAAACCCTTTCGTATCGTATTGGGCCTCAGCTTCAACAGTACCACGGGACTTCCAATACCCTTGCCTTTGGTAAGTTATTACAAAAGGTTCCACCCTAATTGGTCGTATACCTTAGGTATTCCCCGTAGTAATTTTAAGTACCATCTTTCCAAAAAGCATACCTTTCAATTGGCATCATTATTGGATGGGTACTTTATAAATATTCAAGAAGATTTTGAATTGCAGAATGGGGATACGGCCTCTAGGATCTCGTTGTCCGCTTTGGTAGGTACATTGGGTTATCAATATAATATAACCAAGGAAATGTCCCTTTATATATTAGGGGGACGCACTATTTTACAAGAAGGTATTCTAAGGAATGATAAGAGGGAAAGGGTACTCACTTTGAATAATGAGCCTAATTTTTATCTTAGAACAGGATTTAAGATTTCAATTTTTTAAAAAGAAAAGTATGTCAAGAATATTGGTTATAGAAGATGAAGCGGCAATACGAAGGGTATTGGTTAAAATATTGAGCGAGGAAAATGATGCCTATAGTGTTTTTGAAGCAGAAGACGGTCTTAAAGGTATAGAGACCATAAAAAAGGAAGATTTTGATTTGGTGCTTTGTGATATAAAAATGCCTAAAATGGATGGTGTAGAAGTGCTAGAGGCGGTCAAGAAGATAAAACCTGAGATTCCGTTTATTATGATTTCTGGCCATGGTGATTTGGATACAGCGGTAAATACTATGCGTTTGGGAGCTTTTGATTATATCTCCAAGCCGCCGGACCTTAACCGCTTGTTGACGACCGTTAGAAATGCTTTGGATAAAAAAGAACTGGTGGTCGAAAATAAAATCCTTAAAAAGAAGGTCAGTAAAAACTATCAGATGATTGGCCAAAGCCCGGAAATCGATACCATAAAGGATATGATAGAAAAGGTGGCCCCCACGGATGCGAGGGTACTTATTACCGGTTCCAATGGTACCGGGAAGGAATTGGTTGCCCACTGGGTACACGAAAAAAGCCACCGATCTAGCGCACCTTTTATTGAGGTGAACTGCGCGGCAATTCCATCGGAACTTATTGAAAGTGAATTGTTTGGACACGTAAAAGGCGCATTTACCTCTGCGGTCAAAGATAGGGCCGGTAAGTTTGAAGCTGCCAATAAGGGGACTATTTTTCTAGATGAAATAGGGGATATGAGCCTTTCTGCCCAGGCCAAAGTATTGCGCGCATTACAGGAAAATAAGATATCGCGCGTAGGTACGGATAAAGATATAAAGGTTGACGTGCGTGTGGTTGCCGCGACCAACAAAAATTTAAAGCAAGAAATCGCGGACGGTAAGTTTAGGGAAGATCTTTATCATAGACTTGCCGTAATTTTGATAAAAGTGCCAGCACTTAACGATAGGAGGGATGATATTCCCTTACTAATAGAACATTTTGCCAAGAAAATCGCGGAAGAACAGGGTACGGTAATGAAGGAGTTTTCCAAAAAGGCGATTAACCTCTTAAAAAGTTATGATTGGACCGGAAATGTGCGGGAGTTGCGAAATGTGGTCGAACGGTTGATTATTCTTGGCGGACAAGAAGTCAATGAAGATGACGTAAAGCTATTCGCTAGCAAATAAAGTTAGTTACAACCTTTGAGTTGGCCAGAAGCATTATCGGCAATTTGAAGTACACCGTAATGGTAGTATTTCTTAGCTTGGGATAGTTCCGGGTTTAGTAAACGCTCTTTGCTCTGTACCTGCACCTTTTCAATAAATTTAAGTGCTTCTGGACAGTCCACCTTGTTTAAAACATCATCCATGGAATTTTGAAACTTGGATAGGCTTCTCTTTAAGGCGTCCTGTAATTCTTGGTTTTCCGGCAAGGATACAGCTTCTTGCGGGGGCTCTCTTTGGATGGCATTCAAGACCAATAAATCGTCCCCGTACGTACCTTTGTTTTGGTTCTCTTCAAAATTTTTAAGGACCTTTAGACATATGGCCGTGTTTTTTAGTGCAATATCCAAAAAGGTCTTTGCATCTTTAAATTCAGGTGCCTTTATAACGTTTTTAAGGTTCACTTCTGTTAAAACCAGCTGTTCGGAAGCGCTTTCGCACCCACAATCCTTAAAATTCTGTTTGGTGGTATATACACTTTTCAATGCTTTGAAGGTGTGGTATTTACTTTTTTCAAAATTAGGGGCGGCGAGTGCCAATTGTGTTTGTTCTTTAATGAACAGCGTATTGGAATTGGCTACTTCACAAGCATCATACGTAGTAAAGGATGCCATAAGCAAGAGCCCCAGTAAACCTAGGAGTGCAGCTAAAAGAAGCACGGCTTTTTTGTAGGTTTTCATAAAAATAGATTTGGTACGGTAAAGTTAAAACAGAACCGTATCAAATAAAAATTCCATCGGCCAACAGGATTATTTCCCCTTTTAAATGCCCGTTTTCTTTAAAATTCCGATGAAATACAGGCTAGATTTTACATGGTACAACTGCATAAAATTGTTTATATTTCAAGCTATGGAACAAGGAAACTTAGATGCCTACAAGGTAAGTGGCCCAATACGGCTTAAGGATAGGGCAACATTCGAGAATTTGGATAAGGATGACAAAACCTTAAAAAAAGAACTGCAAAAGGTCACCAAGGAATTGGCGGATTTTCAGAACACTTTATATGCCCATGGTAAATACGGCGTTCTAGTTTGTTTACAAGGAATGGACACTGCCGGTAAGGATAGTTTGATCCGTGAGGTTTTTAAACAGTTAAATGCCAGGGGAGTCCAAGTACATAGTTTTAAGGTCCCTACCAAGCTGGAACTCAACCATGATTATTTATGGCGGCATTATATTGCACTTCCGGAACGGGGAAAATTCAGCATTTTTAACAGGACGCATTATGAGAACGTATTGGTGACCAAAGTGCATCCAGAATATATTTTGGGGGAACAGCTCCCGGATGTTACTTCCGTATCGGATATCAACGAAAAGTTTTGGGAGAAACGTTATCGCCAAATCAATGATTTTGAAAGGCATATAGCAGAAAACGGTACTTTAGTATTCAAATTTTTTCTGCACCTTTCCAAAGAGGAACAACGACAGCGTTTGCTGCGTAGATTGGACATCCCGGAAAAAAATTGGAAGTTCTCACCAGGAGATCTTAAAGAACGAAAGCTATGGGGTCGTTATCAAGAATGTTATGAGGAAGCCATTAACAAAACCTCAAAACCGCACGCACCGTGGTATGTGATTCCGGCAGACAATAAAAAGGCCGCAAGGGTCTTGGTCGCCAAAATAGTGTTGGATTCGTTAAAAAAACTTAAAGATGTTCAACCACCGGAGCTAGATGCTGAAATAAAGGCTAATTTAGAAAGTTTTAAACAGGAATTGGAAAAAGAGAACCCATGAGAATTATCTTGATTATTGCCATTCTTGGTTGTCATTTGATTACAGCGCAAACCAAGGATGAAAAACAACTTAGGGCTATTTATGATATGGCGTTGACCAATGGTAAAGCCTACGATTGGTTGAACCATTTGTCCAATCAAATTGGGGGACGGTTGTCCGGTTCCATACAGGCGCAACAGGCTGTTGAGTATACAAAGAACCAATTGGATTCCTTGGGACTGGACCGTGTTTGGTTACAACCGGTAATGGTGCCTAAATGGGTGCGGGGCACACCAGAATTTGCCTATATAGAAACAAGACCGGGACTGACCACCAATGTCCCTATCTGTGCACTTGGGGGTTCTGTTGCCACACCAGATGGTGGCCTTAAAGGAAAGATTTTGGAAGTACGGGGTATTGAAGACCTGGCAGCCTTGGGCAAAGATATGATCAAAGGGAAAATAGTATTTTTTAATAGGCCTATGGACCCTAAATTGATCAGTACCTTTGATGCCTATTCCGGTTGTGTGGACCAACGGTATTCCGGTGCTGCAGAAGCAGGAAAGTATGGTGCGGCAGGGATTATCGTACGTTCCATGAATCTAAGGTTGGATGATCTACCTCATACCGGTTCTATGAGTTATGGCGATACGCCGGTACAGAACAGGATACCCGCAGCGGCTATCAGTACCAATGGTGCAGAGCTTTTGAGTACTACGCTAAAGCTTAATCCGGATATTAAGTTTTACTTCAAACAAAATTGCAAGCAGTTCGATGATGTGGAGTCGTACAACGTCATAGGTGAGATCAAAGGATCTACCTATCCCAACGAGATTATGGTCGTTGGCGGTCATCTGGATTCTTGGGACTTGGGTGACGGTTCCCATGATGATGGCGCAGGTGTGGTCCAGAGCATGGATGTTTTACGATTGATCAAGGCCAGCGGATACCAACCCCAACGCACCTTACGCGTAGTGCTTTTTATGAATGAAGAAAACGGTTTACGTGGCGGTAATAAATATGCCGAAGTGGCAAAGAACAAAAACGAAAACCATGTTTTTGCATTGGAAAGTGATGCAGGCGGATTTACCCCTAGAGGTTTTTCCTTTGACTGCTCCGATGCCGATTTTGAACAGGTTAAAAGCTGGAAGCCCTTATTTGAACCTTACCTTATCCATCAATTTGTAAAAGGTGGTAGCGGTGCGGATATAGGTCCCTTGAAAGATGATAATCTGGTGTTATCCGGGTTGCGACCAGATTCGCAAAGGTATTTTGACCACCACCACGCGGAAAACGACACCTTTGAGCATGTAAACAAGCGTGAACTGGAACTTGGTGCGGCTACCATGGCCAGTTTGGTTTACTTGGTAGATAAGTACGGATTTGGGATTCCTAAAAAGGTGAAAGGGTAGTAATGCCTTATGGTTAAATGCTTTTGGGACAACCAATAAAAAACGTAGCTACTCTATTCCCAAAGGGATTCGGATGCTTTAACATATTTGGATTTTGCCATCTCTTTCTTCCATTTTTTGGTGATATAGGGACTTTGCTGAATTCGGGAATCGACCTTTTTAAAGACAGGGTTGTTCTTCCACATAGGCTGGGAAGCCCAATCGGCATTTATATAGCCAATGGCCTTGATAATATCTTGATAGTTGCTTACGGTCTCAAAAAAAGGGATATACCATTGTTCCCAAATGCTTTGCGCTTGCGTTTCGTTTTTTAGATCCGTTTCAAAATAGAGGTTTCCATCCTGCAGTACGGGACTTGCCTCTGCAATAAAAACAGGCTTTCTATGGGCCCTGGCAAACTGTAGCATTTGGGTATCCGGATTTCCAAAATACGAATAGGCACACCAATCTACGAGCTCATCCCCGGGATACCAGGCCTCCAATACCTTAGTACTGGATCCATTTCCTTTGGATTGCCATACCAAAGCAACATTGGTCACTTGCAATTGGATAAAAATCCGATGAATACGTTTCCATGCCTTTAAATAATGCCTTCTATTGTAATGGTTCCAATCCCAACCGTCAAATTCGTAACCAATTCTTAGAAAAATAGGGCGCTTGGCTGCTTTTATCCAATGGGCCAGGGCAATAATAAGGGTATCATGGGTGCCATTGGCTACTTTCTTTTCATGCCCCACCATGGATAGTCCAATGGAAAGCATGCTTTTAGCAAAGGTTTGATCTTGCAGATAGCACTGTGCACAGCTGTTGCCGGCACCCCAGTTGGCTACTTCCGTCAATCCATCCAAACCAGTATTGAAATAGCCAAAAGAATGGGTCCCAGGAGAAAGATTGGTGTAGACCGTTATTCCAGATGGGGCTTCAAAAAAATCGCAATAACCGGTTGAATAGCCTTCCAATCCGCCAATAGCCTCCATGTCCTGACCTACAAAAACCAAGCATTTGCCCTTTGTTGGTTCAAACTTTGCCAAGTTCGGCTGCTCTTGTTGCCCATAGAGCAACGATAACCATCCACTTAAAAGAAGAATTCGTATCGTTCTGCATTGATGGGCCATGGTCTAAAGACTTCCCCTAAAAATACGGTTTTGTAGTCAATCTTGTTTTAAAACCATATAAGCTCCGTGGTGGCATTTTTGTGGCCAAATAAACCCGTACCTTTGCATGCCGTAAAACGAAAGTAAAACTTAGAAAACAATACCATGCAAGACGGAATTTACGCAAAGTTCAATACGACCAAAGGAGCTATTTTGGTACAATTGACACATAATAAAACCCCAGGAACCGTGGGTAACTTTGTTGCCTTGGCCGAGGGAAATATGGAGAATACTGCAAAACCGCAAGGAAAGCCCTATTATGACGGGCTCAAATTTCATAGGGTCATCCCAGATTTTATGATCCAGGGTGGATGCCCGCAAGGTACTGGTTCTGGAAGTCCGGGATACCAATTTGATGATGAATTCCATGAGGACCTTACCCACTCAAGCCCGGGCGTACTCTCTATGGCCAATGCCGGCCCAGGCACCAATGGGAGCCAGTTTTTTATCACCCATGTCGCTACACCATGGTTGGACAATAAACATACCGTTTTTGGTCATGTGACGGAAGGGCAAGATGTGGTAGATGCCATTGCCCAAGGAGATGAAATCAAGAGTTTGGAGATTATCCGTTCCGGTGCTGATGCCAAGGGATGGAACGCCATAGAGGCCTTTAGGACATTTGAAGGCGCGCGCGAAAAACGTATTGAAGAACAAAAAGCCAAAGCAGAGGAAGCCATGGAAAAGTTGGCCGCAGGGTTTGAGAAAACATCTTCCGGCCTGCGTTATAAGATCGTACAACAAGGTTCCGGTAAACAAGCGGAAAAAGGCAAAACCGTTTCTGTACATTATGAAGGGAGCTTACCAGATGGTCAAGTGTTTGACTCTTCGTTCAAAAGAAAACAGCCAATTGATTTTGCACTTGGAACAGGTCAGGTAATTTCTGGATGGGATGAGGGTATCGCCTTGCTAAAAGTAGGTGATAAAGCCCGTTTCGTCATTCCATCTCATCTAGGTTATGGGAGTGCCGGCGCAGGAGGGGTCATTCCACCAGATGCTACGCTCATTTTTGACGTTGAGTTAATGGACGTCAAATAAGGTTCAGCAGAAAAAATCAAAATAAAAGGCGTTCCCATAATTTTGGGAACGTTTTTTTATAGGCACTGTCAAAAGGTATACTACTCCGAGACTCGCTCCGAAATTAAATTTAGTTTCATGTAAACGCCTTGTGAGATTGTTCTGAGGTAGTTTACCAAATCCTAGCGCTTACTTCGACTTATTGACGCTTAACAGCAACAAAAAGAGGTTCACTGCCAATAATAGCAGTAGAATAGTGAAAAAAGTGTTCATTGTTTGTGGTTGTTACTTAGTATATAGGTGATTATGACTATATAACAATCTAACGAGGAAAAACCCTACTTTATTGTTATAGTACGTTGATTAGTATTGTTTTAAGCGAACACGAGCCTAAAAAAACGACCAAACTATTTTGGTATATAAACAAAAAGCCCCCACAAATGTGGGGGCTTTATATAAAAAAGTGTGCTGTTTACCTTAATCTATAACTTGTACATTTACGGCGTTCAATCCTTTTTTACCTTGTTGTAGTTCAAATTCTACAACGTCACCTTCGCGAATTTCATCGACTAAA
Organism: uncultured Croceitalea sp.; assembly: GCA_937959125.1. GTDB lineage: Bacteria > Bacteroidota > Bacteroidia > Flavobacteriales > Flavobacteriaceae > Croceitalea. The sequence continues at coordinate 26,831 of CALGQU010000109.1, forward strand.
CCAGAAATGTGTACAAAGTGATCTGTGTTCGAACCATCTTCAGTGATAAAGCCATAGCCTTTAGAATCGTTGAAGAATTTTACTGTTCCTTTACTCATAATAAAAATTAAATAATTAAATAATGCACAAAGATAAGGTTAAAATCTTCATAATGAGGTTTTTTTAAAGAAAAACAAATGTAAAATTTAGGTAAAATAGGATAATTTTTAGCTATCCAAGGATAATCCAAGGCCAGTCCATCTTTTACTGGATGTAGGCCAATACTTTTTTGGAAAGTAAGAATTGGACAACAAGGGAATAAGGATTGCAAACAAAGTTTTATTTTTATGGTATGGAGGCACTCAAAATGGAAGCTTTGCAATATCCCATTGGAAAATTCAAGGAACCGGATGTTATTACTGAAGTACAATTGAAATCATGGATTTCTATTTTAGAAGATCTGCCGCAACGTTTGGAAACCATGGTAGGCAGTATGACCAAAGAACAGCTGGCAACTCCCTATAGACCGGGAGGCTGGACGGTTAGACAATTGGTACACCATATTGCGGACAGTCACCATAACAGTTATATTCGATTCAAATGGGCCTTAACGGAACCCACCCCTACCATAAAACCATATTTTGAAAAAGAATGGGCAGAACTATTTGATGCCAGAACGGCACCCATACAGTTGTCCTTGGATCATTTAAAAGCCGTCCACGCAAAACTCGTTTATCTGCTCAAAGGGCTTAACGATGCTGATCTAGCACGGGAGTTTATCCATCCGGACGGTAATGTGGCCACAAGCTTGGCCTCCAATATTGGGAGATATGCATGGCATGGAACCCATCATTTCACGCATATTGAAAACCTAATAAAAAGGGAGGGATGGTCAATCTAAATATTTGGCCATAAGCCACATGTGTTTTTCTTCTTCCAACACCTTGGTCAAGGTGATTTCTGAAGCGGTAATAATTTCGTAGCCATTTTTCTGATAAAAGTGCTTTGGCCGTCCTTTTTGCATAGCATATAACCAAACTACTTTTTTACGATGTTTTTTGGCAAATGCTTCTACGAAGTTTAGACCAATAGCCCCAATTCCTTTGTTAGCGGCAGATCGGATCAAATACAATTTATTGAGTAAAACTGTTTTGTCTACATTTAGGGCGGTATGGTGTGCATCCAAGCTAAAGTTTAAGATACCTACCGCTTTGTCCCCATTTTTAATAATAAAGAAGTGTTGTAAGGGTTTTTTTAGGTCGGCTGCAAGATTTTTTTGGGAAAGGAATTTATTTATAAAGGGAGATGGATCCCTATTTTCCCATAAATGAAGGTAATGTTGGGTATAGGACCGTATGCCTACGGTGATATATGTTTTGGCATTGGCACGGTTTACCGGGATAAATTGGATGTTCATGATTTGGGGTTTTCACCACCTTCCGGCCCATAAAAAAGAACCCAAGTGACAAAATCATCGGTAAAATCTAAAAAACGATGCTCCTGCCCCGCTGGGACAAATAAAAAATCCCCAGGTCCAAAGGCAACGGTTTCTTTCCCATTTAAAAACATACCACTACCAGAAATAACAACATAAACCTCATCACGACTATGGGGTTTTTGTAAATCAACGCCCTCTGGTTTATATAGTTCTACGGAAAGGGTGCCATGCCCAAAAAGTGTCAAAAATGGCGAATTGCTTTCGGCAAGTTGGGTTAATGCTTCTTTAGGATTGATTTTCATAGATGGTAATCACATTTTCCATTTTATATTACATCCAATACTCGGTTTTTGCAATTCATTAATGGAAACCCCAGTAATAAGGGCGTCCATGGCATTTCTAAGGTCAGCACCCGTTAGCGGAATTCCGTTACCCGGTCTGGAATCATCCAGCTGACCACGGTACACCAAGTTTAAATCAGCGTTAAAAAGATAAAAGTCCGGGGTACACGCTGCATCGTATTTTTTTGCAATGTCTTGGGTTTCATCATAAAGATAGGGAAAGGAATAGCCTTCCTTTTGAGCCGTTATTTTCATCAAATGTGGTGCATCTTGGGGGTAGTTTTCCACATCATTGCTGGAGATGGCGATAAAGTTGATTCCTTTAGGTTGATACTGCTTGGCAAGCTTTGCAATTTCTGGATTTACATGGATGACAAATGGGCAATGGTTACAGATAAACATCACTACCGTTCCATGACTACCTTTAAGTTTTTCCAACCGCAGCGTCTGGTCGCTAACGGTATCAAAAAGGGAAAAGTCCGGTGCTTGGGTCCCCAGGGGGAGCATATTACTAGGAGTACGTGCCATTTTTAAGCTTTTAAGTTTAAGCAATTCTAGGAATCAATAGGTTTTGCCCCACATCACATAATGGGGCCAAAGAATATAGCGTTCATCAACAGCTTGTTGGTACCATACCAAAACGCCCTAAAATTGGTGTTGTCCGTAAATAAGATAACCCTTCCTTTACCCATGCGTTTTGCTTTGAAAGGAACACTGTTTTTGATCAATGTGGCATTTTCTTCAGAGATATAGCCACTTTGAAGGGGGGTATTAGTATACTGGATGGGATTGTTGTAGCTGTTTTTGTCTGGTTTTAAATAAATATTGGTGTTCCTAAACAAGGAGACGGTGTTGTTCTTGTAACCATAAGCTACTGGATGGGAACGGTCCAATATAGCTTCAAAAATAGCACCACCGGTTACCTGGGCACCTAAAAAATCCCCTTTTTTATCAAAGGGAACATCTTTGGCGATCAGGCTATCTTCCTTGGTCTCAAAATCTAGAAACTTGTGCTTCTTGAACCAATTGGCCACGTTCCTAAAACCGATTACCGTACCCCCGTTTTTGACCCATATGGCTATTTTTTCCGCAGCTTTTTTGTCAAGAACGTTGCTGTTCCATCCGCTTGGTATAATAAGGTCCGTGTAGCTGCCCAAGTCCGTTTGGGCAAAATTACGGGTATCCAGTTTGGTGATTTTCATGCTGTAACGCGTATCAAACAAATGCCATATTTCCCCGGCATCGTATGAACGCACACCATCCCCAACCAGAATGGCTACTTTTTGTTTTTTGATGGGGTCAAAATCATTACTGCCCAAATCAATGCCCTTGGTCAAGCCAGTCCCAACAGCGGTAATGGTAATTTTACTTTCCTTGGCAATTTGTTCCAAGAAGGCATATAATTCTTTTGGCGCTAATTTTTGGTTTTGGACAGGTATCATAATAGTGCCATAATCATAAGATTTTCCTTCCACGTTAAAGGGGGATTTGGCGGTTTTGGCCCGCAATCCCTTTTCCAAGATAGCATTCAGCGCTTTTGGGGTGTAATACTCATGCCACTCAAAAAGATAAGCATAATTGCTAAGTCCGGTTACAGAGCCTTGTAAAGTTTCCAATCCGTTGACTTTTTCCCCGGCATTTGCCAAGGAAGTAAGTGGGGCATAATCCAAATTAAAAGAAAGGGGCAATGTCCAGGCAGAGACGTCATAGAACAAACTATCCTTAAACGAAGTTCGTGTTTCAAACATGGCATGTATCAAACGTGGGTTCTTTTGATTCAAGGGAACGATGTAACTAGTTCCTTTTTTATAGGATTTTCCACCTATTTTGGTATCCTTCCCAAGTTCATGGAACGTAATCTTGTGCCGTTCCAAAATTTCTGCCAAATGCCATGCTTTGTTGGCATCTTTGCTATCGCCAAAAATATAGCCTTTGGTTTTGTCCCTTGCGGCTTCAATTTTCATATCGCTATAAAACTTGCGCTGGTAATCCAGAATTTTGGTGCGCATATGGTATGCGGCCTCAATAGTGGAACGTGCCGTGGTCAACTGATTGCGTATGGTAAAGGGAAAGGTCAAAATCCCGTTTTCACTTTCTTGGATATGCCCCCGGGAACTTCCTTGTTCAAAAAGGATCCCTATACTACCGTTTACATCTGGAAAAGTGGAACCCTTACCGTAATAATAATCGTCGTAATTCTCTTCTGAATAGTATAAGGATCCAATGTTGTCCAATGCTTTGGCATGATAGGTGCCCATCTCGGCGGTGAGTTCTTGGTTTATTTTTGGGGTTAGCGGATTTACCCGCGAAGGCTCCCCGGGTTGAAAAAAGAACGTGGAATTGGTTCCCATTTCATGATGGTCCGTAAGGATGTTGGGCAACCACTTGTGAAATGTAGCGATACGGGCACGGCTTTCCGGAAGCTGCACCGGCAACCAATCCCGGTTCATATCAAACCAATAATGGTTGGTGCGACCTCCTGGCCAAACCTCTGTATATTCCCTGTCGTTCCCATCCGGGTTTAGGTGGATGCTTCTATTGGTATTGGCCCAATAGGCAAAACGCTGCAATCCATCCGGATTAAAACTGGGGTCCAATAAAATGACCATATTGTTCAGCATATCCTCAATTTCCGACCCTTGCGCAGCAGCTAAGTAATAGGCATAGGCCAAAGCGGCATTGGAACCACTGGGTTCATTGCCATGAATGGAAAAACCTTGGTAGACCACTATGGGCATTGTAGCGGTATCCAAACCCGCTGAACCATTTTCACTTAAGGCAATATGGGCCTTGCGTATCCCTTCAATATTTTTATGATGCTCCGGTGTAGTAATGGTCAATAATAAAATAGGTCTCCCCTCAAAAGTCTCACCCCGGGACTCTATTTGTACACGATCACTGGCTTTGGCCAGGGTTTGCATATAAAAAACCAATTTGTCATGGGTAACATGCCATTCGCCCACTTCATGCCCAATGACATCCGCTGGTTTGGGGATTGCGGGGTCATAACTTGTGTTTTGGGGAAGGTAATACTCCAAGCTAACCTTTTCTTGTGCCACCGCAAGGGAGCTAAATACCAATAGGGCGAATAGGATGCTTTTTTTCATAGGATGTCTTTAAATTTAAGATGTCTTAAAAATAAAAAACGGCCTGCGTAAACAGGCCGTTCCATTCAACTATTTTAATTTTTTTTAAATGTCGTCAAAATCGACATCCGTAAAACTTCCGGTATCAGTGCCATTTTCCTTGGGCTCTTCCCCGTCCTCGTCTTCTTTTTTAAAGTCTTTTTGGTGCCTCTCGGAAATTACCTCGGTACCTTTTTCATCAATGATGTAGTCCATCATCTCTTCCATAATTTCCTTGAACGATTGGAAATCTTCTTTGTAAAGGTATATTTTATGTTTTTTGTAATGGAACGACCCATCATCATGGGTGAATTTTTTGCTTTCCGTTATCGTTAAATAGTAATCTCCCGCCTTGGTGCTTCTAACATCAAAAAAATACGTTCTCCTACCTGCCCTAAGGACTTTGGAGTATATTTCCTCCTGATCCATTAAATCTTTATCCCCCATATGGTCTAGTGTTCTATAGTTTTACTCGATAATCGAGACATACAATTCGAAAGTGTCTCCTGAACGGTATTTACTTTAAAAGAGTACCCCTAGGGCTTTCCTAGAGACTGTTTACCGTTCTTTATTCCTTCAAAAATGTAAAAAAAAACCTAATTCAGCAACTTTTTGGTCAATCTTTCTCGCTCAACTGGTCCAAGTAGAGTTGCTTATAGTAACCCTCTACATTGTTCAGTTCCCTATGGGTTCCTTCTTGGAGGATTCGCCCGTTTTCAAGCACTAAAATCTTATCGGCGTTCTTTGCAGAAGACACCCTATGGCTTACGATCAGTGTTGTTTTGTCTTGGGAAGCTGATTTTAAGTTCTTTAAAATTTCCTCTTCGGTTTCCGTATCCACGGCAGAAAGGCAATCGTCAAAAAGATAGATGACCGGGTCCTTGATCAAGGCCCGGGCTATGGAAACCCGTTGCTTTTGTCCACCGCTTAGGGTGATGCCCCGTTCCCCTAAAATCGTTTTGTACTGTTTTGAAAATTCCATGATGTTCCCATGGACCACGGCATTTTTGGCTACGGCAACAATTTCTTCCAAAGAAGCATCTTCCTTACCAAAGCGTATGTTGTTCTCTATAGTGTCAGAGAACAAGAATGCATCTTGTGGCACGGCACCAATGCTACTACGTAAACTATTTAGGTTTACTTTTTTTATGGATTGCCCATCCAGTTCAACGGTTCCTTTGGTAACATCATAAAGGCGGGCCACCAAATCCAAGATCGTAGATTTTCCTGAGCCGGTCTTACCCAAAATAGCTAAGGTTTCCCCGGGTTTTATAGTAAAAGAAATGTTCTTTAAGGCTTCAATATTGGTGTCCTCGTAGGTAAAAGAAACATTTTTAAAGGCTATTTGACCATGGATTTTGGAGGGGATATCCGCTTCGTTTTTAATGCTAGGTTGCTCCTTCAAGAATTCGTTGATTCTTTTTTGTGAGGCTTCCGCACGTTGCACAATAGAAGTTAGCCATCCTACCACGGCCACGGGCCAGGTGAGCATGTTTACATACAAAATAAACTCTGCGATGACCCCAAGGCTTACTTCGCCATTAATGTATTGTTTACCTCCAATATAGATGACAAAAATATTGCTGACGCCTATGAGCAAAATCATAAGTGGAAAAAACCATGCATTGACCTTTGCCAAGTCCATACTGGTGTCCTTTCCTTTTTGTGCCAAGCCTACAAGTTCTTGGTTAATCCTACCCTCCAAGGTGTATGCCTTAATTACGGATACGCCTGAAAAGGATTCTTGTGCAAAAGTGGATAAGGTAGAAAGGTATTCCTGGACTTTGGTACTCCGTTTATGGATAATTTTACTGATTTGGTATATGAGTACGGATAAAATAGGCAAGGGGATTAGGGTATAGAATGCTATGGTTGGTGCTTTGATGAACATTAAGGGAACAAGACAACAAAACAAGGTCAACGCATTGATACCGTACATGACCGCTGGACCACCGTATAAACGTACCTGGGTAACATCTTCACTAATACGATTCATTAAATCCCCGATCCTATTGCGCTTGTAAAAGTTGAGGTTCAAAAATTGATAGTGGTCGAACACTTCATTTTTTAAATCATATTCAATATAACGGGAAACATTGATAATGGTCTGGCGCATTAAAAATGTAAACAGACCAGAAAGCAATGCCGCGCCAATAATGATCAAGATGTATTCAAAAAGTAGCTGTTCAGATTGGTCACGGCCAATTTCATTAACCGATAGTTTTTTTACAATGTCTATGGACTTACCCACATAAGACGGCATAATAAGTGAAAAGATACGGGCCACTATGGTAATCAAAATTCCAAGTAGGATTTTAAAGCGGTATTTTTTAAAATATTTATTTAAATGCCGTAATTCTTTCATAAATACAGGTAGTCCGTTCTATTTTAAAAGCCAAAGATATGCCTTTGCCCGTGAAAGCAATGTTATAAAACCGATAAGAAGATCGATCACCATAGGTTGGCTTAAAATATAAGCTTACTTTTGCCATCGTAAAAAAAGACCAACCTTTAAAAGTTCTTTGTTCATGCTTACTAGAAGGCATATTAGGGTAAAGGTGATGCAATGCATCTATGCATTGATACAGTCCCAAGATGATTCTCTTGAAAAACAGGAAAAGTTTTTAAAAGTCAGTATAGAGAACATGTACAATCTGTACCTTTCTATGCTTAGCCTGTTGATGGAAATACATAAACTGGCAGAAAAGCATGTTTCCCATTCCACTAAAAAGTATCTGGCAGATGCGGAGAGTTATCCGGATACGTCTAAATTTATCCATAATGCAGTCTTGCAGCAATTGGTGGACAATCCCTCTTTAAAGGAAGAATTGTCCAAAAGAAAAATTGACCACTGGTATTTGAACGAGGAGTATGTCAAGATTATCTATAAGGATATTGTGGATAGTGATGCCTACGGGCGTTACATGAATGCGACGACCAAGGATTATAAGGAAGATGCGGACCTCATCATACAGCTGTACAAGGAGTGTATCGCTCCCAACGAAAAAATTTACGATTATTTTGAGGACGATAAGTTAACATGGGTGGATGATATCCCTATCGTAAACACTTTTTTGGTCAAACGTTTTAAAAAGGCCTCGCCGGAAGTGATGCCCACTTTTTTCTTGCCCAAATTGTTAAAAGATGAGCAAGATTTGGTCTATGCTAAGCAACTACTGACCAAAACCCTACTTAACAATGCGCAATGGGAAAAGGAAATTGAGGGAAAAACACCCAATTGGGACAAAGACCGAATTGCGGAAATCGATTACATTTTACTTAAAATGGCCATTTGCGAGCTTTTGAACTTTCCTTCAATACCTGAAAAGGTCACCATAAATGAATATCTGGAGATTGCCAAAGAATACTCCACACCCAAAAGCAGTATTTTTATCAATGGTATTTTGGATAAATTGGTAAAGGAATATAAGGCTTCCGGTAAATTGAATAAAATGGGACGGGGGCTTCTTTAATACATCTAATCAATGAAATCCTTATTTTTGTAAAAACAATTAATACAATGAAGAGAATAGGTATAATTTTAAGTGCAGTGGTACTTCTTACAGGTTTCACTGCTTGTAAAGACAAAGCAGCGTTAAAAGTTAATACGGAAAACGTGGAAGTGGCATCCAATAGGGATGAGGTTTCCAAGAAACTTCCGGTCATGTCTTTTGACAAATCCGAGCATGATTTTGGGCAGATTGTCCAAGGGACCCCTCAGGAGACCGTGTTTACGTTTACCAATACCGGTGATGCCCCGTTGATCATCACGGACGCAAAAAGTAGCTGTGGCTGTACTGTGCCAGATTATCCAAAGAATACGCCAATTGCACCTGGGGCTACTGGGGAATTGGTAGTTAAGTTTAACGGATCTGGGCAAAACCAAGTAACCAAAACAGTGACCGTAACGGCCAATACCCAAAAAGGTTCGGAATTGTTGCGCATTAAAGCATTTGTGAACCCTAAAGGTGCTGCTCCTGCCGGACCAGTAAAGAGCTAAGATTTTTATGGAAGGATTAGGACAGTTTTTTCCGCTTATTTTGATTTTTGTGGTAGCGTATTTTTTTATGATACGCCCGCAGATGAAGCGACAGAAGGATGAAAAGAAATTTGCCGAGGCGTTAAAGAAAGGCGATAAGGTAATTACTAAAAGCGGAATGCACGGTAAGGTCGTTGAGCTTTACGATAAGGACAACTCTTGTATTATAGAGACCATGGCCGGTAAGCTCAAGTTTGATCGTAGTGCCATCTCCATGGAAGGGAGCAGAAAACTGAACCCCGTTCCTGCAAAAAAGTAGCGTTGGATTTTATAACGTATTTGAAAGCACCTGCAAAGCAGGTGCTTTTTTATGAGTGAAACTCAATTTTAGAAGTGCCAAGACGTACTTAAAATTGATACGTTGAACTGATCCCGCTTTTTCAGCGGGATTTTGGTAGGAATTTCAACTTGGGTATGGATTTTTTGAAAGCCCTGGAGCTTGCGTTAAGGCCCTTACCGTTACCGATATTTATCATTTAAACCTTTGCCCTCTAAAATCAAGGGTTTTATTTTTTTCAGGCGGTTGTGTTTGGTTTTTTCTTGTTTGGCTTCCGAAATATATTCCGAGTACTCATTTTGCTTATATGGGGTTAGTGACTTAAAAGCACTTTCCAAAGCAGGGTCTG
>CALGQU010000110.1 GCA_937959125.1 uncultured Croceitalea sp.
TTTAAAAACGCAACAATGTCCTTATTCACTTTTTCTTGGTGCATAGAGTGTCCCAAACCGGTGGTGGTGATCAGCTGACTGCCCTTCCAATGTTCATGCACTTTCTTTGAGGCCGAATAGGACACCTGTTTGTCTTCCGTATCATGGAAAAGCATACCCTGTTTACGGTTATTTGCCACAAAACGAAGGCTGGAAAATTCGTGAAAATGAAAACCAAGCCATGATTTAAGGTAAACATCCATAGCTTTTCTGACCCGGTCATTGAACTTGGTCAATTGTTGGTAATGGTCCATAAAGTCCGAAAATTCACATGGGGCACCAATGGTCACTATTTTTTCTACGGATGATCGGGGGTTTTTATAGTGGTCAAACAAGGTAGTCATACCTCCAACGGAATGTGCTACGATAGCGGTCGGGCGGTGTTTTTCCATCATGTAACGGGTAGAAACGGAATATAAGGGTACATGGAGGTAGGTGCCACTGGAATTGCCATGTGCGGGGGCATCAAAAGCAATGATATTGAAATTGTGCTCCTGTAATTTTTGAATGAGGTTGCGCCATCTAAAAGCATTGCTCTCCCAGCCATGGATCAGTAAAATGGTGGCTCCCTCCCCTTTCCATTGGTAGGATTGTATTTGGTGTTCTTCCACCTGCTCTATGGGGAGTTTTGCGGCATCCAGAAAATTGCGTTGCTCAGGGGCAACCCTTCCCTTTCTAATGGTGCAGAATACTTTAAACGACCATTTTGCAGCTTTGGTTGTATTAAAAAGGGCCAAAAAATTGAAGAGTTTCCCGTAGGCTAAAGGGAGGATATGGGTAAGGAATTGTTTCATATAGGTTTCTTTTTGTAACTTACTCTATATTTGAAACTAAAATACGGTTTATTTTGCTAAAAAACGCAGGGTTCATGACCTAAACAAAGTAGTATTATGGAAACTAATGTTGATAATCAAACAGTTAACCGCTCAGAAAAATTAGAAAAAATGTTTGGGCATATCGATTACCAGAACCCTCCGGAACTTTGTCCGGTTCGTGATGTGATGTCCGTAGCTTCGGACCAATGGAGTATCTTGATCTTGTTGTGGTTGGGCTATTTTCCCGTTCTGCGTTTCAATAAACTCAAAAAGTACGTCTATGGTATTTCCAACAAAGTATTGAGCCAGCGTCTAAAAACCCTTGAAGCGGACGGCTACATCAGTAGAAAAGCATACCCAGAGGTGCCTATTAGGGTAGAATATGAACTTACGGCTTTTGGGGAGGCTTATGTGGATAAGCTTTTGGAACTCACCGCTTGGATGCAGTCCCATAGCCCTAAAGTAATTGCCAACAGGCAGAAGTATGGTTTGGAATAGTAATTTCCTTCCGCTAAAAAAACGGCTACTCTTTTTCCCTATGCACGGTGGCAATATCAAAAGCTGGTGTGCAAATCGCTATATATTCACAAGTTTCATCAAACGGATTGGAGTATTGTACGCGCGTATTTTTAGGTATTTTGATGGATTGCCCTGCACCAAGAACAACTGTTTCCCCTTCGATATTAAACTGTTTTTTGCCTTTGATGATAAAGCTGTATTCATCAAATTCCGGGGTTTGAAACGGTTCGCTCCATCCGGACGGTGCTTTCATGTGGGCGATGCTCAAATCTTCCTCTCCATTGGTTGCTAGGCCAAAATGCTCTGCAATATATTTTCCATCCGTTGTAGGAACTACAAAAGGATTTTTCTGAAGGGTATATTTTTTGTTCAAATCTTAAGGTATTGCGTTCGGAACTTAATTCCACCCCACCATCAAATATTTTATTTTTGCATCATCGGGAATCTGGACCGCTTCTATAATAGGTTGGTTGAACCTTAGGTTGTAGGGCAGTTCCGTTTTGTCAATAGTAAAATACAGATTGCTTTCCTTGGGAAAAATAACCAAACTGTTTAGGGTAGTCACTATTTTTTTGATGGTATACGTTTCTTGAATGTCCTTAAAAGTACTAATGAGGGATATCCCATCGTCAGAGGTGTAACGTGGGTCCAAAACTTGAACATTCTCTATGGTCTGTACACTGTCCGTAGAAGGGGTAAGAATCAATAATGGAAGTCCTTCTTTTTCAAAGACCTGTATTTTTTGGACTACAGTTTTTACATTGGAATCCAAGGTGTCCTGTACGATGGAATCATTGGGAAAAAGGCCTTCCAATTCATCTAAACCGGTAGTATTGGTAATTGGTCCGACCGTGGTTTCCGTAATTAAGAAGCTAGGGTCTTTTTTGGCACAGGCATGTAACAGTAATACTGCTATCATTGGAAGGGGACGTATTTTTTTCAATAGTTCTTTATTAACGAATTACTTTCTTTAAAACCCCTAGCACCCCACGAATAAAGGTAGCACTGGTCAACACTTTGACAACCGGGTTCATGCGTGTACTTTTTCTTGATGAGCTTCTTCTGGCTGCGGGTTTTGCTTTTTCCTTTTCGGCCTTTTCTTGGGCCTTTTCAATTTTTTCGTTCAGAATTTCATAGGCACTCTCCCGATCGATTTCTTCATTGTATTTTTTTAGGAGTTGGGAGTTGTCCAGTACTTCATTCAATTCTTTCTTGGTCAATACATCCATCCTGCTCATTGGGGCCCGCAGCATGGTTGCCGCAAGTGGTGTAGGGCGTCCTTTTTCGTCCAGGGCGGAAATGAGCGCTTCACCAATACCTAATGAAGTCAATACTTCTTTAGTATCGTAAAATTCAGAATCAGGATAATTCTCCGCGGTCAGTTTTATGGCCTTACGGTCCTTTGCCGTAAAAGCACGCAGCGCGTGCTGCACTTTTAACCCTAATTGGGATAACACGGCATCCGGCACATCCGTTGGGTTTTGGGTGACAAAATAAAGACCAATACCTTTGGATCGTATCAATTTTACGATACTTTCTATTTGATCCAATAATGCCTTGGAGGCTTCCTTAAATATAAGATGGGCCTCATCGATAAAGAGGATAAGTTCTGGACGGTCGCTATCACCCTGCTCAGGAAAAGTGGCATAAATTTCGGCCAATAGACTTAGCATAAAGGTAGAGAACAGTTTGGGCTTGTCTTGGATATCCGTAAGTCGTATAATGTTAATGTATCCGTTACCGTTCTCATCAATTCTGGTCAAATCGTCCACTTCAAAAGACTTTTCCCCAAAAAAGAGGTCGGCTCCTTGTTGTTCCAACTCAATGATTTTTCTTAGGATGGTTCCCGTGGAACTCGTTGAGATTCTTCCGTAGGCCTCTTGGAACTCTTTTTTACCATCTCCCGTGGCATACTGTAGCACTTTTTTGAAATCCTTAAGGTCTAAAAGAGGAAGCTTGTTATCATCACAATATTTAAAGACCACCGCTACGATGCCCTCTTGCGTGACCGTTAGATCTAAGATTCTAGAGAGTAATACCGGGCCAAATTCCGATACCGTGGCACGCAAGCGTACCCCGTCTTGTTCTGACAACGATAGGATTTCTACCGGAAAGCCGCTAGCTTCAAATGGCAGACCAATAGCTTCATGCCGTTCATCTATTTTTGGATGGCCGGGACTAGCTTTGGCAATACCACTTAAATCGCCTTTAAGGTCCATCAAAAGTACGGGAATACCCTTTTTGGAAAGGTTTTCGGCAATGACCTGTAGCGTTTTTGTTTTTCCGGTACCGGTGGCACCTGCGATCAGTCCATGTCGGTTTAAGGTTTTTAATGGAACTTTGATAAAGGCTTTGTTTACGGTTTCCCCATTGACCATGCCTGCCCCCATGGTAATAAAGTCCCCTTTTGTAGTATATCCTTTTTCAATATGTTCAAAGAATTTCTCTTTGTTTTCCATTACCTCCAATTTCCGATAAAAATAGGGTAATTTTAGGCAAATCTAAAAATCAGTATCATGAAATTATATCGATATACCACCCTGCTTGTACTGTTGGTTGTAGGGCCCTTGTCTTTGGTGGCTCAAGAAGGAACCACCCTTACCTTTCATAAATCCCATGAAGCAAAAAAGCAGAACGCCCCTTTTAGTGATGCCGTCCAAGCCGGGAATCTTTTCTTTTTGGCCGGACAGATAGGTATGGACCATAGTGTGCGTGAAATGGCAACCGGAGGGATAAAGGCGGAAACGGAACAAGCACTTTTGAACATAAAGGCAGTATTGGAAACCCATGGAATGACTTTGGACAATGTGGTCAAGTGTACCGTAATTTTAAGTACCATGGAAGATTTTAGGGCCTTTAATGAGGTCTATTCCCAATATATGGTAAAAAAGCCTGCACGCACCACCTTTGCCGCAGCGGGCTTGGCACTGAACGCTAAAATTGAGATAGATGTTATTGCGGTAAAATAGCATATGTCCTAGAATAGGGTATTGCCTAGTCGCTGTTTGGGTAACAAAGACCAATTCATGAAAATCCTATGGTAAAACGCCCGGAAATTCCCGAATTCCAAATTATCTTTGCCAGATGGGTACAAAAGAGGTAATGGCTTTGGTGGATAAAGGGGAAATGCTACCCCTTATGGAAGAGTTCTATACCATTCAGGGAGAGGGCTACCATAAAGGCACGGCGGCCTATTTTGTTAGAATTGGGGGCTGCGATGTAGGATGCCATTGGTGTGACGTAAAAGAAAGTTGGAATGCCGCTACACATCCGCCAACCTCCATTAAAGCAATTGTTGACAATGCCGTAAAATATTCGGATACCATTGTAATTACCGGTGGGGAACCCTTAACTTGGGATATGGGCCCGTTGACGAAGAGCCTTAAAGAACAACACTTGAATATTCACATAGAAACCTCTGGGGCCTACCCCTTAACAGGTGTTTGGGATTGGATTTGCCTTTCCCCAAAAAAGAACAAATTGCCTGTTGGCGTTATTTATGAAAAGGCCCATGAACTCAAGGTCATTGTTTATAACAAACACGATTTGGTTTTTGCCGAGGAACAGGCGGCCAAAACAAATAAGGAATGCATTTTATACTTGCAACCGGAGTGGAGCGTAAGGGAAAAGGTAACCCCGCTTATTGTGGATTACGTGATGCAAAACCCAAAATGGAAGGTTTCTTTGCAGACCCATAAATATTTGAATATCCCCTAGTTGTCCCCAACGGGTCTTCCACCATTTCCCGCTAAATCTATCTGGCATTCGTCATCTAATTCAGGAACAGCCGCAATGCCGTTTGCCGCTCTTGTTTCCATTTGCCTTACCAAGTCCAAGCCGTTTAAGCTACAAGCTGAGAAAACTTTTGATTCTTGATTTGTAAAAACTTCGGAACCCGGTACTTGGAAAACCAGTTCCGCACGCATCAAGCAAGGGTCTATTACACAATGGTTTTCGGCAGCGGGATCTTCATGGTCGTTAACGGGAACGGTTCCTAGATTTACCAACCCAAACAAATGTCCAAACTCATGCTCTAAAGTAGCTTCTTCAATATCACTAAGTGTCACGGCATTGAACCTACTTGATAAGATTCTAATGGTACTTTCAAAAATAACCATGGATGTATTTCTGTAAACGGCACCTAAGGTAACAAGCCCCTCATCCAAGTCGTCCCCTTCATTAGGCTCATCGGCAAAAAAGATATAAATGGCCAGCGTATTTTCATCATTGTAGGCAGTACGGTTTGCAATTTCCAAATCTGAAATTTCTTCTATGGTAAACTCATTGTTTTCATCATTGGGGGATGGCAATTCCGTAAATCTAAGTTCTATGAACTGTTTAAAACTAAACTCCCTTATATATGTGGTAAAAGCGCTTATCGCAGATGTTGTTGGTCTAAAACCCTCTACATAAGCTATTTCAATAAGAAGCCGATCAAAATTAGTATTGGAAAGGATATCATTGGCAGAAGAACCCGTTGCCTGGAAATTTGCTGGAAAAAGTTCCAATGGGTTTTGGGGGCTTTCTGGGGTTTCTTCCGGATTGTTTTCCCCATCACTGGAACATGCGAAACAGAGCACCATTAAAAACGAACAAAAATAAAAAGCAAATTTCTTCATCATAAGATTTATATCTAAAAACATAACGTCAATTATGTGCTTGTATTATTACAACAGGCTAAGCCTTGCTAAATAGTCGTAATGTTCCCCTTCGCTTACAAGATCACAGTTAAAACCTTCTAAAAAACAACTTCTTTTTAGGGTCTCAAAATCTAGATACAACCAATCAAAAGAAGGCCCTTGTTGTCCTTTATACTCCATTTTAAAACTTACCTCTCCGTAGTAATCCACATCTTGGGGAATCCAATACCCACCATCATCATCTTGTTCAAACATGTAAATAATATTGCTGGAATCCAGCAAAATTTGCCCATTAGGGTTTAGCACGGATCTTAGGTGGGCCAAATACCTTTTTAAATGGGCCAATTTCCCTGCAATTCCAATTCCGTTCATCAATAACAACAGGGTATCAAATTGTATACCGGAATAGGAAAGGAAGTCCGTGTGCGCGGTTTTTTTTATGCCTCTTAATTCGCATGTTCTTATGGCGCCTTGGGAACTATCTAGAGCGGTAACATCCTTTCCATGCTGTTGTAGCCAAAGACTATGGCTTCCGGCCCCTGCCCCAATATCCAAAACTTTGCCTTTGCAAAGTTGAAGGGCCTTTTTTTCTAGTGAGGGCATTTCCCCATAAGAGCGAAAAAGATAGGGAAGCGGTATAGTATCTTCTTCATCCAACGAGGAAAAGGTTTTGATATCCGCCGTATATCTTTCCTGTTGATAATCCAAAAGGGCATTTCCAAAGATATCCACACCGTAATTATTTGTACTTTGAGCCAAAGTGAAAATTAAAAATAGTAATGCCGCTTAAACATTATCTTTAGGCAAATTAACAAAGTTTAAACGAGTTCAATATGAAGTGTGCCCATATCTTAGTTTTTGCCATTGCCCTGGCTTCTTTTAACATAAAGGGGCAGGACGTTGAAATGATACCTAAAGTGTCCAGCTACTTGGAAACCAATGGTACCATGAAACAATATCAAAACGCCTATCACGAGCTTTTGAACCTTATGGAAAAACAGTTCCCAAAATCTGAGAAGAATAGCGAAGGCTGGACATACTTAGCCGACAATGAGAGAAAGGCATTGAAGGAAATCAAGGCGCTTTTGGTTCCCATTTATGTGAAACACTTTACTGCGGATGATATTGATAAAATGCAATCTTTTTATGAAACTAAGGCAGGTGTGCAATTGATTACGAATAGCGGTCAGCTCTCCGAAAGCCAAAAGGAGGAAGTAAGCACGTTTTACGGCTCTAAGGTTGGTCTTAAAATAAAGGAAAAACAACAGGTGCTTTCTACGGAGATATCCGGTGTTTCAGAATATTGGAGTAGGGACTTGTATGAGACCGCCCTTGTACTGTTAAAAGAGGAATGAAAGCTATTTTAGACGAATTGCCCAAAAAGGCGGCGCAGAAACATACAGAGCACAAAAAGTTTTTTGCCAAGCTCAAAAAGCGCACTCCCAAAGACTTGGATTATATGATGCAAGAACTGCATGAAGAGGAGTTTGAGCGCACGGATTGCTTAAGCTGTGCCAATTGTTGTAAGACCACGGGTCCCCTTTTTACGGATGCGGATATTACCCGTATTTCCAAATTTTTTAGATTGAAACCGGTCGATTTCATTAAAAAATATTTGCGTGTGGATGAAGATAACGATCATGTATTGCAAGAGCTTCCCTGCACTTTTTTAGGAGCGGATAACTATTGCTCCATATACGAAGTTAGGCCAAAGGCTTGTAGGGAGTTCCCACATACGGATCGCAAAAAGTTTCATCAGATCAGTAAGTTGACCCTAAAAAACGTGGCTATTTGTCCGGCAGCCTTTAATATTGTGGAAGCTATGACAAAGCGAATTAAGACCTAAGGTTTTTTTATATTTGAGTTTATGGAACAACTACTGGCCTATTTTGAAAATATACCCACCCTGCACCGGAGCCTTATTTTGGTTGGTGGAATTACTTTTTTTTGGATTTTGGAAGGTATTGTTCCCCTTTTCCATGTATCGTACAGAAAATGGAGGCATGCCATGCCCAACTTCTTTTTTACGCTAACGACCATCATCGTTAATTTTCCCTTGGCCTTTTTGTTGCTGCAAACTTCGGACTGGACCATTGCCAATTCCTTTGGAATCATCAATTGGTTGCCAGAAATGCCGCTGTGGCTTTACGTGCTGTTAGGAGTATTGCTTTTGGATTTGATTGGGGCGTATACGGCACATTTGGTGGAGCATAAGGTAAAGCCGCTTTGGATGGTCCATTTAGTGCATCATTCCGACCATAATGTGGACACCACCACGGCCAACCGTCACCATCCTTTAGAAAGTTTGATCAGGTATACCTTTACCTTGATTGGGGTATTTATTGTAGGTGCCCCTGTGGGTATTATCATGTTGTACCAAAGTCTTTCCGTAGTATTGTCACAATTTAACCATGCGAACATCAGTTTGCCTAGAAAGGTGGATAAAGCACTGAGTTGGCTTATTGTATCCCCGGATATGCATAAGGTGCACCATCATTTTGTGTTGCCCTATACGGATTCCAACTACGGAAATATTTTTTCCATTTGGGATCGTTTGTTTGGAACCTATATGGAATTGGAGCCCGAAAAAATCACTTATGGGGTAGATACTTTTCCCGATGAGAAGGAGAACAGTAGTATTGTAGGCCTATTAAAACAACCGTTCCATAAATACCGAAAACCCACGACAGGGGAATGATATTATGGCGTCTTTATGAAAAGGAAGAACGAAATTAATTGGGGTTTGATCTTAGGTATAGCCGGAGCCATTGCGGGCATCTTCTTGATTGTGCAGGAAAAGTATGCGATAGGTATTAGTGGGGGTGTTGCAAGTGTAGGATTGATATATATCAGTTATACAAAATCCAAGACATCCTGATGCTTATTTATACAACAAATATTTCTTTCGAATCCTCTTAAAAGCTTCAATATCGACTTTCCATGTGGCTTTGATTTCTTCTTCAGAAAGACCAGCTTCAATTTGCTTTTGTAGTTTTTCCGTTCCCGCATGTTTGGTAAATCCCTCTGTCTTAAAAAATTTGGAGGTATCCGTGCAGTGGTTGTACGCGTTCAATACCCATTTTAAGGAAACCCCATGAACAGCGGGAGTCTCGGAAAGGTCTTCCCCAAAACAAGTTTTTCCCTCTTCTTTAGGATATTTAGAACCAAAATTGGGTTTTGGTGTATAGTTAAAATGTAAAGAAGTACTATCCAAAAAAGAGGCTCCGTACCGTTGGAACTGAAATTCCGTACCCCGCCCTGCATTAACATGGGTTCCTTCAAAAAGTCCCAAACTTGGATAAAGTTGTATGGATTGGTCATTGGGCAGGTTGGGTGATGGCCGGATGGGTAGGGAGTAAACAGAATCATGGGTGTAATGCAATAGCGGTATTACCGTCAAATCCGCCTTTTTCTGATTTTCCAACCACCCTTCTTCATTGATCATAGTAGCATATTCCCCAATGGTCATTCCGTAAACCAAAGGTATTTGCTGCATGCCCAAAAAGCCGGTATGTTCTTTTTCCATGGTAGGACCGTCCACATAACTTCCATTGGGATTGGGTCGATCCAATACCATTATAGGGATATTGGATTCCGCACAAGCCTCCATGACCAACTGTAAGGTGGCAATATAGGTGTAGAAACGCACCCCAACATCTTGGATGTCAAAAACGACCAAGTCCATATTGGCGAGTTGTGCTGCACTCGGTTTTTTGTTTTTTCCATAGAGTGATACAATGGGCAATCCTGTTTTGGTGTCCGTGCCATCTTTAATCAGTTCCCCGGCATCTACCTTGCCCCTAAACCCATGTTCCGGGGCAAACACTGTTTCTATGTTAACCCTTAAACTAAGTAAGGAATCTACCAAATGGGTATGTCCGTTATCTTTAAAAATAACCGAGGTTTGATTGGCTACAAGGGCAATTCTTTTCTGCTTTAAAGCATTTAGATAGGCTGTTGTCCGGTTGGCAGCTACCACAATTTGCTTTGCTTCTTCCGTCTTTAGAATATCCTTTTTGGGTGCAAGGGTATGTTGTTTTTGACCGCAGGCCATAAAACAAATGCTTAAATAGAATACTGTACTTTTGAATTTGAAAAAAAAGGGCATCCGTTGAATTTAGAATTTTTTATAGCAAAACGCCTAATAACAGGGAAAGAACATAAAATTAGTATTTCTGCGCCTATAATTAAAATTGCCATCGCCGCAATTGCCATAGGTGTGGTTATGATGTTGATCGCCATTGCCACAAGTGCGGGATTACAACTAAAGATCAGGGAAAAGGTGGCGGCCTTTAACGGTCACATCCAAATCTCCAAGTATGATAGCAATACCTCGGAGGTGTCCTTGGTTCCCGTGAGTTTAGATCAGTCTTTCTATCCTAAGTTTACAGATGTACAGGGCGTGGCCCATGTACAAGGAGTGGCCGTTAAGGCAGGTATCATACGCACGGCGGAGACCTTTGAAGGTATTTTGGCCAAAGGTGTGGGTAAAGATTATAATTGGTCAACATTTGAAGAGTTTTTAGTGGCGGGACGATTGCCCCATTTTTTAGGGGAACTCAATGAAGAAGTGTTGCTGTCCAGAATATTGGCGAACAAACTACAGCTAAAAGTTGGCGATACCTTTTTCTCTATTTTTTTAAAGGATGGAAATCTTTCCAAAACCCCAAACAACCGCAAGTTTACGGTGGTGGGCATTTATGATAGTGGTTTTGAGGAACTGGACGAATCTTACATCTTGGTGGATATCCGCCATATTCAACGTATGAACAAGTGGAAGGATGATGAGGTGGGGAATTTTGAGGTTTTTTTGGAGGATTTTGACCAGATTGATGTAAAAACAAAGGAGATTTATGGAAAGACGGTGTCAGATTTGGATACCCGCAACCTGAAAAATAAATACTTTAAAATTTTTGAGTGGATCTCCTTGTTCGATTTTAATACCGCCCTCATCATTGGAATCATGATCATTGTGGGAGGCATCAATATGATTACGGCCCTACTGGTGCTTATCTTAGAGCGTACCCAAATGATTGGGGTGTTAAAAGCCTTGGGCTCCCCGGATTGGAGCATTAGAAAGGTATTTCTTTACAATGCCGCTTACCTCATTACTGTTGGCTTGTTTTGGGGAAACCTCATTGGATTGGGTATTCTCTTTTTACAGCAGCGGTTCCAATTTTTAAAATTTCCCAATCCAGAAGAATATTATGTAGCCTATATTCCGGTCCATATTGATTTTGGAACGGTAATCCTGCTCAATATGGGCGTACTGTTGCTTTGCGTTTTGATGTTACTGGTACCTTCTTATGCCGTTTCAAAAATTTCCCCGGTCAAGGCCATTACGTTTGAGTAGTATTTTAACGTAAGGAACGTATTGGAGCAAGGACAGAAGGGGAAATACTACTGACCTTTCACAAACAAGATATCGGTCCCATAGTTGAAAAGCAACATGGTTTGTATGGAATTAACGGAACAAAACCGCTAACTTAGTAAGGATATGAAATACGCGAATAACATCCTTGAAACCATTGGAAATACCCCGTTAATAAAGCTGAACAAGTTGACGGGGGAGGTACCCTGTTTGGTTTTGGCCAAATACGAAACCTTTAATCCGGGCAATTCGGTAAAGGACCGTATGGCCTTACAAATGGTTGAGGATGCTGAAGCTTCCGGCGTACTCAAACCGGGCGGCACCATTATAGAGGGGACGTCTGGAAATACTGGCATGGGTCTGGCCTTGGCGGCTGTTATCAAAGGCTATAAAATGATCTGCGTGATCAGTGATAAACAATCCAAGGAAAAAGTGGATATCCTAAAAGCGGTGGGAAGCCAAGTACATGTGTGCCCTACGGACGTGGCCCCGGAAGATCCCAGAAGTTATTATTCTACCGCTAAAAGGCTGGCCAAAGAAATACCCAACTCATGGTACGTTAACCAATATGATAACCCTAGCAATTGCAAAGCCCATTTTTTGAGTACTGGACCGGAAATTTGGGAGCAAACTGAGGGGAAAGTCACGCATTTTGTGGTAGGTGTAGGTACAGGGGGGACAATTTCTGGTGTTGGTTCCTATCTAAAAATGAAAAACCCCAATGTTAAGGTCTGGGGGAT
The DNA here is from genome assembly GCA_937959125.1 of uncultured Croceitalea sp. GTDB lineage: Bacteria > Bacteroidota > Bacteroidia > Flavobacteriales > Flavobacteriaceae > Croceitalea. Next base: position 12,125 of record CALGQU010000110.1, read on the forward strand.
AGATACCTATGGCTCCGTATTTAAGAAGTACCATGAAACCGGAATTTTTGATGAGAATGAGATTTACCCCTATGTTACAGAAGGTATTGGAGAGGATATTTTGCCAAAGAACGTTCGTTTTGAAATTATAGATGGTTTTACCAAGGTAACGGATAAGGATGCAGCGGTCTATACGCAGCGTTTGGCCAAGGAAGAAGGCATGTTTTTAGGGAATTCCGCAGGTGCGGCCATTAAAGGGTTGTTGCAGTTAAAGGCACATTTTAATGAAGATGATGTGGTCGTTGTCCTTTTCCATGACCATGGGAGTAGGTATGTAGGCAAGATGTTCAATGACGATTGGATGCGAAAAATGGGGTATCTTGAAGATTGATGAACGTAGATTTTGGTTCTGTAGTAAATTGAACCAGTAAAGAAAAATAGTTTTCAAGGGATGATCAAAATACGATTGGGCGATCAGCAAGCGGGTATAGAAGCTGGAGAGTTGGTGAGTTATAAGGTAACGGACCATGAATTTATACATCAAAAAGGCAGTCCGGGGTGGGGTTCAAGTGATACAGAGATGTTCCCCATTATAGGGCCTGTAGATCAAGCCGGATTTACCGTGCAGACGGATAAGGGCAAAGCAATACAGGACCAACACGGTTTGTTACGCCAATTTCCTTATGATTTGGTGGCCAGTGATGGGGTAAGTGCCCAGTTTGAAAAACGCTACAAAGCGAATACCCCCATCAAGAATTCTAAGTTTCCTAAAAAATCAACCGAAGAATGGTTGTATTGGCCGTATGATTTTTTATTTACTAAAACCTTTAGAATAACGGATGAGGGTTTGGAAATTAGCTTTGAAGTTTCTGGCGAGATGGGAATGCCATTTATGTTGGGGTACCATCCGGCCTTTAAGATTCACACCAAAGCACCTATCATAAAAACTAAAAACCGTTCAATTGCCCTAGCAGAAGTTCTTGCGGCGGGGAGTAGGGCATTGGAGGTTGCCCATTGTAATGAAATTTCATTGATAGATAAGGCGAACATCACGTTGAGAACAGAGGGTTTTGGACATTTTATGTGCTGGACGGAAGTTGATAATATGCTCTGTTTAGAACCCATCACTTTTTATCCTTATCAACTAAAACAAGAAGAACTTCACAAGGGGTTTAGACACCTAAATACGAATAGTGCCCATAAAGTTACTTTTAGCGTTAAACAGTAAACAGAATTGTTAAAATAATCACAATATTTTTAACAATTCCAGCGTTTTATTCTATATCTTAGTTAGATATTATTAGGAATAGCGATTAATGTTTAAAGATTTTATTGAGAGAGTTGGAGTGATGAATTGTATCATGCTCCTGGTGGTAGTATCCATTATCATTGTCTCAGAAGTACTTTTCCTTAGCGGAAAAAAGATGGATGCAATTTTTATTGCATTTTGGGCACCGACCATTTTAGGGTTTATGAATTACCTAAAGCACAAAAAATAATGGAATTTATCTTGTATTATTCTATTGTAGTGGCACTTATTTTTCTGGTGTGGTTGGTATTTATTGCAAAAATGTACCGTAAGCTTAAGAAACGCCCTTAAGCCAGTTTTTAAAATGCTTGACCCTATTTCTACTCACGATCATATCCAAAGGTACCCGGCTCTGTAGTTTTATCTTAAGCCTATTGTTGAAGTAATCTTCAACGGAATGGATTTCATTGATATTAATGATCATCTTTCTGTTGATCCTAAAGAATACGTTGGGATCTACCAATTCCTCCAATCGCTCTAGGGTAAAATCTATAATATGGCTGGCCCCGGATTTTTCCACCAAGTAGGTATGGCCTTCATCAGAATAAATACAAACCACGCTTTCTGTACTGACTAGTTTTAATTTGTTGTTTTGACGTATTAAAAAGCGTTTTTTATAACTGGGGGAGTCAAAGGAATTTATCATATGATCCACACGCTTTAGGTAGTCACTTTCATCGGATTTTTTAAAGGACCAGTATTTTTTTAATGCGGAATGGATGTCTTCCGGCTTGGCCGGTTTTAAAATATAGTCTAGGCTATTGTACTTGAAAGCCTTTATGGCATACGTATCAAAAGTGGTGCAAAAAACAATGGGCTTTTCTATCTCTATGGTGTTTAGAATATCAAAGCAGGTACCATCCCCAAGGTGGATGTCCATAAAAACCAAATCATAATTCTTATGCTGCATAAAGAAAGCAAGGGCATCTGTAACAGAATCTATCTCCTGTACAATTTCATGCTCAAAACCCGTTTCCCCGATTAATTTTTTAAGATACGCTACGGAAACTGGCTCATCTTCTATTATGACAATTCTTAGCGACTTCAACATGTTCTTTACCAAGTTCACAAATTACAACTTAAATCAATACCGTTGGCATTTAATGGAAAGCTGATGTTATCAGTTGCTAAATTAACAAGGCTAGGATTAATATAAAATCCGTTTGACTAATTTTTAGGTTATTTGACCCATACAAAATGTAAAGAGCACCTATTCTTTGTCAGAATAAGATGGTTGCTCCTTTAAAAATAGTGTTTAGGATGATTTTAGGAAACTTAAAGGGATGTAATAGCTTTTTTTAAGGAAGATCTCAAAATGCCCTGCGCTTCAACCGTATTCTGTTGCGGAATCAAATACGCTTCTACGTCCTCATGACTTGTAATCTGAATATCATTTTCCACAAAGCCATAACCTTTGTAGTTTCCGTTTTCTATCCAGATAAAACCTTTTTCGTTGGAATGCCGTCCTTTTTGCTCCATAAGATGGGTTTCTTTTGGAAGCTGTAATTGGTTCAATAGTAAAGTAACCCGCTTATTATAGTCCCCTACGGAGCTCTCCCCACGGCAAATGCCAGGGCAGCAATTGGATTTGTAATGGTTACATGGGCCGTTGATCGTTTGTAAATGGCAATATTTAGGACAAAGACCGTAATTGATGCACAGTTCCTCCAAATACCTGCGGCATTCAGATAGGTTGGTAAATACAACAAGAGGATTGGAAACATTTTTAAGGGGATTAAACGCTAAATGCAGCACTCCTTTACGGTCTTCATAAGAAAAGATAGCGTATTGCGTTCTTTTCTTCTTTTGTGCACGGTTAAACGCCGGGTAATGGGATTTAATGGCTGCAGATTCCATTAATAAGGCTATTAGTTCACTGCCCGAAAGTTCAAAATCAATATCCGCAATTTCCCTACACATTTTAATTTCATGGTTGCTCTTATCGTAAAAATGCCCTAGGACCCTCTTTTTTAAGTTGATGGCCTTCCCTACATAAATAATGGTCCCTTTGGTATCTTTAAAAAAATAGATTCCCGGGGCTTGGGGTATGGCGTCCAGCGCGGATTTTGGCAAGAATGGCGGTAAGGTGGCTTCTTGGCTTCGAGCGTTTAAAAAGGACTTAAAAACTTGGTCCGATCCCTCTTTTTCCAATAACATTTTAAACAATAGTACCGTGGCGTGTGCGTCGCCCCTAGCCCTGTGGCGATCGGTCAACGGAATATCCAATACCTTGCATAGTTTTCCAAGGCTATACGATTGCAGACCCGGGATCAATTTTCTGGAAAGGCGAACGGTGCATAGTTTTTTACGGGAAAAAGTAATACCCAACTGTTTGAATTCTTCTTTGATGATCCCAAAATCAAAATTTACCGAATGGGCCACAAAAATACAGTCCTTGGTCATCTCCAAAATAGTATCGGCAATTTGTGCAAAGGTAGGCGAGTGCTGCACCATGTGATTATCGATTCCCGTTAGTCCGGTAATAAAATGGGGTATGGGGGCCTGCGGATTGACCAAGGT
>CALGQU010000111.1 GCA_937959125.1 uncultured Croceitalea sp.
TCGGATTTCCATAATCTGTTGATATTGATCCCCGTAAACCGAACATCGTAAGAGTTACCTCCTGCTTCTTTGGTATTATAGGCCCTAACGAAAAAGTTGTCGTTCTTAACCTCCAATTTAAATTGTTGGTTGGTAAAACCACGTATGGCATTTCTGTTGGTCCCTTGGAATATGGTATTTCCCCTTCCTATTCTCCCCTGACCGATAATCTCAAAATCATTGGCCCATGGTCGGTAATGCAAGGAAAAATCGGTTTTTACACTTTGCGCGGTATAATCCACCAAATCTTGTTCTAAATATCCGGTTCTTGAAACCCGTGCAGATCCTACGGTTCCTGTTGGAAGTCCTGCTAAAAAATCAAAAGGAAGTGTAGTTGCTACCTCATCACCATATACATTAAGTCCGTCATACCCTGGGTCTGTCCTAGTAGCTCCGGGATTGGCCAAATCCAATTCTGAATTGGCATGCCAATCCTCACCTTGTAGGAAGGAGAAATTGACCTTAGCGGCAAACTTATCACTAAAGGCATGGGCCGCACGTACTCCAATATCATAATAGCCATTGTCCCCTGCGGCCAATTGCGAGGTAATACCATTTTTAACATAAAAACTGATTCCTTGGTGGTCAAACGGATTCTTGCCATTTAAGAACAAAATACCGTTAAAGGCCCCCGCCCCATACAAAGCCGAAGAAGCACCTGGTAAAATCTCCACACTGGACACGTCCAATTCATTGATGCCCACCAAGTTACCCAATGCAAAATTTAGTCCTGGGGATTGGTTGTCAATACCATCGACCAATTGCAAGAAACGGTTGTTGGCAAAAGTGGCGAAACCCCTAGTGTTAACCGAATTAAAGGTCAAACTGTTGGTGTTGATATCCACCCCTTTTAAATTTTGTAGCCCACCATAAAATGAGGGGGCTGTTGTATTCTTAATCTCCTTAATCCCGAAGCGTTCCACGGAAACCGGGGATTCAAATATTCGTTCTGGCGTCCTAGAAGCAGAAATCACGATTTCATCCAAAAGAGTCGAGGCTTCTTCCAAAGTAATATTTAAAACTTGATTGTTGGATGTGACTTCTGCGGTACGCTCCGAAAATCCAATACTGGTTATCCTAACCGTAAACGGAGGAGAAAGCGTGGATGTTAGGGTAAAATTACCATCAAAATCGGTGACTGCCCCTTCAGCTTTCCCTATAACCAATACATTGGTGCCGGGAATAGGTGCCCCGCCTTCATCAACCACTTTTCCTGTTACTGTGGTCTGGGACATTGAGGAAACTCCCAGCATCAGAAAAAATGCCAAAACTAGATTTTTCATTTGATTTGAATTTGCGTTATGTTAGTTTAAATTTATGTTAAAAAAATGAAGTGGAATATACATTTTTTTAATCTCATTACAACAAAAATGAAAAAAAATTATGCATGCATAATACTTTTTCATTAAAAAAATCGTCTTAAGACTGATAATTTAACAAAAAAAGCCGCCTTTACGGGCAGCTTTTCTAAAATCCATCATATTTAACAGTTACTCTACGGTAACCGATTTCGCTAAATTTCTTGGCTGATCTACATTACAACCACGCATCAAGGCAATATGGTACGACAGTAATTGTAATGGAATAGTCGTTAACAACGGGCTTAAGGGCTCCGAGGTTTCCGGAACTTCAATGACGTGATCGGCAATCTTTTTTACCGTTGTATCCCCTTCTGTAACAACTGCAATAATCCTTCCGCTCCTAGATTTTATTTCTTGTACGTTACTTACCACTTTTTCATAATGTCCTTTTCTGGTAGCGATCACCACCACCGGCATCTCTTCATCTATTAAGGCAATGGGACCATGTTTCATTTCTGCCGCAGGATACCCTTCTGCATGGATATAACTGATTTCCTTAAGTTTTAAAGCTCCTTCCAAAGCAACTGGGAAATTGTATCCCCTTCCTAAATACAGGCAATTGGTAGAATCCTTGTAAGAAAGTGCCACTTCCCTAATGGCCTCATTCGTTTGTAAAGCGTTCTCAACTTTTTCGGGAATACCTTCCAATTCCGTTAGAAATTCATGGAACTTGGATTCTGAAAGAGAACCCTTGGCCTTGGCCAACTTTAAGGCAATCATGGTCAATACCGTAATCTGGGTAGTAAATGCCTTGGTAGACGCAACCCCAATCTCAGGACCCGCATGGGTATATGCCCCGGCATGCGTTTCCCGGGCGATGGATGACCCCACTACATTACAAACCCCAAAAACAAAGGCTCCTTTTTCTTTGGCCATTTTTATGGCGGCAAGGGTATCCGCAGTTTCCCCGGATTGCGATATGGCAATAAGCACGTCATTATCGGTTATCACGGGGTTCCGATATCTAAATTCCGAGGCGTACTCTACCTCTACGGGTATCCTTGCCAAATCTTCAAAAATATATTCTGCAACCAGTCCCGCGTGCCAAGAAGTACCGCAGGCAACTATGATGATTCTATTGGCGTTCATGAACTTTTCCAGATTCTGGTCAATTCCGGCCATACGTATCAAACCTTGGTCCGCCAACAAACGCCCCCTGTAGGTATCCAAGATTGCCCTAGGTTGCTCATAGATTTCCTTGAGCATAAAGTGGTCATAGCCTCCCTTTTCTATTTCTTCTAAATTGAGCTGTAGCTCTAAAATATTTGGATATGCAATAGCATCATCCTCTATTTTGCGAAGTTTGATTTCCTTTCCAATTCGTATGATTGCCATTTCTTTGTCCTCTAAATAAACGGCATTGTTGGTAAATTCTATAAATGGGGAAGCATCTGATGCGATAAAATATTCGTTCTCCCCAATCCCTATGGCTAAAGGACTGCCTAGCTTGGCCACTACAATTTCATCTGGTTTGTTCTTGTCAAAAACCGCTATGGCATACGCCCCTACAACTTGGTTTAGGGCTAGTTGAACGGCTTTACCTAGTTTTACACCCTCTTTTTTCTTGACTTCTTCAATGAGATTGATCAACACCTCTGTGTCCGTATCGGACTCAAAGGAATACCCCCGCTTTATCAAGGCTTTTTTGATCGACTCGTAGTTTTCGATAATTCCGTTGTGTATGATAACCAAATCCCCGGAGTTGGAGTAATGGGGGTGCGAATTTACATCGTTTGGCACCCCATGGGTAGCCCATCTAGTATGCCCAAGACCAAGTTTCCCGCTAGTGGAAATGGTGGCTTCAGATTTATTTTTTAAGTCTTCAACCTTACCTTTTGTCTTTGAAAGTTGCATGCTTTCCCCGTCAAAAAGAACAATGCCCGCACTGTCATAACCTCTATATTCCAGCCTTTGCAGCCCTTTAATAATTATCGGATAGGCATCTCTATGCCCAATATAGCCAACTATTCCACACATAATCTAAACCTAGAAGTTAATACTAAAGTTAAAACCCATATGGAACATATCATGGGTTTTAGACTATACAACGTAAAAAAGAACAAAAATATATACTTAAGCAACGAAACCCAATTAATTAGCTTCCGTAAAAAAGATTTCAAGACGTAACCGTCGATCTTCATTTTGCGGTTCCACATCACTGCCAAAAAGAACGGTGCCTAAAGGATTAATGGTAGACATCACAGGAAGGGCAGCCCTATTTTCCCCGTCAATCCCAGGTGTAACCTGGGCATCAAGTGTGCCTGTGATAGCCGCGTTTGAAGTCAATGTCAATCCCAAGGTTGCATTATCTTCTCCCCTTACGACCAAGTCATTGATGTATTCCGTTAATCTAACCGTATATCTAAGTCCATTATTATCATCGTCTTGCTCTAAATTTCCATCAAAGCTTAGAAGACCTAGCCCCAACAAAGTCGCGGGTGTAGAAATTTCCGTAATCAAGTCCGGTACGGGTTGTCCGGTTTCCACATCGAACAAATACAATCTGGGCGGTTCAAAAGTCCCATTTTGGCCTATGGCTTCTTGGTCCACATAAAACACCAAATTGGCCTCATTTATGATCCAATTATTCTCGCGTATTTGGTTGATTACCGTTGTACCGTTGTCTTCTTCAAACAACTGCAACTCAGTATAAACCCCTGAACCTCCTTTTAAATAAATTCTTGATGCATTGGTGTTGTTGTCCAGACTATCTTCAATTTCTGGGGAAAAAGGCTCGTCTATAAAGGTGTTTACGGCATTTCCATTGATAAATGTCCCGTTATTGATCAAAAAGCCCAATACAAACTCATCTTCTACATCCTCTACTATCTCACCCGCTGCCCCATCCTCGCCGGGAACAAAATCGTCATATTCATACACTATAGTGATGTTGGCTTGTGAAAAATCAAATAAAATAAGGAGATCCTCCGTGTTCATAGGTGTCAACCTAAAATGTAGACCCCTTAAGAAATCATTGAAATTAAACTGGCTCAACAATTCCGTAGAGCCCTCCATATCCAAAATGTTTTCCTGAAAAAACTGAGTGTCCAGGTTGATTCTGACACCGGGATTAAGTCTGCTCTCCACCATATTGGACTCCATAACCTCCGTTTCCCCATCCTCTTCCATAAAAGTCAAAAATTCCCTGTTGCTAATGGTTACTTCTGCATTTTGCGCCAAAACATCGCCTGAGAAAGTTGTGATGTCGGTATTTGAAAAGAATTCCTGTTCTTCTTGAAAATTGGTGTTTGGATCTAAGTCCCTAAGAAAAAATGTGGATTGCTCTACTGTAAGGTTAAAACTAACATCCGTAAAATCCATGGTTGGGTCCGTCCTTAAGGTATTTGAAAAAATACTATCTAAAGCGAACTCAATAGGAAAGGTATTGCCCACAAAATTGTCTCCAGATCCATCTTCATTTGGGTCTAGTGGATTGGAACCTAAAACCCGTTCTTGATTATCAGTTACGCCATCACCATCCGTATCACTATTGGGATCCAGGGGGTCTACATCCAATTCATCTTGGACGCCGTCTGCGTCCCTATCCCTATTTGTTGCCGGAACCAATTGATAAGGGATATATAGGATAACTTCTGTTACCGTTTCATTCTCATCAATCGTATTATCACTGTCATCGGTATCTGCATTGTCTTCTTGCTCTTGCGAAAGTGTTCCAAAAGTTGGGTTTCCGGCAAGTTGTGGTAACGTAAGCTGGGATGTTATTCTAGCTTCCCTACGCCCATATACCGGATCATTATAAACCCCTAGTTGATATAACGGTATTTTATTGGTCTGCACGGCTGTGACACGTCTATTGAAGGCGAAAACATCAAAAGTTTCTGAATCAGAAACAAAAGGATCTCCCCCAATTACACCATCTCCAAGGGTATCCTCGATCTCCGTTTCACAGGATATCAATACCGCCATACCTATCAACGTCCCGACCAATGCCGAAACCGAGTGCTTCCGAAAAATCATTTGGACTATTTTAATACTTCCGTGTTGTAGAAATTTGTGTAAGCTTCTTCAGATTCTTGAAAGGTAACATAAGGCAGAACCGGCTTATCCAGCTTTGAAATATGACCTGTCAATTCCTCAGAAATCTCTTCGGAGGCTAAAATAATGGCATCGGAATAATCTACTGCCACCTTTAACAAATTATTATAGTCAGGCTCCGTCAATGTGGCAATCTTATCCTTGTCCACACCGTCAAAAGCAATCTTATCTTGCATTTTGGCATCAAGCTGGCCTTCAAAACCCTTATTGTAAACAGAGGTCACAATTTTACTATCCTCAAAAATAGGTTCATCGGCATAATATTCCCTTAAATATAATGGGAGTAAAGAAGCCATCCATCCATGGACATGAATGATATCCGGAGACCAGTTTAACTTTTTAACCGTTTCCACTACCCCTTTTGCAAAGAATATGGCCCGCTCATCGTTATCAGCAAATAAAACGCCCTCTTTATCGGTAAAGGTCCCTTTTCTTTTAAAATATTCCTCGTTATCTATAAAATAAACCTGGATGCGTTCCCTTGGTATGGAAGCTACCTTTATAATCAAAGGCATATCCATATCATTAATAACGAGGTTCATACCGCTTAGACGAATTACCTCATGTAATTGATGTCTACGCTCATTGATATTTCCGTACCTAGGCATAAAAATCCTTATTTGACCACCATTGCTGTTGACCATTCTAGGGGCTTCGTATGACATTAAGGAAACTTGATTCTCTGGGAGGTAAGGCACTAATTCAGAAGATACAAACAATATCTTTTTACCATTCATAAACGTAATTTTTGTGTATCCGAAAAAACGTAGCTGCAAAAATACAAAATTTATGTAGATTACCAGTATTTATGGTATTTTTGCACGCTTTTCTATCATTATTATGTTGGTAATCGACCATAAAGAAGAACTTAAGGCCACGGTACGGGGGCATAGGGCCAAAAATCGTTCCATTGGCTTTGTCCCTACCATGGGTGCACTGCATGAGGGCCATTTGGCATTGGTTAACAAAGCAATTACTTTGAATGATGTAGTGGTAGTCAGTATTTTTATCAACCCAACTCAATTTGACAATAAAGAGGATTTAGAAAAATATCCCCGGACCTTGCAGCAAGACATTGCACTGTTAGAAAGTATTTCAAAAAATGTTCTTCTTTTCACACCTTCCAAGGAAAATATGTACAACGGCAAGGTAGTATCCCGTTCCTATAACTTTAACGGCTTGGAAAAGGTGATGGAAGGCACGCATAGAGCGGGGCATTTTGATGGTGTGGCGACCATAGTGGAGTTGCTGTTAGATGCCGTAACCCCTGATAATGCTTTCTTTGGCGAAAAGGATTTTCAACAATTACAGATTATCAAAAAACTTGTGGAAATCAAAAAATTGCCTTACCAAATCATTGGCTGCCCCATAGCGCGCGAAACTAATGGCTTGGCAAGAAGTTCCCGCAATGAAAGGTTACCCACTGCTACCAGGGAAGAGGCAGGTTTTATTTACAAAACGCTAACAACTGCCAAAACCAAGTTTGGCACGGAAAGTGCTTTAGTTATAAAGGATTGGGTGAAGAACGAATTTGAAAAATCCCCCTATTTTGATTTGGAATATTTTGAAATAGCCGATACGGATACGCTAACGCCGATCCTAAAAAAACAGAGAAACAAAACCTATAGGGCCTTTATTGCCGTTTATGCAGAGAACATACGTCTGATAGACAATATCGCCCTTAATTAAGTAATCTTGCGTTATGCAAATCGAAGTAGTAAAATCAAAAATCCATAGGGTAAAGGTTACTGGAGCGGACCTTAATTACATTGGAAGTATTACCATAGATGAGGATTTGATGGATGCCGCCAATATCATTAGGGGCGAAAAAGTCCAAATTGTGAACAACAATAACGGGGAACGTTTGGAAACCTATGCCATTCCGGGGCCTAGGGGCTCTGGAGAAATTACCCTTAACGGGGCGGCCGCTAGAAGGGTGGCCGTTGGCGATGTCCTTATTCTTATTACGTATGGCCTGATGCCACTTGAAGAAGCTAAGAATTTTAATCCTGCCTTGGTATTCCCCAACGAAGCTACCAATCTACTGAACTGATTTTGGGAAATTCGACCAAAAAAATCCTGAAGATTGCCGTCCCCATTGCCTTGGGTCTTTTTTTGGTATGGTATTCCTATAACGCCACCACGGAAGAAGACAGACGAACCATCTGGGATTATATTTCCAATGCCGACTTATTTTGGGTAGGGCTATCCATTGGTATAGGCATCCTTAGCCATATTTCCCGTGCCATACGATGGAATTATCTTTTAAGGCCATTGGGTTTTACCCCAAGGCTTCGCAACAACCTGCTTATTGTCCTTATCTCTTATTTTGCCAATTTGGGAATTCCCCGTTCCGGTGAATTTCTAAGGGCAACCGCACTAACCACCTATGAAGGCGTCCCATTTGAAAAAGGTTTTGGCACTATCGTTACGGAAAGGATCATAGACCTTATCATGCTGCTCCTTATTATAGCCATAGCCTTGGTTTTACAGACGGACATCATCCTTTCTTTTTTGGATGAAAATGGTTTTGGCCTTGTTGGTTCGGTAGCTGTACTTACAGCAGGAATCGTGGGGCTTTTGGTGTTTATCAGAGTCCTGAAAAAATCCAGTGCCCCGTTCGCCTTAAAAGTAAAAGAATTTTTGGGTGGACTTTTGGACGGGGTTTCCAGTATTCTTAGAATGAAAAACAAATGGGCTTTTGTTGCCCATACGCTTTTTATCTGGGGATGTTATGTAGGGATGTTCTGGGTTATAAAATATACCGTTGCCGAAACCATTTCGTTATCCTTTTCGCAATTGCTGGTGGCTTTTATTGCTGGCGCTTTTGCCATGACGGCTACCAATGGCGGCCTAGGAGCGTTCCCCATTGCGGTTACCGCAGCCTTGTCCTTATTTGATATTTCTGATATTTCTGGCCAGGCATATGGCTGGATTATGTGGATTGCACAGACACTGATGGTCGTTCTTTTTGGGGCAATATCCTTTGCACTATTACCGTTATTGAACAGAAATAGATAACCGTTTGGTTATCAAAAGCGTAACAAATGCAAAAAATTACCTTGGTCTTTATTGGACTCCTTTGTCTTTCCTTGACCGCACAAGTAGAGAAGGAAATATTTGAATCCTTTAAGTTACAAGAGCGCAGGGATGTTTCTTATTACTTTCCAGAGGATTATGATGATGCTAAAAAGTATCCCCTAATTGTGGTTTTGGATGCTGAATACCTATTTGACAATGTTGTGGCGAATGCCAAATTTTACAGTACCCATAACCGTATGCCCGAAGCAATTATAGTAGGGATACATCAAAGTGAAAATGACTTAAGATGGGAGGATTGCGATTTTGAACAGACTTCGGGGCTACCCACGGAAAAAGGAAAGCAATTTTATGAATTTATAGGTACGGAATTGATTCCCTATTTGGAAACAAGTTATAACATTGCCCCGTTCAAAATGTTCATAGGCTATGACATTACGGCGAACTTTGGCAATTATTTTCTTTTTAAGGACAAATCCTTATTCAACGCTTATTTAAGTATTTCTCCCGTAATGGCAACGGAAATGGACAGTAGGGTACCCGCTAGGTTATCCGCATTGGATCAAGAAATCTTCTACAATTTGGTATTAGAAAAAGAACCTACGGAAGATCGACAGCGGATTCTGCAAATGAATACCGCCATTGCCTCCATCAACAAAGAAAACATCCATTATTTCTTTGATCAATATGACGAGCCGGACCATATTTCCATTGCGGCCTATGGGGTAAGCAAAGCATTTGATAATATTTTTAAACTTTTTAGACCTATTAGCCCCAAAGAGTACCGACAGCAGATTCTAAAATCCGATGAGCCCGTCATTAGTTATTTGGACGCCAAATACGGAATGATAGAAAACCTCCTAGGATTTGAAAAAGAGGTAGAACTCAATGACATTATGGCCATATATGCCGGTTGCCTTAAAAAAGAGGACTATGAATCCTTAAAACCCTTGTCCAATATTTGTAAAAAACAATTTCCGGAAACCATGTTGGGTTTTTACTTTGAAGGGGAATATCTAGAACTTATAGGGGAGCCAAAGAAAGCCTACAAAGCATTTGAAAAAGCGTTTCAAATGAACGAAATTGATTTTCTTACCAAGGATATGGCCCTGGATAAGATCGATGCCCTTAAAGCGGACTTCGGTTACTAGACCCGTTCTAAAACAACAACACAAAACCAGTATCTTTGGTCAAATCCAAGTGGTAAATGGCCAAGACCAAAACAGCTTATTTTTGTCAAAATTGCGGTACCCAGTTCGCTAAATGGGTAGGACAATGTGTTTCTTGTAAAGAATGGAATACCGTTGTAGAGGAGGTTGTGCAAAAAGAGGAAAAGAAAGTTTGGAAAAGTAGTACCCCCCAACATCAAAAAACCGCCAAACCCCTATTGGTAAGCCATATTACCAGTGAAAAGGAAATTCGCTTGGATACCCAAGATCTAGAGTTCAATAGGGTATTGGGCGGCGGATTGGTCCCCGGTTCCTTAACGCTTTTGGGTGGTGAACCCGGCATTGGAAAAAGTACGTTGCTCCTTCAAATTGCATTACAACTTCCTTTTAAGACCTTATATGTTTCTGGGGAAGAGAGCCAAAAACAAATAAAGATGCGGGCAGACCGTATCCATCCAAGCTCCAAAACCTGTTTTATCCTTACGGAAACAAAGACCCAAAATATTTTTAGGCAGATTATGGATGTTCAACCAGATCTGGTGGTCATAGACTCCATTCAGACCCTACATACGGATTACATTGAATCCGCCGCAGGGAGCATCTCCCAAATTAGGGAGTGTACCGCAGAGCTCATCAAATTTGCCAAAGAGAGCAATACCCCGGTAATCTTGGTTGGTCATATCACCAAAGACGGCACCATTGCGGGGCCTAAAATTTTGGAGCATATGGTAGATACCGTATTGCAGTTTGAAGGGGACCAAAACTATGTATACCGAATCCTGCGCTCCTTAAAGAACAGATTTGGATCCACCGCGGAATTGGGCATCTATGAAATGCAAGGCAGTGGGTTAAGGGAAGTCAACAACCCCTCTGAGGTGTTATTGTCCAAAAATGACGAAGACCTAAGCGGTACCGCTGTTGCCGCCACTGTTGAGGGTGTCCGCCCATTGCTCATAGAAATCCAAGCCTTGGTCAGTACGGCGGTATATGGCACACCCCAGCGATCGGCCACAGGTTTTAATGTAAAGCGCTTGAACATGTTGCTTGCCGTTTTGGAAAAACGGGCAGGTTTTAAGCTTGCCGCAAAAGATGTATTCTTGAACATCACCGGGGGAATCTCCGTGGATGATCCGGCCATAGATTTGGCCGTTATGATCGCCATACTATCCAGTAATTTTGACCTTCCCATTGACAAGGGCAGCTGTTTTGCCGCTGAAGTAGGGTTGTCCGGGGAAATACGTCCCGTTCAACGGATAGACCAACGTATCTTAGAGGCAGAAAAACTTGGGTTTAAGATAATCTACGCCAGTAAAAGCAATAAAATTGGACTCAAGAACACCAAGATAAAAGTACAGTTGGTGGCTAAAATTGAGGACGTCCTGCAACATCTCTTTAGGGAATAATCCAATTATTTCCCTATTTTAGAAGGAATCAAAATCACTATTATGCGATTGGCATCATTTTGTCTATTCCTACTTTTTCTTGCTTCCTGCAAAGAAAAACCCTCCTCTACCACTGCAACGGAGGAGCAAACTTCCTCCTACCTTAGCTTTGAAAATAGGGACGATCAATACACGGGAGGAATCAAGATGATTCCTATTGAAACGGAAAAGGGAACCTTTAAAGTTTGGACAAAGCGCATAGGGAACAATCCAACCAAAAAAGTGCTTTTACTGCATGGCGGGCCGGGAATGACCCATGAACTTTATGAATGTGCGGATGGTTATTTTCCGCAAGAGGAAATTGAATATATCTATTACGATCAATTGGGGTCGTATTATAGTGACAAACCGGACGATTTATCCCTTTGGACAACAGAACGTTTTGTAGAAGAAGTTGAACAGGTAAGGATGGCTTTGGGACTGGACAAGTCCAATTTTTACCTTTTGGGGCAATCATGGGGTGGAATTTTGGCCATGGAATATGCCTTAAAATACCAAGCTAATTTAAAAGGACTTATTATTTCCAATATGATGTCCAGCGTACCAGAATACAATAGCTATGCACAAGAAGTCCTTGGACCCCAAATGGACAAAGAAATTTATAGCGAAATAAAGGCCTTGGAGGCAGCCGAGGATTATACCAACCCCAGGTATGGGGAACTTTTGTTTGAACATTATTATACGGAACACGTGCTGCGCAAACCGCCTGCCGAATGGCCCGAAGCGGTAATGCGGACCTTAAACCATGCCAATAACCAAGTCTATGTGCATATGCAAGGGCATAGTGAATTTGGTATTACCGGTGATGCCACTTTAAAGGATTGGGACGTAAAGGACAGACTAAAAGAATTGGAAGTGCCTACCTTGGTCATTGGGGCCGAGCATGACACTATGGACCCCAAACATATGGAATGGATGTCAAAAGAAGTAAAAAACGGAAGGTATCTCCATTGTGCCAACGGCAGCCATCTCTCACAGTACGATGATCAAAAAACCTACTTTGGCGGAGTCATCCAATTCATTGAAGATGTGGATACCGCTGCGTTTTAACTTGATACGTAAAATCAAAAAATCGCTTGCTGCCAAATTGATTATGGGTCATGCTATGCTTATGGCGCAGGATCAGGAATGGCATTATGGATAGCTTCAATCCCTTCCAGAAGTTCATTTGACAATTCCACATTGATACTCCCAATATTTTCCTGTAACTGCTCCATAGTGGTTGCCCCAATAATCGTGCTGGTCACAAAAGCCCTTGAATTTACAAAGGCCAACGCCATTTGCGTTAATGACAACCCATGCTCACCGGCCAAGTCCCAATATCGTTGGGTGGCCTCGACCGCGGTTTCCCCAATATAGCGACTGTAATTTGGGAACAAGGTAATCCGTCCCTTTCTAGGCTTTTTCCCTCCCAGATATTTTCCGCTTAATACGCCAAAACCCAAAGGGGAATAAGCCAAAAGACCAATCTTTTCGCGCATGGAAATTTCAGAGAGACCAACTTCAAACTGTCTGTTCAGGAGACTGTAGGGATTTTGTATGGTCAATGCCCTTGGTAAGTTTTTGTGCACTTTGGCCTCCTCTAAAAAGCGCATGGTCCCCCAGGGGGTTTCGTTGGAAATGCCAATGTTCCTTATTTTGCCTTCTTGTACCAAGTCCCTGAGTGTTTCCAATACTTGATGGATGTTATCTTGCCAAAAATCCGGTTCGGAGGCGTTATAATTCCGTTTTCCAAAATAATTGGTGTTCCGTTCCGGCCAGTGCAATTGGTAAAGGTCTATATAATCCGTTTGCAATCGTTGTAAACTTCCCTCGACCGCGGTAATCAAGGAATCTTTGCTAAAACCGGTAGTTCGGATGAACTTGGTAAAAGGGGCGGGGCCGGCAATCTTTGTTGCCAGGACCACTTTGTCCCTATTTCCGGTTTTCTTGAACCAAGTCCCTATGATTTCTTCTGTAACGGACTGTAATTCTTTCTTAGCGGGAATAGGATATAATTCCGCGGTATCAAAAAAATTAACGCCTTGATCTAAGGCATAATCCATTTGGGCATGCCCTTCTTCTTCCTTATTTTGTCTGCCCCAGGTCATGGTGCCCAAACATATCTTACTTACTCTAATATCCGTATTTGGAATTCGGGTGTATTTCATATGGCAATTTTATAAAGTGCCAAAATTAAGCTATCTAATACCATTTATCCATAGAAATTCATCCGATAAAAAGTTTCTTTTTTCACTATACTTCAAAATAAAATACAACCGTAGCTATGGTATAAAAACTTTAGGATATTAATCTTTTGCAATTTCTTCTACTTCCAATAAAATAGGACAATGGTCGCTGTGTTTGGCATCAGAAAGAATCACACAGCGCGTTAACCGGTCTTCCAAACTTTTGCTGACCATACCATAATCCAAACGCCAGCCTTTGTTGTTGTTTCTCGCGTTTGCCCTGTAACTCCACCACGTATAATTGTGCGGTTCTTTATTAAAATGTCTAAAACTATCTATAAATCCAGTATCTATAAAATTGCCGATCCACTCGCGTTCCACCGGTAAAAACCCAGATACATTTTTATTGCGAACAGGGTCATGGATATCAATAGCTTCATGACAGATATTGTAATCCCCACAGACGATCAAGTTGGGGCGTTCTTTTCTAAGTTCATCTGCATATTTTTGAAAGTCTGCCATATACTTCAACTTAAACTCCAATCGGTCCATATTGCTGCCCGAAGGCAAATACATACTCATTACGGAAATATCCCCATAATCTGCACGAATGTTACGTCCTTCAAAATCCATATAATCAATCCCCGTTCCGTATTCCACATGATCGGGTTCTTTTTTACAAAGCAATGCCACACCGCTATAGCCTTTTTTTTGTGCACTAAACCAATAATTGTATTTGTATCCTGCGGCTTCAAACAAGGAAACATCAACCTGCTCTTTCATCGCCTTGGTTTCCTGTAAACAAATGACATCTGGACCAACACGCTCCAACCATGGGATAAAACCTTTATTTAATGCGGCACGTATACCGTTGACATTGTACGAAGCTATTTTCATTATTTATATTGATTCTAATTAATAACGTTTAGGTAACATTGCTTGTCATGCAATACCCTAGATTTACCTTTTACGAATTTAAAAATACTTCTTTGCTATGCGTGCCATTCTTCCCTTTTTAGTTGCCTTTTTTTATTTAGCTATTGGTTTTTCCCAGACGCCGGGTGCGGACACTTCCAATGCTCCGCAACCTATTTCAAAAAATGAGTTACGGTTAAATGTGACCAATTTTATCCTTCTAAATGCGTTTACGGTGGATTATGAACGGCTTATTACGGACGAATCCTCCGTTGGAATCAGTTTGTTGTTTGGATTGGGCAATACCGATGATTTTGATCAATTCAGAAATTTTGAACTTACACCCTATTACAGGCAGTTTTTCTCTAAAAAATATGCCCGTGGTTTTTTTATTGAGGGCTTCGCTTCCGTTTTAAATAGGGAAGATGTTTTTTTTGGTTTTGATGTGGAAGAAACAATGACCGAGACCAATGTAGCCCTTGGTATTTCCGTTGGGGGAAAGTTCTTGACCCGTGGTGGTTTTGTGGCAGAAGTATTCCTAGGGGTTGGACGGACATTATTTGATAACGACGATTTCTTTTTTGAATCCGTGATCGGAAGAGGCGGAATCTCCCTTGGCTACCGTTTTTAATCTTTATTTTAGCTCCTTATGAGGAGTTACGTTTTGTTGTTGTGTTGGTGTTCATCTATATCCCTTGCTGCCCAGTCCGCGGCAAAGGATTCCATAACACCGTTGGACGAAGTTTTGGTCATTGAAAAAGGGATTCAGAAAAAAGCGATAGGCATCACCCCTTCCGCTACCCTTAAGAGCAAAGAACTGGCACGGTTTAGTCCTTTGGACTTTGCAAACGCCATTAATCAAATTCCTGGGGTATATCTCCTTTCAGGAGCATTGAACACCAATAGAATCACCATTAGGGGCGTTGGGGCAAGAACGCCTTTTGGCACGGATAACCTACGTCTATATTTCAACAATATTCCTATAACCGATGGCACCGGGGTGTCTACCATTGAAGCTTTTGATTTAGAGAACCTGGGTGCATTGGAAGTGGTTACCGGTCCTAAAGGAACAGGTCTGGGCACCAACCTTGGGGGCGCCATGGTTTTGAACACCACTGCCCCAGAGGTAGGGACTACACAGCTTTCCAACAGTTTTACCTTGGGTTCCTATAATATGGTAAAGGACAATTTTTCCTTTAGGCATTCCCAAGAAAACTTTAACCTCAATTTTAGCTACAACCGTTTGGAGACCGATGGTTTTAGACAGAACAATCGCTTTGAACGGGATGGTTTGCTATTGACCGCAGCGGTACGTTTAGGAGCAAAGGGTAAGCTTGATGTCCTTTTTAACCATATTGATTATACCGCTCAAATACCGAGTACCATCAACCAAACGGACTTTGATGAGGACCCCACCCGTGCAGCTCCCAATTGGTTAGCGGCACAAGGGTTTGAGGCCAATGCTTACACTTTGGCAGGCCTAACCTACTCCCATTCCTTTGGCCCAAAACTGAATACGAAAACAAGTGTTTTTTATACGTATCTGGACCATTTTGAACCCCGGCCCTTTAATATTTTGGACGAGTTTACCAACGGTTTTGGTTTTAGGACCATATTCAATGGTAAACTGGGAAAAAGCAGTTATACCTTGGGCAGTGAATTGTATAAAGATGAATACAATTGGGGCACTTTTCAAAACCTTTTTAGGGAGAACAACGGCAACGGTAGTCTAGCTGGGGAACGGCTGAGTAGAAATAGGGAATTTAGGAGCCAGCTTTTTGTTTTTGGGATAATGACTTATCCTATCTTAAAAAAACTGAATGTGCAATTGGGCTTAAATTTTAATACCACGGATTATGATTTTAGGGACTTGTTCAATACCGGGGATGCAAATACTTCCGCGGAACGCAATTTTGACCCTATCCTTCTCCCCAGCCTAACCTTAAATTATACCCTGAAAAATGGGCTTCTCTATGGGAATATTGGTCGTGGGTTTTCCAATCCAAGTTTAGAGGAAAGTTTGAC
>CALGQU010000112.1 GCA_937959125.1 uncultured Croceitalea sp.
ACCACTAAATAGGTGTGTTCATGCCATAAATTCTAGCATTCACAACAAAAACTTAGCCGCTTTTCTTTTTAGGCCTATTTTCGGTATCATCAAACAAATTAAAATACACTAGCTACGGGATAACTTTAAAATCTGTTTCCTTATGCTAAGCGACATCATGAAAAAATTTCTGTCCCTTGTTTTCATTTTTCATCTGGCATATTTGCAAGCGCAATCCATTACCCATGTAGATTTTGACGATGAACCCGGCCTGAGTGCCATAGGTACAACATTGCCTAAAGTGGTGGACAACGCCGATAATGAGGCCCTGTCGATTGCAAAAACCAATGAGACCCCTGCAGTTGTTGCCAAAATGATTGAGCGCGCCAACACCTACTATAACAAAATGTGGTATGCAGAGGCTGCAGAACTATATGACGATGCCTTGACGCGTGACGCCAATAGCGCTACACCGGAGCTTCTACAAAGAGCTGGGGATTCTCATTATTTCAATTCTGAAATGGAAAAGGCTTTCTACTGGTACAATAAATTGTTTGAACTTTTCCAAGATGATTTAACGGATTCCGATTATTTTAAATATGCCCATGTCTTAAAAGGTACCGGACGGTATAAAAAAGCGAGGCGCCTACTCAATATTTTTAAAGGTAGAAAAACAACACCAAGAGCGTCAGAGCTAAAAGAGAATACCAAGGAAATAAAAAAAGCCTTGTTTAGGAACAATGTAGAAATCACCAACTTGAACATTAATTCAAAATATTCAGAATTTTCACCCATGTACATCAATGGTGGCGAACTTATTTTTGCTTCTTCCGCGGATACAGGGATTTTTAGGAAAAGACGATATAAATGGAACAACCAACCCTTTTTGGACCTCTATGTTGGCAAAGTGGCCGAGCGTCCCAATACACTTAAGGGGATACGAAAACTATCAAAAAAGGTAAATTCTAAGTACCACGAAGCAGGTGTGGCCATTTCACCGGACAACAATACCATCTACTTTACCCGTAACGATTCCAAAAAACGTAAGAAGCGCAAGAAAACTGCCGTAAGCCACCTAAAAATATACAAATCAGAACGTATTGATGGGGAATGGACAGAGGCAGAAGAGCTCGCTTTTAACGGCGATAATTTTTCTACCGGACATCCTGCACTTACGGCGGATGGCAAAAAATTGTATTTTGCTTCAGACCGGCCAGGAAGTCTTGGCGGCACCGATATTTTTGTTGTGGACGTGCTGGAAAACGGAGAGTTTTCGGAACCTAAGAACTTAGGTAGGGGTGTTAACTCTAGTAGAAGGGAAATGTTTCCCTATGTAGTTGATAATAAAATTTTCTTTTCTTCGGATAGGAGGCAAGGGTTAGGCGGTTTAGATATCTATGAAGCCGTACGTGTAGGGGAAACCTTTGGTGCCCCTATCAACTTAGGCGAACCCGTAAATAGCGGAAAGGACGATTTCTCTTATATCTCACAGGACGCGGGAGAAACCGGTTATTTTGCTTCCAACAGAAAAGGCGGTAAAGGGGATGATGATATTTACGCTTTTAAATTACTCCCAGAAGAAAAAGTAGAAGAGGAACAAACCGCTATCGTCGGAACCGTTACGGAACTGATTACCAGCATAGCCGTACCCAGTACCAAAATGCGTTTGTTGGATGAAAACAATGAGGTTGTGCAAGAGGTTCTTGCCGATGCTGACGGCTTTTTTAGGTTTGACCATCTTCCAAAGAATACCAATTTTACCATTGCTACGGAAAATCCGGACTACTTTGCAAACAGTGAGGAGATTACTACCCAAGATGGCCCAGAAACGGATATTGCCATCAGTTTAAAGAAATTGGATGATCTGATCGTGGTGGAAGAAGGAGTCAAAAAGTTGAAAACGGATATGATCTATTTTGATTTTGACCGATCTTACATAAGGGATGACGCTAAAAAAGAATTAGACAAGCTACTTGAGGTATGGGAAAAATACCCGGATATGGTCATTAAAATTGAATCGCACACGGATACTAGGGGTGCAGCGGCCTACAACCGTACCTTATCTGATAAAAGAGCCAAGGAAACAAAGGCCTATCTAATGTCACGGGGGATTGATGAAAGTAGGATTTATAGTGCCGTAGGCTACGGGGAACAGTATCCCTTATATGATTGCAGTGGCGGCTGCGGTCGAACGGAACACCAGAAAAACAGAAGATCGGAATTCGTAATCGTGAGTATGTAACCCATAGGAAAACACAAAAAAAACCGGCAATAACTTGCCGGTTTTTTTGTGCGTTCTTTCCTAGTAAAAACTATTCTTTAGGGGGTTCACTAATGCTGTTCCCCTATCTTAATCGTCCTCATTATAGCTTCCAACTCCAACATATCATCTCTTTTATTAGATGACGGCTTAAATAAGAATCCCTCTAAAACCAATTTGCGGTCGTTTACTTCATCATTGATGATATAACTTAAAAATGGCCCTGCCATAGGATAGTCGTTCATTTCCCAAATACCTCTTACTTCTGCGGCTTTATACCCATTCACTTCAGCCGGAAAGACATAGGGTGAAAAGGCACGTTCCGTAATCATAAACGTTCGTTTTCCAGGAACGTCCGGACCCGGAATATAAGTGCTTCCAATAGAATCACGCATCTTAATGATGTCCTTCACAAAAGTGGAATCGTTGGAAAATGCGTCCTTGGGCATCGTGTAGGCAATAAGGTTCATATTCCCCTTGGGAATCTGGCGATCTATCCAAATAAAATTGTCCTCATGTTTCCCCACTTTATAGGCAGAGGGTACGTTTAGGGAAATATTGAATTCTTCAAAAAGATCGGTTTCCTTGGTCAACGATTTTAAGTTTCGTTTTTGCGTTTCCCATATTTCATTTTCCTTGAAAGCAGTAATAGCCGTTCCAGAAACCTTTATTAGGTTGTTTATCAGTTCTTCTTCCGTTCTTCCTTTTGCTACGGCAACCCGTTGTGGCCTTCCATAAACATCTTTCTTGACATGCCCTATGGAAAGGGAGTCCAGACTGGCAAACAACACGGACCTAGAGTGGGTTACGGCTCCCTTAAACACTTGTGGTGGTATCTGTGTAATGGAAAAAATAGGTTCCGTTTGCGGGGTTGCCAGCATGGGTGCGGCAAAAAGCTCTCGCACCTTGTCCCCGGCAGCACCGCGCCAAAGTTCATTTTCCATGACTACCATCAACGAATTGATCGCCCCGGTTGAAGCGGGTAAATAACGTTCTGTTCTTGTCTTCTCTTTACAAGCGCTAAAAATCAGTATAAATAAAAAGGAAATTGTTCTTAGTTTCTGCATCATGATTCTAAAGTAATCAATTTATGCAAACTGAAACCTTCAAATGCGTATAATAGCCTTTTGGGTGAGTTAACCTTCTTTTTGGGCTGCCAATAACATCTAGTGGTCATGCCAAGAGGTTGTAGTCAACTTCCAAGAACCATCATACTGCCATTTAGGAGGAACAATTACATAACCTAAGTTTGGTGCCAGGTTTTAAGTTGTTGCCACTTAGACCGTTCCATTCCCTTAAGTTCTGAATACTTATTCCAGGGTATTTTCTGGATATGGTCCATAGGGAGTCGCCAGATTGCACTACATGGACCTTAGAAGGGTCTTTGGGCAAATTGACCTTAACGGGTTTACTGGTCGTATTCTTAGTGACAGAAGCAATGCTTGGTACTGGTTTTCTTGGGTATATGGTCAATCGTTGGCCAACTCTCAAGTTATTACTGCGTAAACCGTTCCAACGCTTGAGTTGGCTTACTCCCACACCGTAACGCTCCGCTATTTTACCCAAATAATCACCATTTCTTACCTTATAACGCACACGGTCGCTGCTGGTAACCAATTGTGGTAGGGGTTTTTCAATAGAATCCAGTTCTTTTTTGGCAAAGGCATACACGGCTTCCTCGTTGGCCACAAACCTCCCCAAATGCTTTAGGGGCAAACGCAATGTGTAGGGTTTCCCTTCAATTTTAGGGATAATATTCAATTTATACGCAGGATTCAGCAACTCCAATTCTTCAACGGAAATATCCACCATTTTGGAAATCTGATCAAAGCTTATCAGTTGCTTTACATGTACCGTATCCGTCTCAAAATACGATCTTGATACTGGTCTTCCTTCTAGTCCATGTTCCTTTGCATACTCAAACAAATACATGGTGGCCAAAAAGGCTGGGACATAGCCGGCGGTTTCCCTAGGTAAGTTCCTTCTTATGTTCCAATAATTTTTATAGCCCCCGGAACGCCGTATCGCTTTATTTACATTGCCTGGGCCAGAGTTATACGCTGCCAAGGCCAAATCCCAATCATCAAATATACCGTACAGTTTTTTTAGATATTTGGCCGCTGCTTTGGTTGCGGCAATAGGATCGCTACGTTCATCCACATAACTACTTACATT
The DNA here is from genome assembly GCA_937959125.1 of uncultured Croceitalea sp. Classification (GTDB taxonomy): domain Bacteria; phylum Bacteroidota; class Bacteroidia; order Flavobacteriales; family Flavobacteriaceae; genus Croceitalea. The sequence continues at coordinate 4,415 of CALGQU010000112.1, forward strand.
TAAATCGTACATTTTACCGGTCCCAAACATAAATTGCCAAAGTCCAGTAGCCCCAACCCTTGATCTTGCTTTTGGGTTCAACGCGGATTCTACAATGGCCAAATACTTCATCTCCAGGGGCACATCCAGATTATCAAATTCTTGTTCAAACAAGGGAAAGTAAAATTGACTTGTGGTCAACATGCGTTCCATTAAGCCCCTCTTTCTGGTTAAAAAAGATTTTATCACGCTTTCTAAAGAGGGATTGTAAGCAATATTAAAAGGAGTTTTGGCATTCAAACGTGCCAAGCGTGCCTTTAAGGTGTCCGTGGGCAACTCATTGGTCGTTATTGTTTCCGTTGGCGGGTTTTGGATTTCTTGGGTGAGCTCCTCAAAAAGTGTATTGTTCGCATAGAGCGTTGCCAACCAAAGACTGTCATACCGGTAGGCTTCCTCTAGGTCTTGAAGCGTCTGTTTTTCTTTGGGTTTTGGCACAGCGGGAATGTTCAACGTGGCATCCGCAATGGTTTGGGCAGTCTTGTCTTCTGCCCTTTCCATATCCACAATATGGGAGTCAATGGAATTAACTGCTATAGTATCCTTTTCTTGTGCAACAATCGTTAGCGTACTTAACAACAAAAGCGTCGCCCAAAAATGGGTTGTATATCGTCTCATTAGCGTTACCTGTTTGGTTTGAGGCCAACTAAAGTGCGTCTTTTTTATCGAAAAATAAAAAAAATAGAGGAAAACCATCAAAATTTAAGCTAAAGTCCGTTAATCGATAACGCCTTTACTAGCCTAATATTGCAGCGATACCGGGCAAGGTTTTTCCTTCCAAGCTCTCCAACATGGCACCACCTCCCGTAGAGACATAACTTACCTTGTCCTCAAAGCCAAATTGCTTTACGGCGGCTACGGAATCACCCCCGCCAACAAGTGAGAAAGCCCCATTTTGGGTAGCCTCATCAATGGCATTGCCTACAGCTTTGGTCCCTTTGGCAAAGCTATCCATTTCAAAAACCCCAACCGGACCGTTCCACAGGATGGTTTTAGACTTTAAAATGACTTCCTTAAAATTATGCAGTGTTTGTGGCCCGGCATCCAAGCCCTGCCATCCTTCCGGAATGCTATCTACGGCGACCACCTGCGTCTTTGCGTTGTTGTCAAAATCATCGGCCGCCAAAACATCAACGGGAATATGGACTTCCACACCTTTCTCCTTTGCTTGTTTTAGAATATCCAAGGCCAATTCCATCTTATCATCCTCACAGATGGAATCCCCAACCTTGCCGCCCTGGGCTTTTATAAACGTATAGGTCATTCCGCCCCCAATGATCAAATGGTCCACCTTGTCCAAGATGTTTTCAATGATCGTAATCTTGGAAGAAACTTTGGCACCGCCTAAAATGGCGGTTATCGGCTTTTCGCCGGTTTGCATTACCTTTTCTATGGCTTTGATCTCTTTGGCCAGCAAATACCCAAAGCATTTGTTCTCCCCAAAATAATTGGCCACAATAGTTGTAGAGGCATGTGCCCTATGTGCCGTTCCAAAAGCATCGTTCACGTAAACGTCACCATATTTAGAAAGTTGTTCGGCAAAAGCGGCATCGCCACTGGTTTCCTCATCATAAAATCGAAGGTTTTCCAAGAGCAGGATTTCACCATTCTCCAAAGAAGCGTAGGCTTCGTCTACTTTTTCCCCAACGCAATCTTCTACGAATTTTACCTGCACCCCAATAATTTCCGATACCGTATTGCAAATATGTTTTAAGGACACGTCTGGGTTACGTTGCCCTTTGGGCCTTCCCAAATGGCTCATTAGCACCGCGCTACCGCCATCCTCCAAGATTTTTAAAATGGTTGGTTTTGCAGCATCGATCCGGCTGGTATCCGTAACATTAAATTCTGCATCCAACGGAACGTTGAAATCTACACGAATTAGGGCCTTTTTATCTTCAAAATTGAAATCTTCCAGTGTTTTCATCTCTGTATCAGGTTTGGATGGCAAAAGTAAAGATTTCCATTGCTTAAATGAAGTTGGCAAAACCCTAAATTTTAGGGATTTTGTGGTTTTTGAAGTCTCTATTTGCGGCCATATGCTGTCCAAAGTGTTGAAGTTGAGTGATTTTTGTTAAAATGAAGCCCGTGTTCCCTTATATTTGATACCAGTACCCTCCTTGTAACCAACCAAAAACCAATGTTAAAATTCTTTCGGAAAATTCGTCAACGCTTGCTGTCAGAGTCCAAGTTCAGTAAATATCTGCTCTATGCCATAGGAGAAATAGTCCTTGTTGTTTTTGGTATTCTTATCGCCCTACAGATCAACACCTTGAACCAGAGTAGAATCGATTTAAAAATTGAAAGACAATTGTTGTCCGAACTTTTGGAAAATTTAGATGTCAACGAGCGTAGGCTTAGAAAAAGTATTGAAGAAGAGTATCGCACCGGACAATCTATACAGTATGTGGTGGATGTTCTGGAAAACAAACGTGCCCATAATGATAGTATGAACTTTCATTTTGGCCGGGCAGATTTTACCTCGGATATCATAATTGCCAAAACGGCTTTTGAGGCTATCAAATCAAGAGGGTTCCAAATTATTACCAGGAACACCCTTAGAAAAGCCATCATCGATCTTTTTGATTCGGAATATACCGTTTTGGTAGCGCAAACGGTTCGTTTGGAAGATCAATTTTGGCCAACGGCGTCTTTACCTCTTTTTCATAAACATTTTAGGATCGTAGATCTTAAGACCAGAACCTTTGAAAAAACCCTTTATGATGCCGTGCCTATTAATTATAACGCCCTATTACAAGATGAGGTTTATATCAATATGATCAAACACAGAGGTTCCTTTCGTTATGCGGGTGCGGATTTAAAGGGAGCTGCCTTAAAAAAAACGATTGCACTTAAGAGACTGGTGAAGCATGAATTAAACACTTTATAAACCATGTTAAGATTTTTTAGAAAAATTCGCTCAAATATGCTCCCCTCCTTGGAGGGGCTGGGGGTGGGTTTTGAATTCAGTATTATTGATACCCACCCCTAATCCCTCCCAAGAGGGGAAAACCTAGAACTATGATTAAATTCTTTAGAAAAATTCGCCAAAATCTGCTCTCTGAAAACAAATTCAGTAAATACCTCATCTATGCCATAGGCGAAATACTATTGGTTGTCATAGGAATCCTTATAGCACTACAAATTAACAACTGGAATGAAAACAGAATAAATTCTAATAAAGAAACTGCGATTTTAGCAAACATTCATAAAGAGTTTCAACAAAACCGAAAACAGTTAGATTCTGTTATATTTAGTCATAAACGTTCACTTAGCAATAGTGCAAAAATTATAAAATTATTTCCAATAAAATCAAAACCTAATCCTACGGTTTTAGACTCCTTAAGTTTTCAACTATTTTGGTCATATGGAAGTGTTACTTTTAATCCTTCACAAACAAGTATTAGCGCACTTGCCAGCACTTCTTCATTCGATTTAATAAAAAATGAAGCCTTACGCGATTTATTGATTTCTTGGAATGACTTAATTAGAGATTATCAAGAAGAAGAATTACGCTCAAGAGATTATGTAGTAAATCAATATGATGCTTTTATGTCTAAACATTTTGATTGGAATTATAATTTTAAAGATGAGCGAAATAATTTTGATGCATTACAAACTTTAGAGTTTGAATATTTAGTAAAAAATAATCA
>CALGQU010000113.1 GCA_937959125.1 uncultured Croceitalea sp.
AGCTATGCCTACCCTATTGTCCACCAATTTTTTGGGTTCCAGCCCAATGCTGCCCATAAAGAAGTGGTCATTACCCCACAGATGCCGGATGCTTGGGACAAAGCTGCCCTTGAAAATATTAAGGTAGGGGATAACAAAGTATCCATTTATTACACCAAAACCACTGAAAAATTGGATATTAGGGTTACACAGACGAATCCGGAATGGACCCTAAAACTAAAAATGCCCTATGCCAAACAGCCAGAAACGCACGAAGGGGAAATCAATATTACAACTAAGGAAACAATTGTAATTGGCAAAGGGAAAATGGTGTCGATAACGTATAAAGAAACTAAATGAACTATTTAAAAAGCATTATAGCACTAGGCTTTATTTTAAGCTTGAATTTGGGTTGTTCCAGTTCAAAATTTAAAAAGAACTGGACAAAGACCCAAGCACCGGAAACCTTTACCACCAAGTTCAGGACATCAAAGGGCGACTTTAAGGTGGCCGTAGAACGAAAGTTATCGCCCAAAGCGGCGGACCGTTTTTACCAGTTGGTAAAAACACGTTATTTTGACAACATTCTTTTCTATAGGGTCAATCCGGGTTTTGTGGCCCAATTTGGAAGCCATGACAGTACCATCTACAATGCGTGGAACGGGCATAAAATACCGGATGAACCCGTGTTGCAAGGCAATGATAAGGGAACCTTGAGTTTTGCAAGAGGCGGAAAAGAAAGTAGAGGAACCGACCTGTTTATCAACCTGAGCGACAATAACCGCTTGGATACGCTTAATTACAATAGCGTAAAAGGCTTTCCAACTTTTGGCAAAGTAACCCAAGGCATGGAGGTTTTAGAAGCCCTATATGATGGCTACTCGGACACCTCAATGGAGGATTTGGACCTCATGTACAAAGATTTAAATGCCTTTATTAAAAAGTATCCTAAGCTAGATACGATTTATGGGGTGGAGTTTTTGAAATAGGACGTTACCACACTGTTTAAACGTATTTTATAAAACCATCACTAAGGTGTACTATTACTTACCTGAAGCAATTTTCCATTGTATAGTTTATGCCCCGTCAAGGCGAAGTCCTTGATGTAAGTCGCCATATCCAAAGGGGTTACGGGAGCCTGATACCCCGGAAAGGCCTCTTCCAGCATTTCCGTTTGTACGGCACCCAAAGCAAAGACATTAAAGGAAGGGCCTGTTTCCTTAAACTCTTCCGCCCAAAGTTCCGTAAGTGTGATTACCGCTCCTTTACTGGAACTGTAGGCCGATAAGCCTGGAAATTTTAGGCTTCCTTGTACCCCGCCCATAGAGCTTATGGTCAACACGTGGCCGTCTTTTTTCATTTTTGGAAGCACCAAACGCGTAAGTTCTGCAACACCAAAAACGTTCACTTTGTATACCGCTTCGAACTCTTCCGTAGTGGTTTCCAAAAAGGGTTTGTTCAAAAGGCTGCCCGCATTATTGATAAGTACGTCTACGGTATCCCAATCTTGAATAAATTTTTCCACCATTTTGTAATCATCAGCTTTACAAAGATCAAACGCAAAAGTGGCAATATTGGCATGGTTGACCTCTAAAATGGGTCTTGGGTTTCGGGAAAGCGCCAACACTTTATGGCCTTCATCAGCAAGTAGTTTGGCCAACTCCAAACCTATTCCCCTACTGGTCCCTGAAATAATGATGTTCTTTGCCATAACTGTAAATTACCCTTAGATTCGATTCTTTAGTCTCTTAGTTCAATTGTACTTCTTGCGTTACCGCATTGGCAATTCCTTCAAGCACCGGAATCATCTTGTTCACCATAGTGGCCATATGGGAAAAATCCATGATATCATTTTCATCGCCTACTTTATGATAATGATCAAAATTGGTGAAATCAAAAGTGCAAAACGTATGCGAGGGCACTCTAAATTCTTGATGGAAGGGATAGTTATCAGAACGCTTAAAAAGATTGTATTCTTTTGCGGTAGGTAAAAAACCGATCAGGTTTTCCTTGGCGTAGCCATTGCTTACTTCGGCCAGATTGGAATTGTTATAGCCCGTAATGTACATGGCGTAATCCTTACCCCGTAACGGTACTCCCGTCATCTCAAAATTTAACATGGCATACAGGTTTAAATCGGCTTCCTTCATTTTTTTTGCCAAGTGTTGGGAGCCCAACAATCCTTTTTCCTCCGCACTGAACAAAGCAAAAATTAAACTACGCTTGTTGGTTTTCCTTTGACCAAAATAACGTGCAAACTCCAATACCGAGGAGGTTCCAGAAGCATTATCGTTGGCACCATTGGCTATGGCGTCACCATTTTCACCTTTTATGATTCCTATATGATCATAATGGGCACCAATCAAAATATATTCATTTTTTAATGTGGGGTCATTACCCTCTACCACACCTACAACATTAAAGGCGGGCTTCTTAAAATTGGAAAGCGTGTCCCTATAGGTCGTATAATACGGTTGTACTCCATGTTCCATAAATCGCTTTTCAATCAATTGGGCCGCTTTTTCTATTCCCTCGCTTCCGGAATCCCTCCCTTGAAGCTCATCCGAAGCCAAAAAATTCATCAACTCCCCTATTCTTTCCGCATTGGTAAAACCGGAAACATCCGCATCGGATGTGGGGGGAAGCTGCGCTTTTACGCCCTCTGGACCTCCTATTGGGGCCGTGGCGGTTGGCGTTTCCTTAATTTTTGTGCCTCCACAACTAAAGGCGAAAGCAAGTAAGCTAAGTGTGATCAGATATTTCATTGTTCTTATTTAGTGCCGCCTAAAGATAAAAAAGCATCCACCAATGGTGGATGCTTTTCGTTGATTTTATGACTATTACTTAGAAAAACCTAGGCCAACATGGTTACCGGATTCTCCAAATAGGCCCTTAGCGTCTGCAAGAACTGTGCGCCTACGGCCCCGTCTACAGTTCTATGGTCACAGGCCAAAGTTACCTTCATGGTATTTCCGACCACGATTTCACCGTTTTTGACCACTGGTTTTTCTACAATGGCCCCAACGGAAAGGATAGCGGAATTTGGTTTATTGATGATGGAGGTAAACTCTTGGATTCCGAACATTCCCAAATTGGAAACCGTGAAGGTACTCCCGTCCATTTCGTCCGGTTTTATTTTTTTGCTTCGCGCCCTACCGGCCAAATCCTTTACGGATGCACCAATCTGCGTTAGTGTTAGCTGGTCTGCAAATTTAACAACGGGAACCACAAGGCCTTCATCTACCGCAACGGCAACACCCATATGGATGTGTTTTTTGTACAAGGTAGCTTCATCCGTCCAAGTGGTGTTTACCTGCGGATGCTTTCTAAGGGCCATGGCGCAAGCTTTTAACACCATATCGTTAAAGGACACCTTGGTGTCCGGCAAACTATTGATTTGCGCTCTTGATGCCTTGGCATTGTCCATATCCACTTCAATGGTCAAATAGAAATGCGGCGCAGAGAACTTGGAGTCGCCCAAATGTCTGGTAATCGCTTTCCGCATCGAAGAGTTTTTCAATTCTTCCACGGACTCTTCACCAACGGGAACATAAACCGGTGCCGCTGCAACGGCCGCTACTTTCTCTTCTGCGGGCGCCGATACCTTGGCAGCAGGAGCTGTGCTTGGCGAATAATTTTCAACATCCCGCTTTACAATGCGTCCATGATCACCGCTACCCGAAACATCGGCAAGGTTAATCCCTTTTTCAGATGCTATCTTTTTTGCCAAAGGCGATGCGAATATGCGTGAGCCATCCGAAGCGGCGACTGACGCAGTGTTTTTTCCTTCCTTTGGAGTTTCTTTTTTAGCCTCGACAGCTGCTTCTTTTGCCGCAGGCGCATCACCACTGGCATTGGAATCGGCTTTTAAAACCGCATCCACATCGGTTCCTTCTGGACCAATAATAGCCAATAAAGAATCTACTGGGGCGCCTTCGCCCTCTTGTATGCCAATGTGCAATAAGGTTCCGGAATAGAAAGACTCGAATTCCATGGTCGCCTTATCGGTTTCTATTTCCGCAAGAATATCACCCTCTTCGATTACGTCACCCACTTTTTTTAACCAACTGGCTACGGTACCTTCTTCCATGGTATCGCTTAAGCGCGGCATGGTAACCACCTCAACACCCTCAGGTATTGCGGTTGGGGCAGTCGCTGGAGCCGCAGCAGGTTCCGGTGTTGCTTCCGCGACAGGCTCAGAAGCCTTCGATGTGGAACCGTTTAATAAAGCTGCTATATCTTCACCTTCATCACCTATAATGGCCAAAAGGGAATCCACGGGGGCCCCATCACCTTCGGCAATACCTATATGCAGCAAGGTCCCTTCGTAAAAGGATTCAAACTCCATGGTGGCCTTGTCCGTTTCAATTTCAGCAAGGATATCGCCTTCTTCAACCTTATCACCCACTTGCTTTAACCATTTGGCAACGGTACCTTCTTCCATGGTATCGCTCAACCTTGGCATGTTGATTATTTCTGCCATCTCCCTAGAGTTTATGTTTTATAAATGGATAGTCTTCTTGTTCGTAGACCATATCATACAATTGCTGTACTGGCGGAAAATCCGATTCTTCGGCAAATTTCTCGCATTCCAACACCAATTCTTTTACTTTTTTATCGATGGCCTTAATTTCTTCTTCCGTAGCATAATCCTTCTCCAAGATAACGTCCTTCACCTGGGTGATAGGGTCTATCTTTTTATATTCCTCTACCTCGGCTTTGGTCCTGTAATGCTGTGCATCGGACATGGAATGACCTCTATAACGATAAGTTTTCATTTCCAAGAAGGTTGGGCCACCACCGGTCCTCGCCCGTTCAATGGCTTTATCCACCTCTTTGGCAACCGTAACCGGATCCATACCATCAACGGGGGCACAAGGCATTTCATACCCAAGGCCCAATTTATAAATGTCCGTGGAATAGGATGTTCTTGCTACGGATGTCCCCATGGCATAACCGTTGTTCTCACATATAAAAACAACCGGAAGTTGCCATAACATGGCCAAGTTAAAGGCTTCATGCAGGGAACCTTGCCTTACGGCACCATCACCCATATAACATAGGGTCACATTGTCCCGCTTAAAATATTTATCCGCAAAGGCCAATCCGGCACCCAAGGGAATCTGCCCCCCTACGATACCATGACCGCCATAAAAACGATGCTCTTTAGAAAAAATATGCATTGACCCTCCCATTCCTTGGGATGTACCGGTCACCTTACCGTACAGTTCTGCCATGACCTTCTTGGGATCAACCCCCATTCCTATGGGCTGTACGTGGTTTCGATACGCCGTAATCATTCTATCCTTTTCCAAATCCATGGCATGCAATGAACCGGCCAAAACGGCTTCCTGTCCATTGTACAAATGCAAGAATCCCCTAACTTTTTGTTGAATATATACAGCGGCGAGTTTGTCTTCGAATTTTCGCCAAAACAACATGTCTTCGTACCACTTAAGGTATACCTCTTTTGTGATTTTTTTCATCAATGCGACTATTAATAGGTGTTGCCCTAATTTTGGGAAAAACAAAAATACATATATATCTGTTCTGGTGAAAAATTTGATTTAAGAATCACTCAAAAAAGAACTATTAAATGTTAGCGGTAACAAATCTTGGACGGCCTTGCATTTATATACCGCTCCACTAGCACCGCTCATGATCACGGAAATGGGGCTTTCCTGCTTTTGTTCATACTCTGCCATGGATTGCCTACAATTGCCGCAAGGCCCTGCCGGTTGCATTAATTCTTCCTCATTGGAACTGGCAGAAATGGCTACGGAAAGGATCGTAGTATTTGGATAATTGGCCCCTGCGGAAAAAATAGCCACCCGTTCCGCGCAAAGTCCGGAAGGATAGCACGCATTTTCTTGGTTATTTCCCAAGACGATCTTACCGTTTTCCAATAAGATGGCAGCACCCACTGAAAAATTGGAATAAGGTGCATAGGCATTCTTCCGTGCTTTTACGGCCATTTCCAAAAGATGTTTTTCCGTGGTGGGCAGTTCTTCCTTAGTTGTATATACCTCCAAATCAAACCCAAGCTTTTTTACCTGCATACCCGTAGTCATTTTAACTAGGGCTAAAAATAAGAAAACCCCGGCTTTGGGCCGGGGTCCTTATCTTTTAAATAAAAGTATTCTAGTCGTTAAGGTATTCTTGCCCTAAGTTAAAGGCCAAGGAGAACCTTAAGGTATTTTCTAAAGGACTACGCACTTGTGACGTAGAGAACAAATAAGAAAGGTCTACTTGAATGGCTTTAAACCTAAAGCCGGCACCTAAGGTAGCAAATTGCCTTGCTCCTTTTTCTGGGCTTTCGTTAAAATATCCTGCCCGTAACATAAAGGCTTCTTGATACTTGTATTCCGCTCCTAGGGCCCAGGTAACCTCTTGTAGTTCCTCACTAAAACCATCTGGGGCATCGCCAAAAGATTCAAAAGCACCACTTAAAAAACCTATATCTTGATAGATGTCATTGTCCTCCGAAGTTATTAATCCATCACCCGTAAAATCACGTGGTGTTGGCACCAATAATTTATTGAACTCCGTATGGAGTGCCAAAATATTATCTTGATCCAAGATGAAATCAAAGCCTGCACCAAACCTTAAATTGGTGGGTAAAAAGTTTTCTTGGCCGCCTTCATCATATTGTATCTTGCCCCCAAGGTTGGAAACATTGAATCCTGCCCTCCATCTACCATCAAAACTATTATAAGCAATTTCCCTAGACCGGTAAAATCCGGAAACATCTACTGCAAAACCTGTCGCAGCCTGGGAATCTTGCGTACCTGTTTGCAGGCGCAAATTAGAACTAATGAACCGTCCTCCAACGGACATGGAGAAGGTGGGGCTCAATTTAAGGGCATAAGACCCATCAATACTAAATTCGCTAGGGCTAACCGTTGTACCCAAATCATCAATGGACTGTCTTAATACAATATCACCTAGACTAAAAAAACGTAATCCAAAGGCAAAAGCACTTTGGTCGTTAATTTTATTATAGAAATTGGCGGAAAGCAAACCGATATCGTTTACAATACTTTCTAAAAACGGGGTATACCCAACGGCAATACCTACTTTTTGATCTGTAAAAGCATACTTGGCCGGATTCCATTGCTGTGAATACACATCTGCAGAGGTTGCCACGCCCATATCCCCCAAGCCAGCGGCGCGGGCATCGGAAGAAATATTCAAAAATGGTAAGGCAGTGGTAATGGCACGTTCTTGTTGCGCCCAAATCTGTGTAATGGCAAACAGCGTTAATACAAGAATTAACTTCTTCATTTTCTCATTTTATTTAAAGTGGTCCAATTTGCGAATAAACAACTAATCTTTCAAATTATTTAGACGTACTACCATTAAACGAGCTTTTCATCGAATTCTTGTACAAGTTTAAATTATTTTCCAAAAAAATACGTTCGCGCAGGCATATCCATGTTAAACTATGGATAGCACCATACTATAACCGTGTTTCCGTCGTTTTAAATTCAACACCCGTGTTAAATTCCGTTTTGGAATATTTTTGCATTCGGATAAAATATAGTGATCATCTTTTCGTTCTATTGCCGAAAGTGATTGAAATCAAATAAAACTAAAACTCCAATAACGAAAGCTATTGGTAGATTGAACTCAAGTCTTAATTATGAAAAAAAGCTTTTTAAAAGTTGTACTTTCTTGTTTTGTTGTAGCAGGATTTTTATCCAGCTGCAAGAATTCGTCCTCTTCCTCATCCAAAAACGTATCGAGAGCCACAGGGTGGAACATTAACTCCAAAAAGGAAGGAAGTTTTCAATACAACACGGATTTTAAAGAACAGGCGACCCCCCCGGGAACAGTATTTGTTGAAGGTGGTACTTTTACAAAGGGTAAGGTACAAGATGATATTATGCACGATTGGAACAACTCCCCAACGCAACAGCACGTGCAATCCTTTTATATGGATGAAACAGAGGTAACCAACAAAATGTATATGGAATACTTGGATTACCTTAAAAAAGTATATCCACCGGAAAATCCTATGTATACCAATATTTACAAAGGAGCATTACCGGATACTTTGGTTTGGAGAAATCGTTTGGGCTTTAATGAGACCATGACCAACAACTATCTTCGCCATCCAGCTTATGCGGAATATCCCGTAGTAGGTGTTAACTGGGTACAAGCCACGCAATATGCAGAATGGAGAACGGATCGGGTAAACGAATACTATTTGAGCAAGGAAGGTTATATTGAAGAAGATGCATTGTATGGTGTCCTTAATGGAGAAGTTGGTGGTACGTTCAGTACGGAAGCTTATTTGAACAATCCAGAATCCGTGTATAACGGACAAATTGACTCCCTGCAGGGCAAGCAGAAAAAAGATTCCATCAACAGCTTTGCAAAAAGAAGTAGCGGAATTATTAGTCCTGAGTACCGATTACCAACGGAAACAGAATGGGAATATGCTGCACAGGCCTTAATTGGTTCCAGGGAATACAACAACTATAGAGGTAGAAAAAAATATCCTTGGGAAGGTGACTATACTAGAAACGGACAGCGTTTAGGCCGTGGTGATCAGTTGGCCAACTTTAAGCAAGGTAAGGGTGATTATGGCGGTATTGCCGGATGGTCCGACGATGGTGCCGATATTACTGCAGAGGTAAAATCATACAAACCCAATGATTTTGGTCTTTATGATATGGCCGGTAATGTTTCTGAATGGGTGGCCGATGTGTACCGACCTATTGTAGATGATGAAATAAGTGACTTTAACTACTACCGTGGTAACGTATATTTGAAAAAGGCGATCGGTGAGGACGGAAAAGTCCAAATCCTTAGGGACTCCGTTGTTTTTGACACCTTACCCAACGGTAAAGTAGTTGCGCTAAACTTACCAGGAGAAATCAAAGAGGTTCCCGTTGGTGAGGAAGAAACCTATCTGAGGACCAACTTTTCCACAAGTGATAACAGAGGGTTCCGTGATGGGGATGCAGGCTCCTCAAGATTCTTTGAGCGTTTTAGTGATGAAAAAGAGGATAACAGAAAAATGTACGACGCCCCAAAACATAAAGTGGAGCGTGATTCTACCGGTAAACTATTACGCCAATACGATACCTCAAACTACAGGACTTCTTTGATCAACGACGAGGTTCGTGTATATAAAGGAGGGTCTTGGAGAGACAGGGCGTTCTGGTTAGACCCCGCACAAAGAAGGTATTTACCACAATACATGGCCACGGATGATATTGGATTTAGATGTGCCATGTCCAGGGTTGGGTCAAAATCCAAAACAAAAAACAAAACGGTAAGACACAAAAAAGCCAAATAAAAGGTAGTGTACCGTGAAAATAGCAAGCCCCTAGCTCTAGAGTTAGGGGCTTTTTTTATCTTAGGCGCATGAATGTAAATGCGCTACACCAACTGTTCCTTAGCCACCCCATAGTTTGCACGGATACTAGAAAAATAACCAAGGATTGCCTCTTTTTTGCGCTTAAAGGCCCCAACTTTAACGCCAATACATTTGCTGCTGAAGCACTGGAAAAAGGGGCGGCATATGCCATTATTGATGAGGCCGCTTTTAAGAATGGGGAGCAGACCCTTTTGGTCAATGATGTTTTGCAAACGTTACAAGAACTGGCCACTTTCCATAGGAACCATTGTAAGGCCAGGGTCATTAGCCTTACGGGCAGCAACGGAAAGACTACTACCAAGGAACTTATCCATGCCGTGCTATCAAAAAAGTATAAGACCGTTGCCACAAAAGGTAACCTTAACAATCATATAGGTGTACCTCTTACCTTATTATCCATTCAAGAAGATACGGAAATCGCCATTGTGGAAATGGGGGCCAACCACCAAGGGGAAATCGCTTTTTTAAGTGCTATCGCCCAACCGGATTTTGGGTATATCACCAATTTTGGGAAAGCCCATTTAGAAGGTTTTGGTGGGGTTGAGGGCGTCGTTAAAGGCAAAAGCGAACTGTATACGTATTTATTGGCCAATAATAAGCATGTCTTTTTAAATGCCGATGACCCCTTGCAACTAGAAAAACTGGCACACTACATTAAAAAAATAGGGTTTAGCCAAAAAGACCCCCGTTATTATCCTATTTCATTTTTAGGAGCGGAACCTTTTGTCAAACTTGGTTTTGAAGGGCAAGAAGTAACCACAAAACTCGTTGGTGCCTATAACTTTACCAATTGCGCTATAGCCTTGCTCATGGGAAAATATTTTAATGTAAATAGCGATGCCACTATTAAAGCGGTAGCACAATACACCCCAGAAAACAACCGATCGCAGCTCATTGAAAAAAGCGGACACCATATTATCTTGGATGCATATAACGCCAACCCCACCAGTATGGAAGCCGCCTTGCATAGTTTTCATAAAACCAAAGCCCCTTCCAAAATCTTGTTTTTAGGTGATATGTTCGAACTGGGGGATTCTGCCAAAGAGGAACACCAAAAAATTGCGGAGATGGCCTTGGAAATGGATTTTGATGCCGTTTTCCTTGTTGGTGAAAACTTTAATGCTACAACAACGGAAGCACCCAAGTTTAAAACCTTTGCAGACCTAAAAACGCACTTATCGGATTTGCGTTTAAAACCTTCCTCCATATTGATCAAAGGATCCCGTGGTATGGCCCTTGAACGTTTGTTGGACGAGCTTTAGACGAGCTTCTTATTAAACTTTTCACAAAACAGGGTTTTCAATGCAATGCGGATACCCCATTTTCGTACTAAAGGTCAAATACTTTTATTATGGAAAGGAACCAAATTGTTTTTGATGGCGAGTGCAATCTTTGCAACGGTGTTGTGGGATGGCTACTACGGTTTGCTCCAGAAGGTAGTTTTGATTTTGTGGCTTTTCAATCGCCCAGAGGTCAAAAATTATTACGGCAACATGGGTTTCCTACCGAGGAATTGACAACGGTTATTTACTTTGATGAAAATGGCGCGCACACCCATTCCGATGGTTTCCTAAAAATCATCTCAAGAATTCCCAATTGGAGGCTGGTTGCCGCTTTATTGGCCTTTATTCCTAGAATTATACGGGATAGTATCTACAATCTGGCGTCCAGAAACCGCGTTAGTTGGTTTGGAAAGTCCAAAGGTTGTGCGGTAAGTTTTAGGTAGTGGAGTATAATGGATTCGAACCAGTGACCTTCCCGAAAGCTTTCGGGACGCTCCCTGCCTACCTTAGTGGAGTGTATTGGATTCGAACCAACGACCCCCGCCCTGTCAAGGCGGTGCTCTAAACCAACTGAGCTAACACTCCAGAATTTCAATGCCCGGCAGGCAGGTACACCAACTGAGCTAATACTCCCGAATTTCATTAAATGCCCAATGCTTTTTTACAATGGGGCTGCAATATCGTAAAAATGTTACCAATCTCCATACTCGGCGGAATTCTTTTGCGTCTCATGCAAGGTAATGTGCAATAATTGCCCCTTTTCCAATGCCGGTTTTAGAATATCATAGATCACCTTGACAAAATTTTCCGTTGAAGGTATCATATCCTTGAACTCCTCACAGTCTTCATTCAGGTTTTTATGGTCAAAGCGCTCCTCTACCTCATTCTTGATCAATATACCCAGATCTGCCAAATCCATCACAAAACCGGTCTGTTGATCCACCTCTCCTTTAATTCTTACCTCTAAATCAAAATTATGGCCGTGGTAATATGGGCTATTGCACTTGCCAAAAACCTGCCGGTTTTTCTCATCGCTCCAATTGGGGTTATGCAGGCGGTGCGCCGCATTAAAATGTGCTTTTCTACAAATGGTAACTATCATGCGCTCAAGTAAACTCCCTTAGGGCAAGCCCCCAAGGCATTTATACAAAACTGAATTTTATTTTAAAGATAGGCCAAGGGATATTATACCCTTCGACGCCCATAAGCGTGCAAAGTTACTTTAAAATATAGTTTCTGTTAGCAGCAATGGTTTAGCAAAAGTGTCTAATCCTAAATTTTCTTTAGGAATTCCAAACTCAACGGTACCTGATCAACTACTTGTGAAGATTCGTCCTCAATAAACATGTACTCCACCCCAAGTTCCTTGCCCTTGTGTACCAACGCTTTGATATCTATCTTTCCGGAACCCAAGACCACATTGGTTTCCACATCCCCATGTCCGGTATGGTTTCCTATGGTACCTTTTTCCATGTCCTTTAAATGCATGAGTTTAAACTTAGTGGGATAGCGTTCAAAAAGCTGCATAGGGTCTTCACCACCATGTACGACCCAATACACATCCATTTCAAAATCGAAATGCTTTGCACTCTTGGCCATATGATCGAACATGGTACCGTCTTTATAGGGTTGAAACTCGTACCCATGCGGATGGTATACCAGCGTAACGCCATTATCTTTTAAAAGCTTGCCCGCCTCATTGAACACCGCTATAGCATTCTTTGCGTTCTCCGCAGTAAAGGAGTCACCTGCATGGGGGATCCATGCACACATCACATACGACGCTCCAAAGGCTTTTGCACGTTTCAAGGATTCTTCCGGTGTATCCCGTAATTCTTCAAAACTGGCACCGACGCTTGCCGTTTTTAATCCGTGTTCCTTTAACAAAGCTATAAATTCCGATTCTTCCATGCCATAGGTATTCTCCCCTCCTTCAATTAGGGTAATGCCCCATGAACTTATTTTGGCCAGGGTTCCCGGCACGTCCTTTTCAAATTGGTTCCTTAGACTATAGAGTTGGATTCCTACTGTATTTTCCATATCCATTTCTTGCTTACAACTTTGGCTATACACCACTACGAACATCAAACCTAAAACAAGTTGTTTTTTCATTTTTGTATTTCTTAAGTTAATAGATTACCATTCTCATCCCATTCTGCGATAACCCCTCTTTTACTTTGGTCCACGCACTTTGCGATCCATTCTGGATCGTAAGCAACACCGTGTTGGTCCAAAACGTCTTGCGGAACGCCATCCCAAACATTGGGCATATTGCCTTTGTATCCCAAATCTGCAATACCGACCTTTGAGGTATAATAGCCGGTAACCACCAAATTTCGCATTAGCGCAAAGAATTGGATCTCCAAGGCTTGCTCATCCAATGGAACTTCTGTATCATGCCAACAGATTTGATCACAGAGTTGCTTTTGTTGCGCTAAGGTGGCCGACTTGAATTCCACTCCAAATTCCGTATTGCACTTATGGTCTAACCACATAAGCCCACCAAGGAGTGTTGGTTTCATTTCTGGAATATCCTTTCCCATAAATTCTATCAATTCCGGCACTTCTGCTTCTATGGGCCCTCCATGCGGTTCTTTTGGCGGAAGGATTACGGTGCTCAAGACCGCGATCGTCTCCATCTCATGTTCATTGAACAGTTGTTCCGCATTCAACTTTTCAATACGTTCCAATTCCTCCGGTCTTCGACCAAAATATTTTACATCCGTTTCTACTGAAGCGGCTTCAGCCAAGCTGTCCCCGTTAGTTTTACAACCATGGAACGCCAAGGCAGAGGCGCTTGCCCCAAGAATCATGGTCTCTATACTTTTCCTTCTATCCATGGTTTAAATATTCTGTTGTTTTAGTTGGTCTATAATATAATCCGAAGCCCTCCATGAAAGGGCCAATATGGTCCACGTACAATTTTTATCGGCTTGTGATACAAAAGGTCCTGCATCTACGATAAAAACGTTATCCACATCGTGCAATTGCTGAAATTTATTGGTCACCGATGTTTTGGGGTCGTCCCCCATCCTTGTGGTACCCACTTCATGGATAATCTCCCCAGGTTTGTTCAAGCCATAGTCTTGGTCTTTTCCGGGTTTGTCCCCCAAGTAAATTCCACCCATATTATGAATGATTTCCTCAAAGGTGTCCTGCATATGTTTGGCTTGTTTTACCTCCAAATCAGACCACTGGTAGTTGAATTTTAAGACCGGTATCCCGTACTCGTCTACCGTAGTGGGGTCAATTTCGCAATAGTTTTCTATTCTGGCAATACCTTCACCACGGCCACCAAAGCCAATGATGGAACCGTAATATTTCTTCACTTCATCCCTAAGGCTATCCCCATAGCCCCCTACTTTAAGCCCAAAATACTTGTTTAAATCCCCTTGGTTCCATCCAAAGCCATAATTGGGCTGTGCCATTCCGCC
Organism: uncultured Croceitalea sp.; assembly: GCA_937959125.1. Lineage (GTDB taxonomy): Bacteria > Bacteroidota > Bacteroidia > Flavobacteriales > Flavobacteriaceae > Croceitalea. The sequence goes on from CALGQU010000113.1 coordinate 14,085, forward strand.
CCACACTTCAATATGGTATCCCCTTGGAAAATCGAGTTTGGAGTTATCCCCCCACCAAGGCGAATAAACGTGCATGCCGCCTACCCCGTCCTCGTTATAGGACACTTTACGGTTCATTAAGGCAGGAATTACCCCGGCAGCTCCCGCGCCCGTAGAATCATGCAAATACTTGCCCACAAGATTGCTGCTATTTCCCAGTCCATTGGGGTGTTGTTTGCTTTTTGAATTTAAGAGTATTCGGGCAGAACTACATGCAGAAGCCGCCAGCACCACTATTTTAGCTTTTAGGGAATACTCTTTTCTATCTTCTTTATTGATGTAAGAAACCCCGGTAGCTTTGCCTTCTTCATTGGTCAGCACCTCCCTAACCATGGAATTGACAAAAATCTTCACCTTTCCACCGCTTTTCTGGGCTGGGAATATCAAGCAACTTCCAGAAGAAAAATCGGCATAAGCAGAACAAGAACGGCTACACTGCCCGCAATAGAAGCAAACACCGCGTTCATTGTTGATTTTTTTTGTGAGCATGGACAGTCTTCCGGGAATTACCGGAATATTGGATTTTTTGGCCCCGTTAATGTAAAAGAGTTCATGGAGCCTTGGCTTTGGCGGGGGAAGAAAAAATCCATCCGGGTCGTTTTCTCGGCCTTCATTAGTACCAAAAACACCGATCAGTTTATCGACTTTATCATAGTAAGGCTTGACATCCTCATAACCTATGGGCCAATCCTCCCCATGGCCATCCCTGGTTTTTCCTTTAAAATCCTTAGGGCCAAAACGAAGGGATATCCTACCCCAATGGTTGGTTCGTCCTCCCAACATCCTGGAGCGCCACCACCTAAAGATAGTTCCCGGTGTATGTGTATAGGGCTCCCCTTCCACCTCCCAATCCCCATAGGACATATCCCAACCACCAAAAGCACGATCTGTACCAGCCCCTCTTCTAGGTGATTCATAAGGCCATTTTAATTGGGTCATGGTCTTGGGGTCTGCAGGGTCAAAGAACGGCCCCGCTTCGACTACGGCAACATTTAGCCCAGCATCTGCCAGTTGTTTGGTAGCCATACCACCACCTGCACCCGAGCCTACGATGATAACATCATAAACTTGGGGGTTTTCTATAATTTGCATGTGTTTAGTTTGGTCAAGGGATTTTCTACATCCCTATAAGTTAAGTATTCTTAAAGATAGTAAAATTGGATTATTAGTTTTATATCTAGAAATATTGAAAATGGATATAGATGTCGAAAATCTAGAGAGTTGCCTCAAAAAAAAATATAGTTTTAAATATAAGCCTGAATTTTCTGAATCTTTTAAGACCACTATTAAAGACAGTCAGATTATTCCGTTAAGTGCTGAGGTTTTTAAAAAACTGGAATGGCCCATAGTTTTTATCAGCAGCAAGACCGTTGAGGCTAAGCGACAAGGAGACTGGAAGCAATTAACTGAAAAGATTACAATTACAAAAAAGTCTTCTGGCCGTATTCAGGTGCATAGTAAATCCCTTAAGAAAATAATTTTTTACTATAGAATAAATTCAAAAAGAACGGGGTTATTCATTTCTCTTTTCGAAAAACTAAAGATGGAATATGAAATAAGTGAAAAGCTGACCGCTTTAGAAACGGAATATGAAAAGCGTATTTCAATGTAGGAATACCAAGTCCCAAATAAGCTTCCCAAACCTTTTTCCAAACCAAACCCAAATCTAATATTATCTCTTATTGGTGGTCTATTGGTTGCTATCTTCTTTGACTTAATAATCGGATTATTCACTAGTATATTCTCTAATTATATAGGTCTATATGAATTTGTAATTGGTGTTGGCGCAGGCTATTTATTTGCTCAAATTTTAATGAAAACTAATTATGTAATATTTAATCATATTCAGTTTATTACTGCGGGAATTATGGTTGTGGTATTGCTAATAAGTCAATTTATACAATATCAATGGTGGATTTCGAACCTTGGTATTAGTGACATTAGTTTTTTAAAATTTATAGAATTACTCTTTAAGGAGGGTTTGACCTTAGAGGGAATGGATATTGGCACGATAGGCCTTACTCTAAGTTGGATTTTTCAGATTGTTGTTCCATACTTCCTTGCGACATCTATTGTTGGAAACATTTTGGGACAATACATAGTTAAAAGAGTACCTGAAAAGGTTGTAGAATATGTTAGATACCTAATAGGATTGGGCAAATCGCAAAGCGAAATCAGAGCGTTGTTATCGCAAAAAGGTTGGAATAACATGTCAGACCAAGATGATATATTTTCAGCGATTTTTCAGTTGATAGGTTTTCAAAAAATGAATAGGGAGTAAAGCGCAAGATTACTGTCATAGCATATATAGCATTGCTGGCGGTCACTCGCTTTATTTAGAAATTTAGCGCTGAAAACCACGCCTTCAACTACAAATCCCTTTGCTTCGCAAATGATGGGCTTTTTTATCTTGTTTCTTCCCGAAAGCAAACTTTCGTTCGGCGCAAAACAAAAAATCCCTATGTCATACATCGGGATTTGTGATTGATGTGGGCGCTGAGGGATTCGAACCCCCGACCCCCTCGGTGTAAACGAGGTGCTCTGAACCAACTGAGCTAAGCGCCCCAATTTGATTTTCTCAAATAAGGAGTGCAAATATAGCACCATTTTTTTGTTACCTAAAAGAAAAAGCTATAAAAAATTCAAACCACTTCAGCGACCACAAAAGTACTCCCACCCACAAACACCACATCGTTCTTTTTTGCATTGGCCTTAGCCGCTTTTAATCCTTTGACAACCGATGAATACCCAGTTCCCCCTAGCTTGTATATCCGGGCGGCACAAAGCAGTTCCTCCAGTTCCATACCTCTGGGAATATCTGGTTTTACAAAATAATAGCTGGCCTTTTTGGGAAAAAGCGAAAGTAGTCCATCCACATTTTTATCGTTCACAAACCCCAATACCATATGTAGGTTCTTTGCCTTTGTTTGCTGTAATTGTTCCAAGACCACTTGTAGTCCTTCTTTATTATGGGCCGTATCACAGATGACTTTTGGGTTTTGGGACAGCACTTGCCATCTCCCCAACAAACCTGTGTTTTCGACGACCTTTTTAAGTCCTCTTTTAATGTGCTTTTCGGAAACCTTAAAATGCGCAAGTTGCCTAATACAACTGACCACTCCTTTAATATTTCGTTCTTGGTACGCTCCCAAAAGGTCGGTTGTATACCTAGGCATATCCTGTTCGTCCGAAAACACCAGTTCCGATTGCAATTGATTGGCAATAAGTTGAAACAATAGGGTGGTTTCTTTTTGGCGTTCACTGATCACCACGGGAATACCACGTTTGATGATACCCGCTTTTTCCAAAGCGATCTTCTCCAAGGTATTGCCCAACACCTGCTGGTGGTCCATACCAATATTGGTAATCAAAGCCACTTCTGGGGTTATAATATTCGTAGAATCCAATCGCCCTCCCAAACCCACTTCAATGATGGCGATATCAACCTCTTTCTTTGCAAAATAGTAGAAGGCCATACCCACGGTCATTTCAAAAAAGGATAAATTATGGTTTTCTAAATACCCATAATTGTCAGCAATAAAGTCCGTTACAAAGGTCTTTTTTACTTTTTTTCCGTTGACGGTGATGCGTTCCCTAAAATCCTTTAAATGAGGAGAGGTGTAAAGACCTACCTTGTAGCCGGCTTCAAGTAGTATAGAAGCCAACATATGACTACTGGAACCTTTACCATTGGTCCCTGCAACATGGATACTCTTAAATTTTTTATGGGGATTTCCAAGATGGCTTGCAAAGGCTTGAATGGTTTCCAGTTTCCCAGAAAATGCCGTTACCCCTTTTTTTTGGTACATGGGAAGTTGTGCGAACATCCATTGCACGGTTTCTTTGTAATTCACTACTGCCCCAATTTGAAGTTGACGACCACAAAACCTATTTGTTGGGAAGGTGCTTTAGAGTCCAAGTTCCACTTGTGCAGCAATGCTGTTTTCTTGGCTGGTTCCAATAAGCACGGCGCATTATTTGTAGTTCCTTTTACCCCTGGAATCGCTTTTATGACCCGGCCGTTTCTATCTACCGTAATTTTTACGACCACACGCCCGTCTTCATTACAATCCTGTGTTACCTTACCCTTGCTAACAAGAGCCCTACCATTTAACCCATAACCGCCGGTTCCCGAACCACTGCCGGGAGCTCCGTAGTAACTGGTAGCATAGGGATTACCGTTAGGTTGTCCTTTATCGCCAGGTGTAGTATCGTCCCCTTCACTACCGGAGTCGGTTCCGTCGGACTTGCCGATACCGCCCATTAAGGCGTCCAATTTCTTTTTCTTTGCTTCTTGTTCCCTTCTTTTTTGGGCTTCCGCTTCTTGCTTTAACCGTTCCTTACGTTCCGCTTCTGCCTTGGCTTTTGCCGCTGCGGCATCGGCTTTACGCTTTGCCTCCTTTTGTTGTTTTATCCTAATGGACTCTTCACTTTCTTGCGTCAATACCTTTTCCGTAGGAGCTTCCTTGGCAACTTCGGTTTCCGTTATTTGTTCTTCCACGACCTCCTCTTCCACCTGCTGCTCTGGCGGATTGGTAGGTTCTGGAATATCCAAAGGTTCCGATTTTATTTTTTCCTTGGGTTGTTGTTTGCCACTACCAAAATTGGTGGTGCCAAAATTTACCGCTATGCCGCTTTCCTCTGGAGGGTCCAAATAGGTCAACCCAATATAGAAAAGCAACAGTAACAGTACACTTAACAGCACTGTGGTAAGTGTGAAGGATTTTTTCTTGTGTCTCGTGTCTAAAAACAAAATTAGTTGGGCCTTACGGCCAGTATTACCTTAAAGTTATTTCTATTGGCAATATCCATAACGTTGACCGCCTCCTTAATGGCAACGGATTCTTCTGCCCTAAGGATAATGGTAGGCTTTTCTTGGCCTTCCAACGCTTTTTTAAGTTCAATTTCAATGTATTCGCCATTGATTTGTTCGTTGTTCACATAGTACTTTAAATTCTTGTCTATGGTCACCGAAACGTTCTGCGTATTGGTAGATTTCCCTTTTGCCTTTGGCAAGAGCAAATCCAACGCATTGGGTGCATTGGAGGTCAACATAAAAAAGACCAACAGCAAAAAGACAATGTCCGTCATGGAAGACATGCTAAATTCTGGACTTACCTTGTTCCTTCCCTTTAGTTTCATAGGTGCTTAGATTGGCTCGTTCAACAGGTCTAAAAACTCTACGGCATTGGCCTCCATTTTATGGACTACCTTATCCGTTCTGTTCACCAAGTGGTTGTAGCCTATATAGGCGATGATACCCACTACCAAGCCTGCCACGGTTGTTGTCATGGCCGTATAAATACCTGATGCCAAAGACCCCATCTCCGCTTGACCACCGCTACTGGCCATTTCATGGAACGCCAATATCATACCTATTACGGTGCCCAAGAAACCGATCATAGGGGCGGCTCCAGCTACCGTAGCCAAAACACTTACGTTTTTCTCCAGCTTATATACTTCCAACGTTCCCGCGTTCTCTATCGCCGTATTGATATCGTCCAAAGGCTTTCCTATACGGGAAACCCCTTTTTCCGTCAATCGGGCTACGGGGGAATCCGTTTGGGCACAAAGGAGTTTTGCCGCTTCCAGTTTCCCGTTCATGACATGGTCACGAATCTGGTTCATAAAATTCTTGTCAATTTTGGACGCCGCTTTTATGGCAAAAATGCGTTCAAAATAAATGTAGAGTGCCACAAAGAGCAGCACAAAAAGTATCGTAATGATTACAATACTACCGGTACCACCGTTTACGATCAAATCAATGACCGACAGTGTCTTTTCTTCCGAAATACCAGCAGCCGCATCAACGCCTTCTTCCAAATCTTGAAATAGTGTCATAAAGTATCCCCAATTTTAAGTTGCAATAATAACGCAGTTTTGGGAATAAAATTATGCTGCAAAAATAAAATCACGCATAGCAATGAATACAAGGGCACCTGCAACAAAACCTACAAAAGCAAGCCAAGCTATTTTTTTAAGGTACCAAAAGAAATCAATCTTCTCCATTCCCATAGCTACCACTCCGGCCGCGGAACCAATAATCAACATACTTCCGCCCGTTCCGGCAGAGTAGGCGATAAAGTGCCATAACGGATTATCACCGGGCTCAGAGAACATGCCCATACTCGCAGCTACCAAAGGCACATTATCAATGACAGCAGACCCTATTCCCAGAAGCATCACCACAATATCCGTTTGTGGGATAGCTTGGTTAAGGCTTTCTGCGTAGTTAAAGAGGATTCCTAAGGATTCCAATGCCGCCACGGCCAATAGAATCCCTAAAAAGAATAAAATACTAGGGAGCTCTATTTTGGTCAAAGCAGCATGTACCGGACTATGGTGTGCAGCCTCATGGTGATCATCATCCACTGCAGAACTGATTGCAAACTTGGAGTTACTGTAAATCTCTGCAAAGGTGGCCACAATGGCCAAGGACAACATCATACCCACATATGGAGGTAAATGCGTGATGGTTTTAAAGAAAGGTACAAAAACGATAGCTCCTAAACCTAGATATAACATAATAGGACCATACTTGGATTTTGGGGCTTCAGCAGTTTCATCCATGGCTACCTCGCCCCTAAACGCTTTAAACCTACTGGCAATGATGGTTGGGACCAGCATACAAACAATGGACGGCACCAACACACGCAGTACCAAGGAGCCGGCCTCAACTTTATTGGCGATCCATAGCATGGTAGTGGTCACGTCCCCAATAGGAGACCAAGCCCCACCGGCATTGGCATTTATAATGATAAGACCCGCAAACCATAATCTGGTCTCCCGATCCTTGATCACCTTCTGTAAAATAGTGATCAATACAATAGTTGCCGTAAGGTTGTCAATGATGGCAGAAAGGATAAAGGCCAAAATGGAAAAAATCCAAAGGAGCCGTGTTTTGCTTTTGGTTCTAATATATCCCTTAATGGTAGCAAAACCATCAAAGTAATCAATGATTTCCACAATGGTCATCGCCCCCAGTAAGAACACCAGTATTTCAGCGGTCTTTCCCAAATGGTGCAACAGTATTTCTTCGATATGGGTAGGTTCCAGCTGTTTTAATTCTGCATTTACCTCAAAAACATCCATATGGGTAAGCGCAATGATAGCCCATAAAATAGCCATCATAGCCAAAGCCGGAATCAGCTTATCTATTTTAAGGTTATGTTCCAAGGTAATGGCCAAATACCCGGCCAAAAAGACAATAATTACTATAGTTTCCATTATATAAGTTGGTTTAGTAGATCCTAAAGATTGCATGCCGATTGTAGGTAACCGCAATCCGTGTTTTCAAATGAAGCTAAATATAAGGATAGAACAAAAGAACTCCCAACCTGTCCCTAAATTTTTAACATATTAAACTATTCTTTGATTTTTATACTTTTTCTTAAACATTATACAACTAACCCGTATCTTTGCTCTAGTTTTTTACTTATTTCTCAATAATTATGGACTTTACTCTTTCAGAAGAACAATTAATGATCCAACAAGCCGCTAGGGACTTTGCCCAAAATCAATTATTACCCGGAATTATAGCGCGTGATGATGCCCAAGAGTACCCAACAGAACAGGTACGGGAAATGGGGGAGCTGGGCTTTTTGGGAATGATGGTAGATACCAAATATGGGGGCAGCGGTTTGGATACCGTTTCTTATGTATTGGTTATGGAAGAGCTTTCTAAAATTGATGCTTCTTCTTCCGTAATCGTATCCGTCAACAATTCGTTGGTTTGTTGGGGATTGGAAACCTATGGTACGGAAGCCCAAAAAGAAAAGTACCTTAGCAGGTTGGCTACGGGTGAAATTATTGGGGCTTTCTGTTTATCCGAACCAGAAGCGGGCAGTGATGCCACTTCCCAAAAAACCACGGCAATAGACAAAGGAGACCATTATATATTGAACGGTACCAAAAACTGGATAACCAATGGAAATTCTGCCGAGGTGTATTTGGTAATCGCCCAAACCGATGTTGAAAAAGGACATAAGGGCATCAATGCCCTAATCGTTGACAAAGGAATGGAAGGTTTTGCTGTTGGCCCAAAGGAAAACAAAATGGGAATCCGTAGCAGCGACACCCATTCCCTTATGTTCAACGACGTAAAAGTACCCAAGGAAAATAGAATTGGGGAAGACGGTTTTGGTTTTACGTTTGCCATGAAAACCCTATCCGGCGGACGTATTGGAATAGCGGCACAAGCCCTAGGTATTGCGGCAGGCGCGTATGAACTGGCTTTAAAATACTCTAAGGAGCGTAAAGCTTTTGGCACCGAAATCTGTAACCACCAAGCCATTGCTTTTAAATTGGCGGATATGCATACCAAGATACAGGCTGCACGACATTTGGTCTACAAAGCTGCATGGGACAAGGACAACGGTAACAATTATGACCTCTCTGGGGCAATGGCCAAACTGTACGCGGCAGACACTGCAATGGAAGTTGCTACAGAAGCTGTTCAAATACATGGCGGTAATGGCTTTGTAAAAGACTACCATGTGGAACGTATGATGCGTGACGCAAAAATCACCCAGATATACGAAGGCACTTCGGAAATCCAAAAAATCGTAATTTCAAGAAGCATTTTAAAGGACTAGTTTTTTAGTGTAAATATTCTTGAACCACCCCATCTAAAATAGGGGCTAATGTGTATTTTTGTTCTTTCTTTAGGAACACACCCCTTAATTATACAGGCAATTAATTTTATTCCATACCCAAAGGTGGCTGCAGTCTTTTTTTAAAAGGGGAAAGGAAATGCCATACCCCCTAATTATCATATTGATAATTTTAGTACCCCATATTTTGGGAAAACCAGTTTTTTAATACCATTATCACCATCCTTGGTTTTTTTGTTGTGTTTGTTCAAAAACAGTTATCCCAATTCATTGTAATTGATATTTTTGAAGAAATGCGATACCTATGAAGCCAGAAAAACAAGGGTTGTACCTGCCGGAATTTGAACATGACAATTGTGGGGCAGGATTTATTTGTAGCCTAGAAGGAAAGAAATCCAATGACATCATTCACAAGGCATTGGAAATACTTGATAAGCTTGAGCACCGTGGTGCGGTAAGTGCCGATGGAAAAACGGGCGATGGTGCTGGCATCTTAATTGATATTCCGCATGAATTCTTTCAAAGCAGTTGTGGGTTTGAACTCCCGGAAGCAGGAAAATATGCCGTTGGCAATGTTTTTCTACCGCAAAAGGAGAACCAAAGGATCTTCTGTATCGATACCTTCGAAGAAAACATTAAAAAACAAGGGCTTCAGCTCTTGGGATGGCGTGATGTTCCCGTAAACAAATCCGTTCCCGGAAGAATAGCGGCCGAAACCGAACCCTATGTAAAGCAGGTATTTATAGCACCTGGGGAAGAAAAAGACTTCTTTCACTTTAACTTAAAGTTGTTCATTGCCAGAAAGGTTACGGAACATACCATCAATAGATCAAAATTATCGCAAAGCCAGTTTTTCTATATTCCAAGTTTATCCCAAAAGATCATCATCTTTAAAGGATTGCTTGTCCCCATTGATATCAGCAGGTATTATGAGGATTTATTAGATCCCCGTGTAGTTACCAGGCTTGCATTGGTACACCAACGCTTTTCTACCAACACCTTCCCCACTTGGGATTTGGCCCAGCCCTTTCGGTATATGTGCCATAACGGTGAAATAAATACCTTAAGGGGTAACGTAGCCCGTATGCTATCGCGTGAAGAATTGTTGAAAAGCGATTGGTTTGGAAACGAAATAAAAAACATTATTCCCACGGTACTTCCCGGAAAATCAGATTCTGCCAGCATGGACATGGTGGTAGAATTACTGTTGATGACGGGGCGTTCCTTGCCAGAAGTCATGATGATGCTAGTACCGGAAGCTTGGGAAAAGAACACGGAAATGTCCGCGACCAAAAGAGCTTTTTACGAGTATAATTCTTGCCTAATGGAGCCTTGGGACGGTCCTGCATCAATACCGTTTACGGATGGAAACTATATCGGTGCCGTTTTGGACAGGAACGGTCTTAGGCCTTCCCGCTATTCCGTGACAAAACAAGGATATGTAATCATGTCTTCAGAAACCGGGGTGGTAGATTTAAAACCAGAAGATATCGAATACCACGGCCGTTTGGAACCGGGAAAAATGTTCTTGGTCAATATGGAAGAGGGCCGAATCATCAATGATGAGGAAATCAAGGAATCCATCGCCAAAAAACATCCCTATCAAAAATGGTTAAAAAATAATTTGGTACACCTTAAGGACATTCCGTATAATGATTGCCCCGTATTCTTTGGGGAATTTCCGCTGGAAACCAGACGTGCGGCCTTTGGTTACACCCAAGAGGATATCAATACCATTATTATGCCCATGGCGCAACATGGTAAAGAACCCATTGGTTCCATGGGGTCTGACACCCCCATTGCGGTACTGTCAGAAAGGCCACAACTCATTTACAACTATTTTAAGCAATTGTTCGCCCAAGTGACCAACCCACCTTTGGACGGGATCCGGGAAGAACTGATCACGGATATTAGCTTAACCTTGGGTAGTGACCACAACCTTTTTGATATCAATGAACTGCACTGCAGAAAACTGAAAATTCAAAACCCTGTCATCTCCAAGGAGGATTTGGATAAAATTAAAAATTACGATGCCAGTTCAGATTATAAGGTGACCTCCATTTCAACATTGTATGAGGTAGCCAAAGGCCACAATGGCTTGGAAGAAGCCTTGGATTCCATTTTGAAGCAAGCCTCAGATGCCGTGGACGAAGGCTCCAACATCATTATACTTTCGGACAGGATGGTCAGTTTGGAAATGGCCGCCATTCCGGCACTTTTAACCTGTTCCTTTGTGAACAGTGGGCTTCGCAAATTAGGCAAACGTTCCAAGCTTAGTATCATCGTAGAATCTGCTGAACCAAGGGAAGTACACCACTTTGCCCTCCTTTTTGGGTTTGGGGCAAGTGCTATAAACCCATATTTGGTCAATGAAATCATAGGGGAGCAAATTGAGGAAAATAATATTACGGAATACACTTTTGATGAAGCCATTGCCAATTATAACAAAGCAGTGGGCAAGGGAATTTTAAAGGTGATGAACAAAATTGGGATCTCTACCTTAAACTCATACCGAGGGTCCCAACTTTTTGAATGTATTGGAATCAACACCAAGGTGGTTGAAAAATACTTCCCCAATACCCCCACTAGAATTCAAGGCATTGGTCTTTATGAAATAGAAAAAGAAATTACCAAAAGGCATTTCAAAGCTTTTAATAGGGATAAGGTAGATGCCAATTTGGACTTGGAAATTGGAGGGGAATACCGTTGGAGACGTGATGGCGAAAAACACATGTTCAATCCGTTGAGCATTGCAAAACTTCAAAAGGCGGTAAGGAGCAATGAGCCTACCACATATAAAGAGTATGCCTCGTTAGTCAACGAGCAATCCAAAAATTTAATGACCATCCGGGGGTTGTTTGAGTTTTCCAACTATGACCCTATTCCCTTGGAAGAGGTTGAACCTTGGACGGAAATCGTAAAGCGTTTTAAGACTGGGGCCATGTCTTACGGGAGTATCAGTAAGGAAGCCCATGAAAATTTAGCTATTGCCATGAACCGTATAGGCGGTAAGAGCAACTCTGGCGAAGGTGGTGAAGACGCGGAACGCTTTTACAAGAACCAATCCGGGGATTGGCGAAATAGTGCCATAAAACAAGTAGCATCCGGTCGCTTTGGAGTAACCTCCAATTATTTGACCAGTGCCCAAGAGATACAGATCAAGATGGCGCAAGGTGCCAAACCGGGTGAAGGTGGTCAGTTACCCGGTCCAAAAGTGAATCCTTCCATTGCAAAGACCAGAAATTCCACACCTTATGTAGGGTTGATATCCCCACCACCCCATCACGATATTTATTCTATTGAGGATTTATCACAACTTATTTTTGATTTAAAATCCGCAAACCGGGAAGCACGTGTCAATGTAAAACTGGTTTCCGAAGTAGGTGTAGGGACCGTTGCTGCCGGGGTAGCAAAAGCAAAGGCGGATGTGGTCTTAATTTCCGGTTTTGATGGTGGTACGGGGGCTTCACCGCTCACTTCCTTAAAACATGCCGGACTTCCTTGGGAGCTGGGAATCGCGGAAGCACAGCAAACCTTGGTGCTTAACGATCTAAGAAACCGTATTGTCCTGGAATGTGACGGTCAATTAAAAACAGGTCGTGATGTGGCCGTTGCCTGCTTATTGGGGGCTGAGGAATTTGGTTTTGCAACCGCACCTCTAGTGGCATCTGGTTGTATTATGATGCGGGTATGCCATTTAAATACCTGCCCTGTAGGTATTGCCACCCAAAACCCCGATCTACGGAAGAAATTTAAAGGAAAACCGGAGCATGTGGTCAACTACATGTATTTTGTGGCCCAAGAGTTACGGGAAATCATGGCCAAACTTGGCTTTAGAACGGTAGATGAAATGGTAGGACAAGTACAGAAACTGGACCGCAAAAAAGCCATTGATCACTACAAATCCGCCGGAATAGATTTGACACCTATTTTATATCAAGTCGATGTCCCAGAAGGTACCAAATTTTATAATACCGAAGAACAAGTCCATAACATTGAGAAGTCCATTGAATTTGACATCATTGCCAAAGCGCATCCCGCTTTGTTCAGAAAAGAAAAAACCAGTTTGGACTTCCCTATCCATAATACGGACAGGGCCGTAGGTGCCATTATCAGTAATGAAATATCCAAAATATACGGTGCCGATGGCCTTCCGGAGAACACCTTAAAATTGAATTTCTCCGGTGCGGCAGGACAAAGTTTTGGTGCTTTTGCCACAAAGGGTCTTACTATGGTAGTCAACGGAAATACCAATGACTATCTAGGTAAAGGACTCTCCGGAGCCAAGTTGATAATTAAAGTACCGGACAAAGCGACGCTTAAACCAGAAGATAATGTCATTACCGGAAACGTAACCTTGTATGGCGCAACCGAGGGGGAAGCTTATATTAACGGAAAGGCAGGGGAGCGTTTTTGTGTCCGAAACTCTGGGGCAAAAGCAGTAGTAGAGGGTATTGGCGACCACGGTTGCGAATACATGACCGGTGGTGTTGCCGTTATCCTGGGCGAAGTTGGAAGAAACTTTGGCGCAGGAATGAGCGGGGGGATCGCTTATGTTTATGATGAAAAAGGCACGTTCAAAAAGAGATGCAATTCAGAATCCCTAAACCTTTTAGCCGTAGAAGAGGACAATGATATTCAAGAATTGCGAACGTTGGTGGAAAATCATTATAACGCTACCATTAGCCCACTTGCCCAGCGCATATTAGAAAATTGGGAGGCCAGCTTATCCAAGTTCATTAAGGTATTCCCAGAAGAATATAGGCAAGCCTTGGAACGCCTGGAGAGAGAAAAACTACAGTTGCAGTAATAGAATAACGGAATAGTAAGAGACAACCTTCCAAAGGATAACAATTGCCTTGGGAAAGCATAAATTTTAAATTATGGGAAAGACAACAGGATTTATGGAGTTTGAGCGTAAAGATGAGTCCTACGCTCCCGTTGAGGAACGCATTAAAAATTATAAAGAGTTTACAAAGCCACTCAAAGAAACGGACCTTAAAAATCAAGGTGCGCGATGTATGGATTGCGGTATCCCCTTCTGCCATAGCGGTTGTCCCCTAGGGAATCTTATCCCGGATTTTAACGATGCGGTTTATCAAGGAAAATGGGAAAAAGCCACAAAAATACTCCACTCTACCAATAATTTCCCAGAGTTTACGGGCAGACTATGTCCGGCACCTTGCGAAGAAGCTTGTGTCCTGGGGATCAATGAAGACCCGGTCTCTATTGAAAACATAGAAAAGAACATCGTAGAGACCGCTTTTAAAAACAACTGGGTAAAAGCGGTGCTACCCCTTAAACGAACGGATAAGAAAATTGCCGTAATCGGTTCCGGACCGGCAGGACTGGCAGCCGCGCAACAACTCAATAGGGCAGGACATACCGTTACCGTATTTGAACGCGATGAAAAACCCGGGGGATTATTACGTTTTGGAATTCCTGATTTTAAAATGGAAAAAAACATCATTGATAGAAGGCTTGAAATTTTGGAGCAGGAAGGTATTGTTTTTAAGACGGGAGTCCATGTTGGCGTGGATATTAAAGCAGACGACCTCAAGGAGGATTTTGATGCGGTAATACTTTGTGGGGGTGCAACCGTGCGAAGGGAATTACCCATACCCGGTGCTGATTTAAAGGGTGTGGTCCAAGCCATGGATTTCTTGCCCCAAAACAACCGTAGGGTGGCCGGAGCAAAGGATTTGGGAGAAGAAATTTTAGCCACGGACAAAGACGTTGTTGTTATAGGCGGTGGCGATACGGGTTCTGACTGTATTGGCACTTCTATAAGACATGGGGCAAACTCTGTTTCCAATTTTGAAATTATGCCCATGGCTACCACGGAAAGGCCAGAAAATCAACCATGGCCTTTTTGGCCCATGCGCCTAAGGACCAGTTCTTCCCATAAAGAAGGGGCAGAACGTTTCTTTAGTATTTCCACTAAAAAATTTGTTGGTGATGGCAAAGGCAATCTTAAAGGACTAGTTACAACCGAAGTAGAATGGGAAACAGTACCGGGAAAACGTCCCCGTCTAAAAGAAGTCCCCGGAACCGAAAAGGAATGGAAATGTGACTTGGTGCTTTTAGCATTAGGATTTACAGGTTCTGAGACTACTTTGGCTGAACAATTTGGGGTCGAAATGGATGGACGCACCAACCTTAAGGCCTCTGAAAAGGATTATAAGACCAATGTAACGGGAGTCTTTGTTGCAGGTGACCAAAGACGAGGACAGTCGCTTATTGTATGGGCCATTTCAGAAGGCAGGCAGGCGGCACACCATGTGGACAGCTATTTAATGGGCCACTCTAACCTTCCCCTTAAGGGGGATGGGGATTTGCCCAGGGTCTAACATTTTTTGTTCAATTTATTTTCTAGTAATCAATTGATTACACTAAAAAATGTACCCGAAAGCACCTACTTTTTTCATGCTATAACCGCACCAAAGCACTATTAACGAAAAGATTGTTTCCTGGGTGGTTAATCCATAAATTTTCAAGTAACGTTATATTCTAAGAAAGGGAGGAGACAAAGATTCTCCCAATTGAGGAATCCATTGAGATATTATTGCGAATACATTAGATTTTCCTCAAGTTCAAATTCGTCAAGAATAGTATGGAATTTTTTATATAATATGGATTTATCGTATTTGGTTTCTGCTAATATTCTTGCATTTCTACCCATTTCGACCCTTATATCCCTATTACTTTTTAGAAATAATATTTTATCGGCCATTGCTTCCGGATTTCCCGCTTCAGCATACAGACCGCAATTATTATCTTCCACCAAAGCCTTAGTCCATCCTGGGGAATTCACGATAATGGGAATTCCAGCTGAAAGGGAATCGAACAACTTGTTTGGGGAGTTTGTAGAAAGTATGGGGATATTATTGAAAGTGACCAAGGAAACTTGGCATAGGTTAACGATTTTAGCAGTTTCCTCTACAGTAAAATTTCCAAGATACCTCACATTTTTACTGTTACCATTTTCAATTGAATTAACAATTTTTTCCTTGTAAAAACCATTGCCCAAAAAAAGAAACCGGATACCGGTACTCTTTTCCAAAATTTTAGCAGCCTTCAAAATATAATCAATGGCATTAGCTCTTCCAAAAGATCCAAAATAAACTACATTGAAATTATCTTGATCTATACCATATCGAGCCCCGATTTCCTTATTAACCATATCTCTACCAAAAAGATCAAGTTTTGCCATACTTGGAATTAGACTCACCTTTCTCTTATCAATTCCTGCCTCCAATATCCCTTGGACCATCCCAGGTGAAAAAGTGATAATATGAGAAGATTTCTCATATGCTTTTTTCTCAAACCACCTAAAAAACGATATAAGCGATTTATTGGTAATCGCATTCATTTGTATAGGTACTTCGGGCCATAAGTCACGTACTTCAAAAACATATGGGGTTCTTCTAAACTTTTTTTGAAGCAATACCGGAAAAACAACAGAAAGCGGGGTACTGCTTACGTAAACATAGTCAAAGTGATGCTTCATAGATTCTTTGGTAGAAAGCAACATGAATTTTAAAAAAGCATAAAATCTCCTTTTAACACCCATTTTATTGGAATAGGCAACCGGTAGATAAATGATTTTAATCTTATCTACAATATGCTCTTTGTTAATTTTATTCTTATCAGATGAAGCAGATATTACGGTTACCTCGCAGCCTCTTTTTACTAATTCCAAACAATTGAAATAAGCTCGGGTTGGTCCTGGTTCATATTTGGTATTAAAATATTGATGTAAATAAAGAACCTTCATTTAAGGTAAATATTTAATAGGATTTGAGAATAGAATTTAACCTATAAATATAGAAGAGAAATAGTTTGTAGACAAACGACCAAAAAAATAGATAAACTAATATTATTTACACTAAATATCAATTTTAGTAAAACTCGACAGGGACAAATAAAGCAAAAAACCCTTTTTAAAAAGGGACTCTCATCCATCGGTTTAGTATGGGAGTAAAAAATATTGTTTTGAGGAACTACACTGTGCTATTCTAAAATTAGACCGCTAAATTCTTTTGTTTTGTCCTCAAAACTGATTTTCAAGAAATATCTCCCACGTTTTAAGGTACGCACATCTATTTCTTCGTTTAAATCGTGGTTCTTTAGTCGTAGTCTTAAGTCCCCATATTGATCAAAAATTCTAATGGTAGCCTTGGGATGTGATGCATTGGTCAATTGAAAAGTATCCATGGTCGGATTTGGGAAAACGGCTATTGTAGCCTTAGGTTTTGAAACCAGGTTTTCAAGACGGTCCACGTTCTTTACTTGGTTGATATTAAATTCATATGCCCCAATATCAAAGGAGGTCCCCATAGGTCTTGGTTTGTTGTTGAAATCATAGGTGATGCCGGTAGAAGTGATATCCGTACCCGCATCCACCAAAACGGATTTTGCATTTGCAGGGGCCAAAAGGTTTTTCTCCCAATTTTTTAACCCCAAGGTATCCGCATCCCTACTGAACAGATTGGTAAGGATATAAGATTCCATGGCATTCCTTGTCTGTATTTCATTAAAATCCAAGTAATTCTCACGTGCACCTTTCCAAGTATTACCATCCTCAAAACGATTACCCGGGTCAATAATCAGGTTATTGATAAAAAAAGAAGGAACACTTTCCTGGGTTGTAAGTAATTTAGATGGCTCATTAGATTCGATAATTACCGTATTATAGTGTATCCCGGACAGTTCTGGCTGTATAATGGTGTTATTGGCAACTAAATACCCCAGTCCGGGGTCTTCAAATTCATTCCTATTGTGTATAAAAATAGCATGGAGTTGTGGCCTTATAAATATGTTGTTAAAAATCCTACTACCACTTTCCGCGTTAATGAACTGTATTCCCTGACCAAATCCATTCTGCGGGTTGATCATCTTGTTGTTATAAATATCATAAGCCCCAGCGCCGATACACATGGCGAAGTTCTGGGCATATTGATTCTGTCTACCATAATTAGAAATAGTGTTACTATGTACGCTTCCATCTTTACGCACAAGATTGAGCTGTATCCCATCCAAGCCACATTTCTTTATTGTATTGTGGGATACTTCTATATTCTCCAACCAATGACCATAGACCGCCGTACTGTTGCATATAAAGTTGGAATTGGTTTTATATCCTCCGGTATACCCAATATATATTCCTTCCCCGCCAACATCATGCACCAAATTATGATGGATTTTTAGGTTCCTCATCACAAAACCACTGGACCGCCACGTTTCCGGTCGGTTACAGTCTGGATCGGACTTGGCCATTATTCCGGCAAAACCGGCGTTGACCACTTCAATATGGTCAATTTCCAAATCGGTACTTAAATTAGTTAAGTAAACTCCCATGGAACCGGGATTTACTGTAGAAACCTTAAACCCATACTCTGTCCCTGTATGACCAGAACCGGTGATATGGACAAAGGAACTACCTTCAAAAGTAATTCCAGAATAAACTTCTTCTTTTATTACAACCGGGCCTCCACAATTGGTAATGGTGACTCTGGCGTTTTCATTCCCTTTGATATCATAAAACCGGATTCCAGCATAGGTTCCACTAGGAATACAGACCCTATTTCCGGCTTGGATACCAAAATCAGAGGCATAAATCAAATTGATTCTTTCCGTATCAAGATTGCTTAAAACAATGTCGCAATTGCAATTTTGTGAATAGGTAGTCATAATGGTCAATAAAAGAAAAAAGGGTAGGATAAGCTTCATTGGAAGATGGTTTTCTAAAGATTTGGAATCACTAAATTAGTACGTTCATCCTATTTTTAATACCATACAACGGTGAATAGCATATAAGTATAGTCAAATTGTAAGTTTTTTCTTTCAAAAATATTACTATATTATTTTGAATGGTCTTAACTATAACTAACGAATTGACAGTATAAGGAATACTTCTGTATATGTGAAGGTGTTGTATTGGGCTAAAGGCATTAAAAAGCAACCTCTGTACGGATGGTACGTTCTGGCGGTTCTATCATCAAAACCCTGTAAACAAAAAAGGCACCCAACGGTTATGTTGAGTGCCTCAAAGAAGGCGGCGACCTACTCTCCCACTTGGTGTAGCAGTACCATCGGCGCAAACGGGCTTAACTTCCCTGTTCGGGATGGGAAGGGGTGAACCCCGTCGCCATGGC